>JBOHGX010000136.1:0-58532 GCA_050700255.1 Pseudonocardiaceae bacterium
GTGCCGATGTAGTTGTGGCCGAGCTGCAGCGCCTCGCGCAGCGACAGCTCCAGCACCTTCTTCGCGCGCGGGGTGAAGGGGATGTGCCCGCTGGGCGCGTGCTGTCCCTGGCCGATGATCTCCTCGACCTGCTGGCGCACGCCCTCCAGGGCGATACCCAACGACTCCAGCGCCTTGGCGGCGACACCCTCACCCTCGTGGATCAGCCCCAGGAGGATGTGCTCGGTGCCGATGTAGTTGTGGTTGAGCATCCTGGCCTCTTCCTGGGCCAGGACGACCACCCGCCTCGCGCGGTCGGTGAACCTTTCGAACATTCTCACTCCCTGACTGCTGCGCCGGCGGCCCTTCTCCACCTCTTGGCAGTGGATTCAGCACCGTGGGACCACTGTAGTAGGCCGCGCTGTCATGCTCAGTGCCGCAAGCGGCTCTAGGCGGCAACATCGCCCGGACGGAGGTCCCGTCACCCTGGATAACGTGCGGTGACCGGGAGAGCCCCGGCACACCCAGACCGCCCGGTGAGGAGCGCTACTGATGTTCGAGAGGTTCACCGACCGCGCGCGGCGGGTCGTGGTCCTGGCCCAGGAAGAGGCCAGGATGCTCAACCACAACTACATCGGCACCGAGCACATCCTGCTGGGTCTGATCCACGAGGGTGAGGGCGTTGCGGCCAAGGCCCTCGAGTCGCTGGGGATCGCCCTGGAGGGGGTGCGCCAGCAGGTCGAGGAGATCATCGGCCAGGGCCAGCAAGCCCCGTCGGGTCACATCCCGTTCACGCCACGGGCCAAGAAGGTGCTGGAGCTGTCGCTGCGCGAGGCGCTGCAGCTTGGGCACAACTACATCGGCACCGAGCACATCCTGCTCGGGCTCATCCGGGAAGGCGAGGGCGTGGCCGCGCAGGTGCTGGTCAAGCTCGGTGCCGACCTCAACCGGGTACGCCAGCAGGTGCTGCAGCTGCTGTCGGGTTACCAGGGCAAGGAGCCCACCGAGTCCGGCTCCGGCCGTGGCGAGGGCACCCCGTCGTCGTCGCTGGTGCTCGACCAGTTCGGCCGCAATCTCACCGCAAGTGCCCGCGAGGGCAAGCTGGATCCGGTGATCGGGCGCGGCAAGGAGATCGAGCGCGTCATGCAGGTGCTGTCTCGGCGCACCAAGAACAACCCGATCCTCGTCGGCGAGCCCGGCGTCGGCAAGACCGCCGTCGTCGAAGGCCTGGCGCAGAACATCATCAAGGGCGAGGTGCCGGAGACGCTCAAGGACAAGCAGCTCTACACCCTCGACCTCGGTTCGCTGGTCGCCGGCTCCCGGTACCGTGGTGACTTCGAGGAGCGCCTGAAGAAGGTCCTCAAGGAGATCCGCACCCGCGGCGACATCATCCTGTTCATCGACGAGGTCCACACTCTCGTCGGGGCGGGTGCTGCCGAGGGCGCGATCGACGCCGCGTCGATCCTCAAGCCGATGCTGGCCCGCGGTGAGCTGCAGACCATCGGTGCTACCACGCTCGACGAATACCGCAAGCACATCGAGAAGGACCCCGCGCTGGAGCGCCGGTTCCAGCCGATCCAGGTCGGCGAGCCGCCCGTAGATCACACCATTGAGATCCTCAAGGGCCTACGCGACCGCTACGAGGCACACCACCGCGTCTCCATCACCGACAGCGCACTGGTTGCCGCCGCGACCCTGGCCGACCGGTACATCAACGACCGGTTCCTGCCGGACAAGGCGATCGACCTGGTCGACGAGGCGGGCGCCCGGATGCGGATCCGCCGGATGACCGCTCCGCCGGACCTGCGCGAATTCGACGAGAAGATCGCCGCGGTGCGCCGGGACAAAGAGTCGGCCATCGATGCCCAGGACTTCGAGAAAGCCGCGAAGCTGCGGGATTCCGAGAAGCAGCTGCTGGTGAAGAAGTCCGAGCGGGAGAAGCAGTGGAAGGCCGGTGACCTCGACGTCGTCGCCGAGGTCGATGAGGAGCAGATCGCCGAGGTGTTGGCGAACTGGACCGGCATCCCCGTGTTCAAGCTCACCGAGGAGGAGACCACTCGGCTGTTGCGCATGGAGGACGAGCTGCACAAGCGGATCATCGGCCAGCATGAGGCGGTCAAGGCCGTTTCCAAGGCGATGCGCCGTACCCGTGCAGGTCTGAAGGATCCCAAGCGGCCGTCCGGGTCGTTCATCTTCGCCGGCCCCTCCGGTGTGGGTAAGACCGAGCTGTCCAAGGCGCTGGCGGAATTCCTGTTCGGTGATGACGACGCGCTCATCCAGATCGACATGGGTGAGTTCCACGACCGCTACACCGCATCCCGGCTTTTCGGTGCCCCGCCCGGATACGTGGGTTACGAGGAAGGCGGTCAGCTCACCGAGAAGGTGCGCCGCAAGCCGTTCTCGGTGGTGCTCTTCGACGAGATCGAGAAGGCGCACCAGGAGGTGTACAACACGCTGCTGCAGGTGCTGGAGGACGGTCGGCTGACCGACGGCCAGGGTCGCACGGTGGACTTCAAGAACACCGTGATCATCTTCACCACCAACCTCGGCACTTCGGACATCTCCAAGGCTGTGGGTCTGGGCTTCTCGGTAGGAAATGATGAGAGCTCGAACTACGAGCGGATGAAGAGCAAGGTCAACGACGAGGTCAAGAAGCATTTCCGTCCGGAGTTCCTCAACCGGATCGACGACACGATCGTCTTCCACCAGCTCACCGAGGAAGAGATCATCAGGATGGTCGATCTGATGATCTCCCGGGTCGAGGTTCAGCTACGTAATAAGGACATGGAGCTGGAGCTCACCACGATGGCCAAGAGGTTCCTGGCTAAGCGTGGATTCGATCCTGTGCTGGGCGCCCGGCCGCTACGCCGGACCATCCAGCGGGAAATCGAGGATCAGCTGTCGGAGAAGATCCTGTTCGGCGAGATCGAGCCGGGTCAGATCGTCATTGTCGATGCTGAGAACTGGGACGGCGAGGGCCCGACCGAGGACGCCAGGCTGGCGTTCCGCGGCGAGCCAAAGCCGTTGCGGGTACCCGACGCGCTACCGGTTGACCTGGGAAGCGCCCCAAGCGCCGACTGATCAGCCCTTCGCGCGTGTCGGGCTCTGGTGCACGCCGTGTCGCGCGTTGGTGTGCACCGCCACGGTTCGAGGCGGTGCCGAGTCACCCCGGGGTACCGGGAGAAGGCTCGGCTGACTGCACGACCTCGAACTCGAGCAGGGAGGAGCCGGTGGCTACCGGTTTGGCCCGCGCGCCGGAGTGTGCCTCCATCGCCGGGCCGTTGCGCCAGTCCTGGAAGTGTTCCTCGGTCTCCCACTTGGTGTAGACGAAGTACCGGTTATCACCTGCTACGGGGCGCAGCAGCTCGAAGCCGAGGAAGCCCGGGGCGGACTCCACCGACCCGTGGCGGGCCGCGAATCGGCGTTCCAGCTCGGGACCCGCGCCTTCCGGCACCTCGATAGCGTTGATCTTCACGATGGCCATGCAGCCAGCCTACGGCTAGCCGGACTTAGCTTTCGCCGGTATCGGGATCAGCTCAGGAGCTTGGCGTCGTAGGGGTATGTGCAGAGCAGTTCTGCGCCCTCCGCCATCACGACCACTTGGTCCTCAAGCTTGACGCCGAACGGCGCGCCCACCTTCCCCGCGTAGCACTCCAGACAGAGGGCCATGTTCTCCCGGATCTCGCGCTGGGGGAAGAGCGCAAGGCCGTGGTCGTCGACATACGGGATCACGTAGCCTTCGTAGCCGTTGGCACGGCCAGCCGCTCATTTTCCAGACCCAGTCCCGGAGCAGCGAGCCGATCGATTGGGCCCACTCGCGGGCCTTGACCTGGGGGTCGACGCCACCGAGCTGCCATGTGAAGGCCGGCCGAACGTCTCGGACTAGCTTCTGGGCGACGTGCATCGACTTCCTATACTCGAAGAGGCCGTCAGCGGGAACCACGCAGTAGCGCATGAAGGTGCCGGACGTCCACACTCCCATCACGTCGACCCCGGTGGCGTAGCGGATGTTCGCGGTGTCGTAGAACAAGCACACCGGCAGATCATGCAGTTTCATCATGTCCTGCAGCCGTTGCAGCCGCCTGGCGCGAAGCTGAACAAAGTCGATCTCGCTGAGGTTCGGCACTCGCAGCGCGCTGACGCGAGGCCGGATGGCCGAATCACGGCCCGGGTCGCTCACGGGCGTTCACCGGGCAAGGCAAAGCAGCCGTCGATAGCCTGCTCCACAAGGCCATCGACGATCAGCGAGTCCAGGCACCGATCGCGCTGCTGGGCGTCGACCCAGACCTCGTCCAGCCGGGCCCGAGGTACGGGACTCGCCGTTGCGCGCAGTACGTCGAGCAGCAATCCGCGCACCTGGCGGTCGGTGCCGGCAAAGCGCTGCCCGGGTCGACCGGAGACGGTCCCGGCAGGCTTGCCGGCGCGAATCCAGGCGCACTCGCCGACCACCGGACAGTCGGCGCAGCGCGGGCTGCGAGCGGTGCACACGACGGCGCCGAGCTCCATCAGCGCGGCGGAGAAGCGGGCGGGCTGCGCCTGGGGCAGTACACCCTCCACATCAGACAGATCCCGACAGGTGGATGGCGCAGCAGGGTCGGCCCTACCACGCAACGCACGAGCAACGACACGCCGGACGTTGGTGTCCACCACCGGCACGCGGTGCCCGTACCCGAAGGCCGCTACCGCTCGGGCGGTGTAGGCACCGATCCCCGGCAGAGTGAGCAGCACGTCCACATCCGAAGGGACGACGTCGTCGTGCTGAGAGGCGATGGCTACGGCGGACGCGTGCAGCCGCAGGGCCCGCCGTGGGTAGCCCAGCTTTCCCCAGGCGCGGACGGCGGCGCCGGGTGTCTCGGCGGCCAGGCTCGACGGTGTGGGCCAGCGGGCCATCCACTCGGTCCACACTCCGGTGACGCGATGCACCGGAGTTTGCTGCAGCATGACCTCGCTGACCAGCACGCCCCACGGCGTGGTACCGGGCTTGCGCCAGGGCAGGTCACGTGCATGGGCGTCGAACCAGGTGATCAGTTGCCTCGTGTTCACGGTTGGGACGGCTGTACCTCGGCGAGGTCGCCGGTCTCGACATCCACCATGAAGCCACGCACCGCGGTGGTATTCGCCAGGAACGGGCTCCGCCGAACCCGTTCCACCGACTGCCGCACGTCCGATTCCGTGTCGCGGAATGTCCCGACCGCCCAAGTGGGACGCAGGCCGGTGGCCTCCTGAAGTTCGGACCAGAAGTCCTCGTCGGTGAAGGTCGCCATCCCACACTTGGTGTGGTGCAGCAGCATCACCTCGGTGGTTCCCAGTTTTCGCTGGCTGACCGCCAGGGACCGGATGATGTCATCGGTGACGACGCCACCGGCGTTGCGGATCACGTGTGCCTCGCCCGGCTGCAGGCCGAGTAGCTGGACCGGGTCGATCCGGGCGTCCATACAGGCCACCACCGCGACGCGCAGGCCAGGCCGGGCCGCCAGCGCGCCGGGGCCGGTACCCGACCGGAGTGCGTTGCGGTCCACCAAGTCCTCTATCGCCGTCATGGGCCTCTCCTCCGCTGCGAGGTGCGATGGACGTTGTGAGACGCGAAATCCTAGGCCAACAGCGGTCGCGTCCAGGCATCGACGAGCCATCCGGCAAACCGCTCGGGGATCCAGCCGCGTTCGTGGACGAGCAGCAGCGCGGCCGATCGTGAGCGCAGCACCTGACGACTGGGGCATGCACATCAGCGTGCAGGGACGGATTGTGCTTCAGGCGATCCCACTCTGTCGGGTATCGACTGGCTCTCGGAGCACTTCAGCGGCAAGCCGTATCCCGATCTTCGCGCTCTCCGGACACCTCGTGGGGAGCGTCGATCCCAGCGACGCATTCTTCGACCACGCAACCGAGCAGATGGCAGACCTCGTCAGGCTGCACCGCGCCACCGGCAATTCCGAGGTTCTTGACCGCAACTTAGTGTGAGCGTGCCGAATCGGGTTGTAACTGCCCGCTTCACTACCTACTCTGGGCAGTGGGGCGAGGCGCGGTGATGATGCCTGCCGATGCGTCGGCGGGCATACGTTGCTGGTCGCATCGAGACGAGGTGGTGAGTGTGGTCCGTTCTCGCTCCGCTGAGTTCGTACACCCGGCTGAGTTCGTACACCCGGCGTTGTTCTACCGCGGCACCGCGGAGTACCTCAAAGGCACGGTGCCCTTCATTCGCGACGGGTTGGCCGCCGGCGAACCCGTCGCCGTCGCCGTGCCAGGTCCGAACCTACGGCTCATCCTCACCGACTTGGGCGCCGACGCCGGGCGGGTGCGCCTGCTTGACATGATTCGTGCCGGCCGTAATCAGGGACGGATCATTCCCGGTGTGCTGCGTGCCTTCGCCGACGCCCACCCCGGCGGGCGAGTCCGGATTATCGCCGAACCCATGTGGTCTGCCCGAGCAACCATGGAATACCCGGCGTGTGTCCAGCACGAGGCGTTGATCGACCTCGCCTTCGCGGGGCGACCTGTCACGATCCTGTGCCCGTATGACGCCGACCGTCTGGGCCCACAGACCCTCGCCGATGCCGAAGCTGGTCACCCGCTGCTGATTGATGCCAACGGTGAGCGAGCCAGCACCAGCTACCCGCCGGAACGCGTCAGCGCCGACTACAACCAGGCCTCACCGCCAGCGGTGGCTTCCAGCATCGTCTTCGACGCCACCAACCAGGCGCTCGTCCGCCAGTTCACCATCGACCACGCTGCTCGCCTCGGCCTGGATGGTGATCATGCGGAACTCAAGCTGATCGTCGGTGAGCTGACGGCGAGCAGCCTTGCCCATGCCGGGCCGACTGGCACGCTGTACGTGTGGGCTGAGCTGGGCTACCTCGTGTGCGAAGTCCGGGACGCCGAACACATCGTCGATCCGCTCGTCGGTCGCGATCCGGCTGAGCCGAGCCAATCACACGGCCGTGGTCTCATGTTAGCCAACTACCTGTCGGACCTGGTCCAGCAGCACACCTGCCCGCAGGGAACCACCACCCGGGTATATCTGAAGCTTCCCTCTCAGGATGAGACTTCCAACGACCCGGGTGAACCCATTTCCGCGGCGCGGCGCACCAGACGCGCACCGCCTCGATCGACGCCGTTGCCATGGCAGACCTACGAGGCACTGCACGCCGCTGAGCGCTTCGGGCGATACCTCCCGCAGGACGCCGCAGGCAGCGATCGGCCCCCTGCAGCCGTGGTGAGCACCGAGCGGCCCACCGCTGTGAGCAGCGAGCAGCCCAACAAGGACTGGTGCCCGGCGGAACCGGTACTCGAGGCCTTGACTGCGGTGGAGACGCTTGCTCGGGTGGTGGACCGGTGGCGCGCCAGGTTGGTGCGGCTGGCCCGGACACGCGGTGCGCCATGGACCGAGATCGGTCACTCGCTGGGCGTGAGCAAGCAGGCGGCACATGAACGCTACGGGCAAGCACGCAGACGGAGGGTCAGCCGGCAACTTCCTGGCCGCGTCGGTCCGCTGCCACCGGTTCAAGGCACGTAGTCAGCGTTACCACGCCCACTCAGAATGCAGCTCGGCATGCCAATAATGCGGGTACCACTGCTCGATCACGAAGCCCATCCCGACACCGCGAGCCAGTGACACGCTGCGTTCGAGCTTACGGGTGATCGGCGCACCGGGAGCGTCTTTGTTGTCCGACCACGATTCCCACTGGCGGATACAGGTTCGCGTACCAAGATAGGTGTTGCTGCAGCTGCTGGGTGGCGACCACACCTGGGTATGGAAGAAGTCCATGATCTTGCCGGTGTGCTGCTCAGTGATCGTTCCCCAGGCCTGGAGGCAGTACGCCTGTGGTGGGATCGTCCACTGCACGTAGTGCTGACGGCCTCCATCCGACGGCACTGGCACCAAGTTCTGGCAGGATCCGCCGCCGATCAGTTCCCGGTGAACCCGCTGCACGTAGTAAGTGCCGTGGTCGCGCCATCCGTCGAGCAATACCCAGTTTCCAGAGCGGATGAACCGCTCTGCATTGGCCGGTGGCCACCTCGTTGGGTCGCCCCACAACACTTCCGACTCATTACCCAGCGGTGTCCACGACCACTGCCCCACGGGGATGCCGCCGGAGTAGAACACCCCGACATGGCGCTGGTCCATCATCGAGTATTGCCCGTAGTCCTCTGGCGCCGCGGCGGCGACGAGTTCTTCCGCGAACAGCAGCGAAGCGAGCAGAACGCAGGACAGCGCGGTACGAAGTGCCGACCCGATCAGGGGCCAGTTGGTGACTCTGAGGCGTATCACGGCTCCCTACCGCGTAACGGCGTGATCAGTCCTGTTGTCTTATCGCGGGAGAGTAACTAAACGTTACCGATCTGTCGCGGCGCGGACGTCGACCAGCGGATCTCTCACCCACCGGTGGTGGACGGCCGAGCTGGACGGCTGTCCCTGTCAACAGCGGTGATCGCCGCTGACCTCAAGCGCCATAGTGCGGCTGCGTGGAGCAGAATCGACACGGGCACGACGAAGGTCGGGAAGAGTACAAACGGGTATCTGGTGATCAGGGAATTGGGCATGGAGAGGGCTAGCTGCTGGAACGCGGAGGGGGAGGTGAGAAATCCCAGGATCACCGCAAGCAACAGCTCGGCGATGCCAAGGACGTTCCAGGAGCGCGCCAGCACGCGAGCGGACCGAAGATTCTTCATGACCGCGTAGGCGACCAGCGGTGCGGTTAGGCCGATGAGGGTGTCTCCGATGCCGGCATGGAGCGCGAACTCGGCTGGCATGATCTGCCAAAAGTATGCGACAAGGAATGACACGCCCAGGACGCGGTAGAGCTGAACCGCAATGAGCCAGGGCAGAGGGATTGTCGTGATCAGCATCCGGATCCGGTCGGATGCGGCGAGGCACCAGAGCCCGAAGATGATCGGGATTCCGATGCCGAAGGCAATCGCCGGGTTGGATGTGTCCGGTGTGGCAGCGAAGGCGCCCCTTGCTGCAAGCACGAACAGAAGTCCGATCCAGCCGAGCAGGATCGTCACGGAGACGCCGATGATCCAAGCCGGGCGGATCCCTGGCGTCGACCTTTGCGTAGTCACGGCCGCATATGCAATCCCAGCGATGATCAACGCCGCTAATCCCACGGGCACGGCAGTGATGACCACGTTCAGCGGCGTCGGAACCATTTTCACTCCCAGCGATATGAAGCCTCACCACCGCCCATCGTCGCCCCCAGCTGTCCCCACAACATCGGCCAGTTGACCGATCCCAACTTTCAACCGCCACATGGATGCTTATCGCTGTCGGCGGGCGGTCCTGGGGTGCCACATGGATGCTTATCGTTGTCCTTGGCGGCGGGCGACCTCGGCGGCCAGCTGGGAGCGGTTGTTGATGTCCAGTTTCTGGAACACGTGGGCGAGGTGGGTCCCGACTGTTCGGCGCGAGATGAACAGGCAGTCTCCGATCTGGCGGTTGGTCAGGCCCTCGGCCGCCAGCCGGATGACGCCAAGTTCGCTGTCGGTCAGGCTTTCCCAACCCACTGAGGGCCTCCGCGCGCGCCCCGTCCTTCGGCGCCGGATGCCCAAGCCCCGCAGCGTCGCCTCCACCCGGGCGGCTCCGCGTTGCGCACCGATCCGAAGGTAGAAGTCGAGGGCGTCCTCCAAGACCGGTACGGCTTCGGCCGCGCGCCCGGCCCGGCGCAGTGCCGCGCCGGTGTCCTCACAGGTCAGGGCAAGTTCCATGGTCTGTGGCAGCTGGCGGTAGTGCTGTACTGCGGCCAGCAACATGACTGGATCGTCGTCGACCAGGCCTTGGCAGCGCAGTGCAGCCCCGGCAGCCCCCGCCGCCTTGCTGCGCTGGGCACCGTCGGCTATCTCGTCAGCCACGGCTGCCGCTTGCCGCCGGTCGCCTGCTGCGACCGCCAAGCGGACCAGGTCGGGTCCCAAGAACCGGTAGGACAGGCAGAACCGCAGCGGAGCGGCCAGCTCCCAGGCATCCTCCAGCAGCGCCCGCGCCTGACCGGTGTCTGCGCGGGCCTCGCTGAGCAGAGCCTGGGTCCACAGGCCCCACTCCAGGGGCCATCGGGCGCCAGCCGTCCGAACCCCACCGGCGACCGCGGTCAGCTGCCAGTCCTGGCGGACCGATGCGGCGAACTCGCCCTGAGCGTCGACCATGTGGGCTTCACCAGCGGTGAGGTTCCCCCGTTGCAGAGCAACCCAGGCGGCCACGCCGTGCAGCAGCGGAGCATGCAGGCGGATCCCGACCTCGTCGGCGAGCACCAGGCCGGCCTCCGCCTCGGCTACGGCGTCGGTCAGCTCGCCACTGACCGCTCGGTGCAAGGCCAGCATCGCGTGATGCAACGGCAGCCACATGACGTTGCCTCGCTCCTCGCCCAGTTGCCTGCCCAGCTGAAGCGTCGCCAGGGCGTCGGCTGCGCGATCGGCATCCAGCAGCGCCAGCCCGAGGTAGAGGTGTGGGTGCAGGTGGCCGACCCGGGGATCTCGGCTGCGGGTCGCGATCTCGACGGCCCGCTGTGACAAACTGACCGCCTCGGCCACTTCGCCGCGGGCGTGGGCCGCAAGCGCCAGGGTTTCCCACGCCAGGCAGCTCGCGAAGTCGTCGTGTGGTCCCACCGCCCGGGCCCGCTGCGCCTGGGTGCACGCACCGTGCGGGTCGCCGACGAACATCCTGATGTTGGCGGCCAGGGCCAGCGAGCCGGCCTGGTCGCGATCCGAAGCGCCGGGGACCCCGGCGACCGCCTCGAGCTCGGCGACGGCCGGTTCGAGCCAACCGAGTGCCCACAGCACTTCCCCCAGGGCCCGCCGCAGGACGACCTCGTGGACCGACCTGGGACCGCGGGCCAGCACCTCCTGAGCGACCTGTTCGGCGTCCTTGGGCCGCCCGGTCTGAAGCAGCAACGGTGCCAGCTCCGCGGCCACCGCCTCGCGGTCCGGATCGTCAGCGCTGGTCAGCACGAATGCCCGCTCGCATAGCTTGACCGCCACCGCCAGCGATCGGGGGGCGGCGTCGGAAGCTGCCTGCCGCAGCCATCTTCTCGCCTCGGGATCCGTGGCCGACGCTCCGAGGAACAGGTGGTCGGCCACCCGCCCCACGGGCGCACCGGCCGCGGTCAAGACCCTCGCCGCCTCCCGATGCAGGCCTTGGCGCAGCACTGGCGTGAGGTCGTGGTAAATCGCTTCCCGCATCAGCTCATGCCGGAAGGCCAATCCCATCGGGGACTCTGCCAGCAGGCTCGCCCGCAGGGCACTGTCGAGGTCGGGCAACAGCGCGACCGCGCTGCGGCCGGTCACCATAGACAGCTCGGCCACCGAGAACTCCCGCCCCAGCACCGCCGCCACCCTGAGGACTTCCAACGTCGCCGGCGGGAGGAAGCTCACCCGCCGCAGGATGGTCAGCGGCAAGGTGGGGGGCAGCGAGCGGTCGGTGACATCGCCGTGGTCGACCTCCAGACTTCCTTGCTCGCGCAGGGCCTTGATCAGCTCGATCACGAATAGCGGGTTCCCCGCCGCCCACGAGAGTTGTGCCGGCAGCGCGGTCCCGGGTGGCCCGCCGGCCACCGCTTCGGCCAGTGCGGTGACCGCTGAATCGTCCAGTGCGCCCAGTGCCAGCTGCGCTGCGCCGTGACTCACCAACTCCTCGATCACCGACGCCAGTTCGGCGCGTTCAGGGAACGGCCGCAGCGTGACCAGCAGCGCCACCGGTAGGTCGGGCAGAGCTCGACCGATGGCCCGGACGGCGCGCAGGGTGGATGGATCGGCCCAGTGCAGATCCTCGAAGGCGACGACGACCGGCGCCTCGGTAGCCAGTCGCTGCAGCAGGGCCACCGATTCGTCGATGATGCGAAAACCGAGATCCGCGGCGGCAACGGCCGTCTGGGAGGTTGCCCAGGGCAATAACCGGCCCGTGTGCCCGGTGATGAGCCGACCGATCTCGGCCCGCTCCGGATCGGCCGAGTCAGCCTGCAGCCCGAAGGCCTCGATCAGCGCCCCGAGCGGCCGGTCGGAAGACAGCTCGTCGGTCGTACCCGAGAGGACCTGGAAGCCGTCTTCCTCCGCGTGGGCCAAGATCTCGGCGAGCAATCGCGTCTTGCCGATCCCGGCTTCACCGCGCATGACGGCGGCCCTGCCGGCGCTGCGGACGTCGCGGAGTACCCGCCGCAGCGTATCCAGCTCCAGGGATCGGCCAAGGAACGGGAAGGGTTCTGGCCGGCCGAGCAGTCGGGTATCCGCCGGCTG
The DNA here is from genome assembly GCA_050700255.1 of Pseudonocardiaceae bacterium. Classification (GTDB taxonomy): domain Bacteria; phylum Actinomycetota; class Actinomycetes; order Mycobacteriales; family Pseudonocardiaceae. The sequence continues at coordinate 12,196 of JBOHGX010000136.1, forward strand.
TGCGATGAGCGGCGGTGCGATGAGCGGCTGCGTGCTGAACGGTTGGGCGCCCTCGGCCACTCTGGGCAGGGTACGCCGCTGTGCGAGTGGTTAGGGTTTCGCATCAGGGCCCTGAGCTGGGGACCCAGCCACGGCTTGCGACCCCAGGCCATCAGCTTGCCGGTGCTGATCGCGCTCCACTGACCCTGCCGGGCGTGGATCACCATGAGGAATGCCACCGGGTCGGCCGAGATGTGGCAGTCGACCCGGCGAGAGGACGGTTCTTCCACCCGGACTGATCCATCGTCGAAGACGAAATGGAAGCGGTCTCCTCCCCGGATGCGGACGTCGAAAGTCGCCTGGACGCCGGCCGCGTTGGCGCCGTTGACCAGTGCCCGAGGATCGAGGGCGCCAATGATGGGAACGATAAAACGTCCCAACGCCATCGCCGCATGGGCCGGCTCGATTCGCCACTTGCGCCCTTGCGACTGGGCGTCGATACGGTCGGCCAGGACAGCCGGATCGCGCTCGGGGTCGGACTTCACGCCGAGGGTGGTGGTGTCGGCCAGGTCCCGCATGTCCCGGATCAGCGAGTCACCGGCCGCACCGGCGAGGCTGGGTACCACCTGATGGGCGCGGGAGAGATCACATCTCGCCAGGCCGGGCACGACAACCCAGGCCTGCGAGAGATGCATGGCGACCTCACCGAGGTTCCAGTCACCCACCGCATGAGGCTTTGGATCTTGGATGGATCTCAGCAGAGCAGTCACTCGCTGCACCTCCTTGTGGAGTGCATTCTGACCCTGCTGCCAGTCGGCTATCGATTCGCTTGTGACCACGTCAGCCCCTTGGGGTCCGTCGCTCAACGGGTTGCGCAGCGGTAACCTTAGGAACGGATCCAGGCCTTGCACATCGGGCAGATGACGTATGCGGCCGGGTCACGTTATCCGCCGGCGTCGAATGGCGCTACGTGAGTGACTAGAGGTTGCGCAGCAAGGGCCTGAACCGGGGCCCCAGCCACGGCTTGCGGCCCCAAGCCATCAGCTTACCCTTAGCGATCGCGTTCCACTGGCTCTGGCGGGCCCAGAACACCATGACGAACGCTGCGGGATCAGCCGAGATATGGCAGTCGACTGGGCCGGAGTTCACCTCTTCTTCGACTCTGAGCGACCCGTCGTCGAAAACGAAATGGAGCCGGTCGTGCCCTCGAAGGCGGACGTCATAGGTGGCCCAGAGGCCGGCTGCCTTGTCACCGTTCACGAACACCCGAGGGTTGAGCGCTTGCAGGACCGGCACGAAGAACTGCCGCACCACTATGGCCGCATGGGCCGGTTCGATCCGCCACTTGCGACCTGCTGCGTGGGCGATGTCGTAACCGTGCATGATCGTCTCGTTCAACAGGTGCCCGGTCAGGGCTGATAACGGAAGGGTGGTGTCTTCGACGAACCACGGACGGAGCTCATCGGGAGAGTGTCCTGCACATCCCCCGAAGTACTCCTGCGCCCGCTGCTCGATGCGGTCAGCGAGGACAGCCGGATCACGCTCCAAATCAGATTTCACCCCCAGCACCGTCAGGTCACCCAGTTCCCACATGTCTTGCATCAGGGAGTCGCCGGCCACATCGGCGATGCTGGGAATCACCTCATAGAGCCGCGAGAGGTCCCGTCGTGCTAGGCCGGGCACGGCGATCCAGACCTGCGTGAGATGCATGGCCACCTCACCGAGGTTCCACTGGCCCACCGCCGGAGCCCCCGGGTCTTGGATGGATCGCAGCAGGGCCGTCACCCGCGCAACCTCGTCACGAAGTGCATCCTGGCTCTGCTGCCAGTCAACCTCAGATCCGCTTGTGCCCATGTCAGCCCCTTGGCTCGCCACTCATCGCAGGTGTGCGCAGCCGTGACTGTAGAGACGAATCTGAGCTGTACACATCCGCTGGATGACCGACTTTCCGGCGGATCGCGAGGCTAGTCCATGACCTTTGCTCGGTGGCGTCCAGCAGCGGAGATCGAAGCCCTGGCACAGGCTTGCAGTGCTCGGGTGAGATCGCCATGCCGGTCGAGGAACTCATCCAGCGCCGCGATTTCCAACGGGGTGACGGCTTCAGAGTTCGAGTCGACCACCACGGCGACGTGACCGTCGATGTCGTACCTGTCGAGGGATTCGAAGATAGCGTGCAGACCGGCTGAGTCCACGAAATCGACGGCGGACAGGTCAATCACGAGATGCGGCCGCTCATCATGGACCGCTTCGATCAGCGTGTCGGACAGCACCGACGCGGTCACCAGGTCTATCCTTCCGGTCACCGTGCACACCGTCGTGTTCGGTCGGGGACAGCTCAATGTTGCTGTCACCATGTGTCCACCAAGTGGCGGCGGCATGGTTTCAAGCTGCTCGCGTGTCACGGGCCGACTCCTCCCCCCGGGCGTTACAGTCGAGCTCGGACCGTACACGCTCAGCTATGTGCGTCAACCAGGGCGTCAGGAAATCCTGACATCGGCAACGACGAGCCATGGTGGTAGGGCGCGAGGATGCTATCCCGAAAGTCCTTTATGTCGTTCTCGGACGAACGCTCTTGCGCAGAGCCGTAAGCTCTACGCGCACGCCTCGGCACGCAGTGTAGGCGGAGGGGGGAGGTCGATGGGTTCCGCGCTCGATATAGCGGCTTACCGTCACGGGCAGGTTGTTGTGGTGCACCCGCGGGGGTTGCTCACGATACGCACCGGGACGGAGCTGCGCCGGGCGTTGACCAAGGAACTGACCGATCACGGCCGTGTGGTGGTCGACCTCGACGGTTTCTCTGTGGGTCGCGCGTCGTGTGTGACGATTTTTCCCGCGGTGCTGACCCAGTGTGGCGGTTGGCCGGCCGCGAAACTCGCGCTGTGCCGGCCGGAGCCGGGAATGGCTCAGGCGCTGGCGGCCCGCCGGGTGTCGGCACTGGTACCGGTGTATCACTTGCTGCTCGAGGCCCAGGCCGCGATCGACTTGCGGCCTCCGGTGGTTCGGGTACGGGTGCAGCTGCCTTTCGACGCCGGCGCCCCGGCGACCGCTCGGCGGCTGGTCCGCGAGATGTGTCCGCTGTGGCAGGTCGACGAGCAATCGCAGGATACCGCCCAATTCGTGGTCAGTGAGTTGGTGGCCAACGCGGTCGAACACGCGTGCACCGGTGTCGGCTTGACCCTGGAGCGGGGTCCGCAAGGTTTGCGAATAGCGGTGCGGGATTCATCACCGGTGGGATTTCCCGGACCGGTGGAGCGCTCGACCGACCCGCTGGGTCAGGTACGCGGTCGGGGACTGGAACTGGTGGATACCCTCACCACGGCATGGGGCGTCGACGTCCAGCCCGACGGCAATACCGTGTGGGCTGAGATCACCACTAAAGCCAGTGGACCAGATTCCGGCCGGCAGCTCCCACACCTCGTGCCGGAACACCCGGGTAATGCGGAAATCTGCTGGAATGCCGTCTAGTCCTTGAGTATCTTGCTACCGCCAGGGAGGCGAAACGGAGCGGACACCGGTCACTCCGTGGTCTTGGTCGTTGAACTTCGGATTCAACCAAGCTGAGATCATCGAGGGTCAACGGCGGGAACTGATCTGTGCAGGACAGACCGCCATAGACGCTGACGGTACACCCCAGCACGAAGGTGACATGCGCAGCCATGAGGCACTTACGCACTATGAGGTTCTGCGGACGCGACTCGGCCAGACCGGCGTGAGTCCGCCGATGACACTTCTGGGTATAAATCGGTTCGCCTTCCGCGAGCTCATGATCGAGTTGGAGGCGACTGCGGTCGACTGACTCGCACTGCTGTGCCGCTCCTGCGGTAATTACCCCGATTGGGGATGGCCGGGTCCCGTGGATACCGTAGCCAGCCGAGGATCGACGTCCCGACCACTGACCACTGATGATCTAGACCCGCGACATACCGGAGATTATGACTGCGCCGCACTCGCCCACTAGTCCAGACGACACCAGCCGCAAGATCGACCTGAACCTGACCCACGTCGCCGCAACCGCCCTGGCTGCGGTGACTGCTGCCGTGCTCGGTTCCGAGCTCGGCGCTGCCGGCACCCTCATCGGGGCCGCGGCAGCCAGTGTGATCACCACCGTAGGCACCGCCCTGTACAAGGCATCCCTGGAGCGCAGCCGGGAAAGGGTTCGGTCTCTCGCTCACCGGACTCGGCCGTTGCCGGCCTCCCAGGGGAGGTCCAGGATCGAGCGCGTCTACCCCGAGGCGGTGAACGCCCCGCTCGGCGATGAGCAGCGCACCGACGGTATCCGCAAACCGCAGGTCGCAGACCACTCCCGACGGTTTGCCACGCTGCGGTGGGGGGCGATGGTAGCGGGGGCACTCGGCGCCTTCCTGCTGGCCATGATGGTCATCACTGGCTTCGAGTGGGCCAGTGGCGGCACCGTTGGTGGTAATGGCAACGGCACGACCATCGGACGGGTAGTCACCGACCAGCCCGGACCGCGCAAGCCGGCAACCCCGCCCGTGTCGAACAGTCCGGCAGTGCCGGCGTCCGAGGCACCCACCGAGACCACCGAGACCACCGAGGCTCCCGAGACCACCAGCACCACGACCCCGGACGATGATGCCGACGTTGAAGAGAGTCCAAGCAAGACCTCCGACAGGCCAGCACCTAGCGAGGTGACGCCGACCCCGCCCCTCATACCGGGGCTCCCCGGCTTCGAAGGCTGATCTACGAGCGGAGCGGCCAATCTGTGGCGATGGACATCCACGCCGCCGGCCAGCGGTGGCGTTTCCCTTTTCGTAACTCTTCGTTTGCATTGCGCCTCGCGTGAGTGGAAATATTGCTGCAAAAGAGTGGACAGGCTAGCCTCGTCGATCGCTGTCGGTAACACTTGCCGCGAGTGGTCAACAGCAACACCAGCAGGAGGGGGTTACCGCGGAGGTAGGTACCGGTGACCGATAAGGGTCAGTCAGCCAGCGATCATCGCCGAGTGATACCCGCATTCCGTGCCCTGCGTGGGAGGGTGACTTGCAGGAACCGCGGCTTGACATTGGGTGCGGAACTTTTCCACCCCCTTCCCCCGGTCCAATCCCCGCATATCCTCGACCGGCCTCTCGGCCCTAGGCGCCAGATGCCCGGCGCCAGTTTGAATACCCGCAGACGGTTCACGACATCTCGTAACTGGAGCGCAGTCAGCATCATCGTTCTGCGCTGAAAAAGGGCCAACGGCTCCGTAGCCGTGAACGTGGCGAGGGGATATCGGCGCAACCTACGCCCCCTTCGGCACCTTTTCGGTGACCGGGAAACGGAGTCAACGTGTCCCGAGGCAAGCACAGAGCGACCACAGTGTCCCGGGGTAAGCACAGAGCGACCACAGTGTCCCGGGGTAAGCACAGAGCGCCCAGCCGAAATCCCTCCCTCGGTGTTGTTGCCGCAGCTTGTGTCTCCGTGGCCGGGAGTGGCCTATTCACGGGTCCCGCAGCCGCTGCGCCGGGCGTGAACTGGGATGCAATCGCGCAGTGCGAATCTGGGGGAAACTGGGCCATCAGCACCGGCAACGGTTACTATGGCGGATTACAGTTCAAGCTTTCGACGTGGCGCGCTAACGGTGGCGTGGGTAACCCCGCGAATGCCACCCGGGAACGGCAGATCGCCGTCGCCGAGCGGGTCCTGGTATCACAGGGTATCGGTGCGTGGCCGGTGTGCGGCAAACACGCCGGGGACATCACCACCACCCGAACGGAGCCGGAGGAGCCGGCAGCCCCGGCTACCCCCAGCAGTCCACCGACCTCAACGGGTCCGATGCTGGAGTACATGGTGGTGTCCGGGGATACCCTCTGGTCGATCGCTACTGCTCGTGACGTGTCCGGCGGCTGGCGACGGATCTACGAAGTCAACCGGGGCGTCGTCGCGGATCCGGACCTCATCCGGGTGGGGCAAACGCTGCGGATCCCTCTGTAGTCCCACAGCGCATCACCGGCCGGCCATCCCGATGGCATCTCCGCGGAGGACGGCGCCCCCGTTGATGACCGACTAACCTCGGACGAGTTCTCGGAGCCACCCCGGAGCTGAGGTCCGCCGGACGGGGTCGTCCTTGCACCGGCGTTTGGGAAAGTCGGCGTCCGGGCATGCCCGGTAGTCAGCTAGGGAGCGGTGGTGATGCGTGGCGGCGCGTTGAGCAGTGTCGATATCGATCAGAATGGAGGGCCATTGACGCATCAGGGCCTGCTGTACGGGTCTGAGGAGGAGTTCCTCGCGGCCACTGTTCCCTTCATTCGGGATGGCCTGGACCGCGGCGACCCGATCCGAGTCGCAACCACAAGCCGTAATACCGGCTGGCTGCAGGTGGCGCTGGGTGCCGACGCCCGCCACGTGGCGTTCTGTGATAGCAGCCAGTGGTACCGGCATCCGGTGCGGACGTTGGCGGCGCTGCACCACACCGTGCAGGCGGCTGCGCCGGGCGGGCAGCGGCTGCGGATGATCGAAGACCCGATGTGCACTGCCCGCACCAGGCGGGAGAGCAAGGAGTGGGTTCGATACGAGTCACTTGTCAATGCCGCACTGGCGCGGGTCAACGCCGCGTTGGTGTGCACCTACGACACCCGCCTCGTGGAGTCCGATGTCGTCGCGGAGGTCGCTCGGACCCATCCGGAGCTGGTGGTCGACGGAGGTTCCTGGCCCAGCCCCAGCTACGTCGACCCGGCGGTGTTCAACGCCGAATCCGACAAGTCGCCCTTGCCGGATCCGCCCCCATCAGCCCTGCGGTTGAAGTTTGCCGGAGTGGGCCAGCTGTCCACCTTGCGCGGGTTCGTGATCTCCTACGTCACGTGGGCTGGAGCGGCCGTACACGCCGCCGAGCAGTTTGTGCAGGCGGTCGACGAGGTTGCAACCAACGCGATCAATCACGGCGGTGGGTCAGGCCTGCTGCGGGTCTGGACCGATCCGCAGCAGATATCGTGCGAGGTCAGCGACACCGGTGCTGGACTGCGCGACCCCTTGGCCGGGCGCCTGCCTACCGGCTTCACCGCGCGCGGACGAGGGCTGTGGTTGGCCCGCCAGTTGTGCGATCTCGTCGAACTGCACAGCGATCCGGGCGGCACGACCGTACGGCTGCATCTGACCCTGCCTTGACGGCAGGGACGGGCATTGCTACCGCCTGGCTGTCTTCGGCCGCCGGCGGGCCGCGCCTGTCAGGGTCAGCTCTTCAGAGCATCCGGCACGCTGTCAGCGAAGGTGAAGTGCTCCCGCAGTCCGGTGGCGTCCAGCGCCAGGTTTGCGGTCCGGGAGTTGCACACCAGCCACAGTTCACGGTCTTCTTGGGTAGCGAGGTCATTGGCCTCGAAAAGCACGGACAGCCCGGCAGAACCCAGGAACCGCACCCCATCGAGGTGTACCACCACGACCTGGGCGACAGTCAGCTGCGCAGTCAAGAAGGTGGCCAGTTCCGGTGCGGTCAGCGCATCCACCTCGCCCATGACAGTGACGACGCGTGCATCCTGACCGTGCTCGGTGACCTCCAGGCCGATGTCGGCGGGGAAGCCACTGCTCACATTCACAGTCACACTCTGCACGATATAGCCCGGATCACGGGCAGGCGTCCGGCGGCCGGGCGAGGTTGCTGATCGGTGCTATCTCGTCGGTGTGCGGCAGCCCGGGGACCAACACCGCCAGATCGTCGCGGCCCGCTGCGTGTTCGTGCTCACACCTGAGTGGCCTGGTGGACACGGTCGGATCCGGAATGCGACGTCTGTACTGAGCCTATCGGGCATCATGTGCACCGGAGGTGGTGGCATGAACGAGCAGGCCGTCGCGCAGCACTACTCGCGCGGAGGGTTGGAGCAGCAGGTTCTTGACCTGCTGACGACGATCGGTGCGGACCTTGAGCACCTGGATCTCGATCAACTGGCACCGGTCGACGAGTTCCATATTGGTGGCCGGTCGGCCACGGTGGAGTTGGTCAACCAGCTCGACCTCCGACCGGGGTTGCGGGTGCTCGACGTGGGCAGTGGGTTGGGCGGTACTGCCCGTTATCTGGCTCGTCAGCATGCTGTCGAAGTGACCGGTCTCGACCTGACCATGGAATACGTGCAGGTCGCCGCCTCGCTCACCCATCGAGCCGGACTCGCGGATCTCGCCCGGTTCCGCCAAGGCAGCGCGACAGAACTGCCGTTTCCCGATGGCTCGTTCGACCGCGCATGCATGCTGCACGTCGGGATGAACATTGCCGACAAGGCGGCCCTGTTCGCCGAGGTCCGGAGAGTTCTGGTGCCCGGAGGGCTCTTCGGTATCTACGACGTGATGCGCGTCGGGCCAGGTGACATCACCTTTCCCGTGCCGTGGGCCGCTACCTCTGCCACCAGCTTCGTCGCCGAACCGGAGTACTACCGGGAACTGCTCGCGAAGACCGGCCTCACGGTGCAGTCCCAACGTGACCGGCGGGACTTCGCGCTCGACTTCTTCCGCGAGATGAGGGCACGAGCCGCCCAGAGCGGACCGCCCGTGCTCGGCTTGCACATTGTCATGGGCCCAGACGCACCGTTGAAGATCGCGAACATGGTCGACGGTCTGACCCGCGCCGTACTGGCTCCGACCGAGATGATCTGCCTCGCCGAACCTGCCCTCCCGCCATCAGCGGGCAGTCATATGCCCTGTGACGGCTGAGCATGACGAGCTGTTGGGGGCGGTTTGTGGCAGGTCACGGGCAGGGTGGGCGATAGGGTAGGTCCGGGGAAACGTACTGCTCCCACTTCGCGGGCGGGAGGGTGTTCCTGGCGGTGGCACAAATTCGCTGGATTGCTTGGTCGACGTTCATCCCCCACAGCCGCACGGTCTGGTCGGCGCTGCCGCTGGTCAGGGTGCGCCCATCGGAGCTGAACACTACGGCGTTGACGGTGTCGGTGTGGCCGGTCAGGGGTTGACCCAGGGGTGTGGGTTGGGTTGGGTCGGTGACGTTCCACAGCCGCACGGTCTGGTCGGTGCTGCCGCTGGCCAACGAGCGCCCATCGGGGCTGAAGGCCACCGAGCGAACGGTGTTGGTGTGGCCGGTCAGGGGTGGGCCCAGGGGTGTGGGGTGGGCTGGGTCGGTGACGTTCCACAGCCGCACGGTCCGGTCGGCGCTGCCGCTGGCCAGGGTGTGCCCATCAGGGCTGAACACCACCGCGTCCACGGTGCTGGTGTGGCCGGTCAACAGCGCAGAGGGAATGCCCCACAGCCGAACGGTGCGGTCGTTGCTTGCGGTGGCCAGGGTGCGCCCGTCAGGGCTGAACACCACCGCGGTGACGTAGTTGGTGTGGCCGGTCAGGGGTGGGCCCAGGGGTGTGGGGTGGGCTGGGTCGGTGACGTTCCACAGCTGCACGGTCTGGTCGGCGCTGCCGCTGGCCAACGAGCGCCCGTCAGGGCTGAACACCACCACGCCGGCGGTATTGGTGTGGCCGGTCAGGGGTGGGCCCAGGGGTGTGGGGTCGGCTGGGTCGCTCACGTTCCACAGCCGCACGGTCTGGTCGGAGCTTCCGCTGGCCAACGAGCGGCCGTCAGGGCTGAAGGCCACCGAGCGAATGGTGTTGGTGTGGCCGGTCAGGGGTGGGCCCAGGGGTGCGGGGTGGGCTGGGTCGGTGACGTTCCACAGCAGCACGGTCTGGTCTCTGCTTCCGCTGGCCAACAAGCGCCCGTCAGGGCTGAAGGCCACCGAGTAGACGATGTCGGTGTGGCTGGTCAGGGGTGGGCCCAGGGGTGTGGGGTGGGCTGGGTCGGTCATGTTCCACAGCCGCACGGTACGGTCGTCGCTGGTAGTAGCCAGGGTGCGCCCATCAGGGCTGAACACCACCGCACCGACGGTGTCGGTGTGGCCGGTCAGGGGTGGGCCCAGGGGCGTGGGGTTGGCTGGGTTGACGACGTTCCACAGCCGCACGGTCCGGTCGGCGCTGGTGGTGGCCAGGGTGCGCCCGTCAGGGCTGAACACCACCCCTCTGACCGAGTCGGTGTGGCCGGTCAGCGGAGTAGATAAGGCGGCGTTCGCATCGGTAACCAGGGCCGTGTAGAGGTCCGGAGTCGGCCGCATGCGGTAGGCGGTGAGGTCGAGTTGCGCAGCCAAGGATACGTCAGTGCTGCGCTGCCGGTCAGCCTGGGAGATGATCTGGTTGAGGGTCGCGGTGTCGCGTTCCCGCTGTGCGGTGGTGCTTTGTTGAAGGGCAACGACCGCGGCTCCCGAGGCGATCAGTGCCAGCCCGGACAGCACGACGAGCACCGCGCGGCGCAGCCTGACGGTGCGGCGTTCCTGTGCTGTGGACGCGGCGAGAAATGCGGACGCAGCGGCGCTCAGGTCGGTCTCATGCGACTTCGAGGTCGCCCAGCTGCGGGCTGCTTCCAAGCGGCTTCCCCGGTACAGCCCAGCGGTATCGCGGCGGTCCCGGTCCCACCCAGCGGCGGCGTCTTCGAGTTCTTGGCGGATCAGGTTGCCAGCGCGGTCGGTGTCGATCCACTGGCGTAGTCGTGGCCAGGCGCGCAGCAGCGCCTCGTGGGTGATCTCCACACTGGCGGTGTCAAAGGTGAGCAACCTCGCCCGGCCAAAGATCTCCAGCACCATGTCGACCGCGTCGGCAGACTCCGGCAGCGGCAGTGCCTCGACTAGCCATGCCCGAGGTAACCGGCGGCGGGTATCCCCGCTTGCGCGTTGGTCACTCACGTTGACCAGGCGTAGGAAGACCTGCTGGGCGACCTGCTGCTCGGCTGGGGTCAACCGAGTATATGAGCGTTCGGCAGTCGTGGCCAACGCCTGGCGAATCCCGCCCGTGCGCCGGTAGCCGGCCACCGTCAACATCTGGCCGTCGCGTTGTTGCCAGGTCGTCCGCAGCGCGTGCGCCAGGAGTGGCAGCGCCCCCGGGTCATAGCCGGCCGCATCGGCGTCGGCATCGTCGGTTAACCCGAGATCCCGCAGCAGCAGCTCGACCAGTCCCGGCTCCAGGCCCCGGCCCTCGGTCTGAGCCGGGCGAGTGATGACCTCGCGGAGCTGGCCTGCGCTCATCTGTTCCAGCGGCAGGTGCCCCTGCAGCACGGCCGACACGGCGCGGGAGCCCAGGCATTGGCCGTAGAAATCCGCCCGCACCCCGAGTACGACCAGCGCCGCCGCGTTGTGCGCCGCGGAATCCAGCGCGGCAACGAACGCCTGGCGTTCGGTCTCCTGCCGGCATTCGGTGAAGATCTCTTCGAACTGATCGACGATCAGCACGATCCGCGGTGACCTGGGTGCTTTGTGCGGTTTTCCGTCGGTTACCTCCTGGTTGAGGAATGTGGCGAATCGGTCCGGATCACCAGCGACCACAGCCGCAACAGCCGGGTCGGCCCCGGTCACGGCGACCACCCGGTCCACCAGGGCTGCCAGCGGATGTGCACCTGGAGTGGCGGTCACCACCAGCCAGTTGCGCGAGCCCGGCAATGCTCCACCGGCCAGGGCCGGGATCAGCCCGGCGGCTAGCAGCGAGGATTTGCCCGCGCCGGAGGGGGCCACCAGCGCCAACGGCCCGCCTCCACCGAGGCGTTCATCGAGCCGGGCGACCAGATCAGCGGTGACCTGCGCTCGGCCGAAAAACCAGCGGGCCTGTTCGGGGCCGAACGCGGCCAGCCCGGGATACGGGCACAGATCGATGTCTGATTCCCCTCGCGCGGGCACGAGGGCGGCCAGCATGCCGCCGGTTCCCAAGATCTCATCAACGCTGTGCGCCACCTCAGAGGTGAGCCGCTTTTCCCCGCTTTCGAGTTTGCTCAAATAGCTCTTGCTGTAGTTCACCTTCGCCGCAAGCGCCGTGAGCGACAGTTTCCGCTCAATACGCAACCGGCGCAGCTCGGCCCCAGCGTTGCGCGAATCTTCCACACCGGGGGTGTCCTCGGTGTCATCCATAGCGACTCTGGCCACCTCCTCGACGTGTGTCTTACCGACATCTGCTCTGCAGGCGCCGGTGCTCGGCGTATCCGAAAACACGGCTACTACCCGCCACGAGGAGCGTACCGGTCACAAGCCATAGCGAGAGGCCGCGCCGGTGCCGGAACCTCGCCGGGGACATCGGGACCCTTGGGGGCAGGCCGTCCTTCCCTAATCGTCGTGCGGCCACCGACTACGACGGGCCGCTTCGCGGTGTGTGGCGTCCGGAAATTCCGATCACATTGGTGCCCATGGGGGTTGACCGGTGTACCCGCCACCGTGGTGGCGTGGTCAACCCTCGACAGCGGCGCTCCGGCCAGCAACGTTGGGGTTGTCCCGGCACCTGGGCACGTCGAAGGGCCCTGAACCACCCACTGGGACAACCGAGGCGAGTAGAAGGCGACCATGCGTAGACATCCAACAGGCCACCAAGCCAGTAAGGAGTAAGAAAAAATAAACCGGAACAGGTGGCCATTCAGAAGTCGCTCTTTCGGGAAATCGGAGCCAGAATCGAGTTCGTCGGCCTGCCGTCTATGGCGGCCCGACCCGATCCGGAGTCCGGTGCTCGCCCGCCGATACCCCGGAGGTATCCCGTTAATTCCCGCAAGGAGGACCTATTGTGCAAACCATACCCATTACTACGAAAACTTAGTGCGGACGCTATCTATCTCAGAAGCTGACCGGGATCGGAGACACAGCCATGCAGATCAAGATCCTTGGACCGCTCGAAGCACGCGAAAACGGCATGTCGATCACGCCGGTCGCCCGCAAGCCGCGCCAGGTTCTCTCGCTACTGGCCTTACAGGCAGGCTCGGTGGTGACCGTGTCGTCCCTCATCGAGGAGCTGTGGGGCACGAAACCACCGGCGAGCGCGCTCACCACGCTGCAGACCTACATCCTTCAGGTCCGGCGCGGGATCGCCGCCGCACTCGGCTCGAACGACAACGATCCCGCAAAGGATGTGCTCCGGACGTGTTACGGCGGTTACCTGCTCGACGTGGACCCCGGTGACGTCGACATGTACGTCTACGAACGGCGCGCCGCCAGCGGCAAAAAGGCCTTTGCGCACTCCGACCTCGAGCTCGCGTCGGCACTGTTGCGCCAGGCCCTCGACATGTGGCGGGGGGAAGTGCTCGTGGACGTGCATGCAGGGCTGCGGATCGGAATGGAGGTGGCCCGGCTGGAGGAGAGCAGGCTCGGTGTGCTGGAGGCTCGAATCGAGACCGATCTGCGCCTGGGCAGGCAGGCGAACCTGCTTGCGGAGCTGTCGATGCTCACCGCTCTCTATCCGATGCACGAGAACTTCAGCGGTCATTTCATGCTCGCCCTCCACCGCTGTGGCCGGAAGAGCCAGGCGCTGGAGGTTTTCATCAAACTACGCAAGACCCTGGTCAACGAGCTCGGTATCGAACCATCGGCGCGCCTGCAGCGCCTGCAGCAGGCGATCCTGCGCTCGGACCCGGGCCTCGACGCGATCCGGCTGCTTACACCGGCATAGACCGATATCGCCGTCTCAGGGGAGACCACGTGTCCACTTACGTGTGGGGTTATCTGGAGGAGTATCACCATGAGCGTGCCGACATCCTGGACGCCGTGGGGACCGTCTTCGAATCCGGCCAGCTGGTGCTGGGCGAGAGCGTCCGTTGCTTCGAGCAGGAGTTCGCCGCTTACCACGGCCTGCCGCACTGCGTAGGTGTCGACAACGGCACCAACGCCATCGCGCTGGGCCTGCAGGCGCTGGGAATCGGCCCCGGCGACGAGGTGATCACCGTATCGAACACGGCCGCGCCGACCGTGGTGGCGATCGACGCCGTCGGCGCGACACCGGTTTTCGTGGACGTGCGCCCTGAGGACTACCTCATGGATACCGACCAGGTGCGGGCCGCGATCACCCCCCGGACCCGGTGTTTGCTGCCGGTGCACCTCTACGGCCAGTGCGTGGCCATGGCCCCGCTGCTAGACCTCGCCGCCGAGCACGGCCTCATGGTGCTCGAGGACTGCGCGCAGGCACACGGCGCACACCACCACGGGCGGATCGCCGGGACGATGGGCAATGCGGGGGCATTCTCCTTCTACCCCACGAAGGTCCTCGGCGGCTACGGCGACGGGGGTGCCACGATCAGCTCCGACGAGCAGGTCAACCGCAACCTGCGCCGCCTGCGTTACTACGGGATGGAAACGCAGTACTACGTGGTCCAGACCCCTGGGCACAATAGCCGGCTCGACGAGGTACACGCCGAGATCCTGCGCCGCAAGCTCAGCAGGCTCGACAACTACATCAACGGGCGGCGGGCGGTCGCTCGACGCTACCGGGACGGGCTCGGTGACCTCCCGGATCTCGCCCTGCCGGCGATCGCCGAGGGCAACGATCACGTCTACTACCTGTACGTGGTTCGCCACCCCGAACGGGACCGGATCCTGGAGGCGCTGACGGCCTACGACATCCATCTCAACGTCAGCTACCGCTGGCCGGTGCACACCATGACCGGGTTCGCGCACCTGGGGTACGCCAACGCTTCGCTGCCGGTCACCGAGTGGCTGGCCAACGAGATCTTCTCCCTGCCGATGTACCCGTCGCTGCAGACCGACGTTCAGGACAAGGTGATCGATGCCCTGCGGGAGGTCGTCGGCAAAGGCGAGCCGGCCCGATCGGCGCACCAGGCAGACACCGTCCTTACACACTTTCTGCACGGTCCGACATCTGCCACATCGCACCCACCGAATCTCGCAGGCTGATCCGCGGCTCCCAGGACAGCAGCCGACGGGCGAGACGGATGTCCAGCTGGGTCCAATCGCCGCCCTTGCTCTCCACCCGCTGGTGTCGGTACGTGATCATGCTGCGAGGGAACTCGGCCGCCTCGATGAGCCACTCCACCAAGGCACCGATCGGCACGGCCTCCCCACGTCCGACGTTGACGACGCGGCCGTCCACGGGGGCCTCGCCGGCCCGCACGATCGCGGCGGCGACGTCCCGGACGTCGATGAAGTCTCGCCGGGCGTCGGCGATGTTCAATTCTAGAACCTGATCGGCGGCCCGTGCGGCGTGCAGCCTGCCGATCAGTGTCGCCAAGAAGCTCTCCCGGGGCGGGTACGGCCCTGACATGTTCGCCGCCCGCAGCACGACCGCGTTCACCGCTCGTGCTCGCGCCACCCGCAGAACCGCCTGCGACACCGCGAGTTTGGTCCGGGCGTACGGGGTAATCGGATGCGGCGGGACCTCCTCATGCAGCAAGGTTCCCCGGGGAACGGGGCCGTACTCGTGGACCGAACCGATGTGCACGAGCCGCGGACGTTGCGGAAGCATCGCGACGGCCTCCAGCAGCCGGTCGACCAGGCGGACGTGCGAATACGTCATCTCCTTCTCGGTGTCCCCCCACCCGCCTGCCGCGTTGACCACCACTTCCACCGGGCCGTCGCCGAGCAGATCGGCGATTTGCCGCGGGTCGGTCGCGGCGAGATCCATGGCGACGAATCGGTAGTCGGCAACGTGCGGCGCCCACCAGCGGGCCACTCCGAGGACCTCCCAACCCCGCTCCGCGAACGCAAGGCAGACCTGCCTGCCGACGCTGCCGGTGGCGCCGAGCACGGCGACCTTCGCCGGGGCCGGGCAGGCCTGGTTCGACACGGCTCCTCCCGAAACAATCATCGGAGGTACTGCCGGGGCCACAAGACCTCTTCGGCGGCAACGCAGGCGACGTAGTCCGGCAGTGCGCCGGCCGCTCTCGCGGCTTCCATGGTCGGGGCGGCGCTGTCCCGCTCGGAAAGAATCGGCACGAAGCCGGTGGGGATGGGCAAACCGAGTGCCGGGTCGAGGGCCGACACGGCGAGCTCGTGCTCCGGCACATAGCTCCCGGACAGCATGTAGACCATGACGGTGTCGTCCTCCAGGGCGAGGAAGGCATGGCCGACGCCGACAGGGAAGTACATCGTGCGGAAGTGCTTCTGGTCCAGCAGAACAGCGTCCCAGAAACCATAGGTCGGCGATCCAGCCCGGACGTCTACCACGATGTCCAGCGACCTGCCCCGCGCGCAGTACACGTACTTGGCCGTCCCCGGCGGGGTCACCGTGTAGTGGATGCCGCGGATCACTCCACATCGGGACCTGCTGTGGTTGGTCTGCTTCACCGGGAAGAGTGGGTGACCGACCGCGGCCTCAAAGATCGGGTGCTGAAACGGTGACACGAAAAGGCCACGGTCGTCGGGGAAGACTTCCGGGACGAACTCGAACGCACCTTCCACCGCGAGTTCACGCGCTTCCATGACTGTTCTCTCCGAGCGCTTGGTCGCTGAGGTAGTCGACGCCGTCGATGAAGTTGAACGGATGCATGAAGCCGCCCGCCCGCACGTCCCGGTACAGCCTCGACAGTGGGTGAGAACCGGTGTAGGCGGCGCCGCCCACGATGACCAGACAGTCGTCCACGATGTCGACCGCGAGTCGGTTGACCATCATCTTGGCGTACTGGAACGGTGTCATCATTGACCGGCCACGCTCGCCAAGGTCGCCGCTGAGGTCACCGGAGAGCCGGTCGGCGTTGACTAGCGCAGCGGTCACCGTGGCCTGTACGGCATAGAGCCGGGCGTCGATCCGCGCGATCATGGTCCGTGTCGCGGCCTTGACGCGTCCCCTCCGGCGCAAGGTCTCCACGGCGATCGCGCGCGCCGCCTCGGCCAGGCCGAAGTAGATACCGAGCATGGTGATCGAGCTGACCGTCTGGCCCGCCAGAGCCGCGTCGTTGCGCTCACCGAGCACGCCACGCGGCAGGACGTGCTCCTCCGGGATCGGGCATCCGTCGAACACGATGTCGACGCTGCCCGACGAGCGCATGCCCATCCCGTCCCAGTTGTCCAGCACGCTCAGGCCTGGACACTGCCGCGCCACCACAGGAGCGGCCATCATCACCGGGCGGCCTTCGACATAGACCGGAGCCGAGACCACGAAGTGGGTGGCGATCCCGGCCATGCTCACCAGCGTCTTGCGCCCGGTCAACGAGTAGGTACCCGGGCCGGCCGGCGTGAGCGCGGTGACCGTGCTCGCGTCCTTGACGGCGCCGCACACCACCGCCTCACCGGCCCCCATCCGTCCCAGGAGCCCTTCGGCGAGCCTGCGCGCCGGCGCCGAACCGTGCTGCCATTCGTAGTTCAGCGTCAGGCCACGGCTGAACTGCATGTGCAGCGCCAGCGCGACGCCGGCGTCGGCCTTGGCCACCTCGCCGAGCACCAGCGCGACGTCGTGCAAGCACCACAGCCCGAGGCCACCGTGCTCGATGGGAACGGTGGCTCCGAGTATGCCTTCCTTGCGCATCCGTTCGATCAGATGCACCGGGAAGGTGGCGGTGCGGTCGTTGTCCGCGGCCTCCGCTGCCAACGCAGGCAGCTGCGGGTGCAGGACGTCGAGCACCTGGCGCCCCTCGGCCGTCAGTGGTTCGCGCAATCCATCCGTGGTGACGGACATGAGCTCTACTGGCATGGTGTTCTCCGGTATCACTCCGCGGGAAATCGGATCGACTGGGCACCTCGACGCCAGCGTGGCGCCGGCCCGTGGAACCTCGCTTGAGAAGGAGTCCCGGTCGCTTGATCCACCAGCGCTCCAACCTTGCTCGAGGACTTGCCGGTGTGCTCGAAAGCGAACAGCCGGACGAGCGGAGGAGAGCCGGTGCGGATTGTCGACATCTCCAGTGCAGTGGATGCCTCGGCGTGGGAACCGGACCCCGTCGCGCACGACATCCTGTCCCCGCACGCGGCGGCCGAACACATGTGCGACGAGATGCGCGAGCACTTCGGGGTCGAGTTCGACCCGGCCGACCTGCCCGAGTCGGAGTTCTTGTCGTTGGACCGGCTCACGCTGACCACCCACACCGGTACGCATGTGGACGCCCCATCGCACTACGGCTCTCGGGCGCACTACGGAGACGGCCGGCCGCGCAACATCGACGAGATGCCACTGGAGTGGTTCTTCGGCCCCGGCGTGCTGCTCGACCTCACCGGGTGCGAGACGTGGGTCGTCGGCGCCGCCGTCATCGAGAAGGAGATCGCGCGGATCGGGTACACGCCTGAGCCGGGCGACATCGTCTTGCTCCACACGGGCGCGTCCGCGTGGGCGGGCACCCAGCGCTACTTCACGGCCTTTATCGGCCTCGACGGTCCGGCCGTCAACCTGCTGCTCGACCTGGGTGTTCGGGTGATCGGCACCGACGCGTTCAGCCTGGACGCGCCGTTCGGCGACATTATTTCCCGTTACCGCCAGACCGGCGATTCCTCGGTGCTCTGGCCTGCGCACGTGACCGGGCGCACCCGCGAGTACTGCCAGATCGAGCGACTCGGCAATCTCGAAGCCTTACCGGTGCCGTACGGCTTCCGAGTCGCGTGCTTCCCGGTAAAGGTAGCCGGCGCCGGGGCAGGCTGGACCCGTGCGGTCGCAATCTTCGACGAGTAGGCCACCGGAGGAACTATGTGTCGTATCTGCGGTGGTGACGTTCGCGAGTTCTTCGATTTCGGTCGTCAACCGTTGTCCGACACCTTCCCTACCGAAGAGGAGCTGGAGCACGAGTTCTTCTTCCGGCTGGCGGTGGGGGTGTGTGAGTCGTGCACCATGGTTCAGCTGCTCGAAGAGGTCCCCAGGGACCGCATGTTCCACCATGCCTACCCGTACCGTTCGTCGGGCTCGTCCAGGATGCGGGAGCATTTCGCGCGAACCGCGCGCACGCTGCTTGACACCGAGCTGGCCGGGACGGATCCCTTCTGCGTGGAGATCGGCTGCAACGACGGGATCATGCTGGGCGTGATCAAGGACGCCGGTGTGCGGCATCTCGGTGTCGAGCCGTCCGGGGGTGTCGCCGATCTCGCCAGGGCCTCGGGAGTACGGGTGCAAACCGATTTCTTCGAGGAACGCACTGCCACCGGGATCGCCGCGGTCGAGGGTCCGGCCGACG
This sequence comes from Pseudonocardiaceae bacterium, assembly GCA_050700255.1. GTDB lineage: Bacteria > Actinomycetota > Actinomycetes > Mycobacteriales > Pseudonocardiaceae. The sequence continues at coordinate 30,991 of JBOHGX010000136.1, forward strand.
TGATCTATGCCGCGAACACGATCTGCCACATCGCTTATCTGGACTCGGTTTTCCGCGGAGTGGACGCCTTACTCGCACCGGGCGGCGTTCTCGTCTTCGAGGACCCGTACCTCGGTGACATCGTGGAGCGCAACACATTCGATCAGATCTACGACGAGCATTTCTACCTGTTCTCGGCCCGCTCGGTGCGTGCCGCCGCCCGGAGATTTGGATTCGAGCTGGTCGACGTTGAGCGCCTGCCGGTGCACGGCGGCGAGGTCCGCTACACCATTGCCCGCTCCGGTGCGCGGCAGCCAAGTCCGGCGGTCGACGCCCTGATCGCCGAAGAGGCTGACCGAGGGCTCGGCGAGTTCGGAACGTTCGAAAAGCTCGGTGGCGAGGTCAAACGGGTGTGCGCGGACCTCGTCGCCCTGTTGCGTGACCTCCGCGATCAGGATTGCCGGGTCACCGGTTACGGGGCTACTGCGAAGAGCGCGACGGTCACGAACTACTCCGGCATCGATGCCGAGCTGGTGCCGTGTGTGTACGATGCGACGCCAGCCAAGATCGGCCGCCTGATGCCCGGCTCGCACATCCCGATTCTCCCGGCCGCCGAATTCGCCGCGCCCTACCCCGACTACGCGTTACTCTTTGCCTGGAACCATGCCGAAGAAATTATGGCCAGGGAAAAGGAATTCACGGCTCAGGGTGGTCGCTGGATCGTCTACGTACCGGAGGTCCGGATCCTCTGAACTCCGACCTCCGGTTCACGAACCGCTGTCCCCCGGCAGGCGAATGGACAGCGCATGCCGGAAGACGTTCCGCGGATCCCAGCGCGCCTTGACCTGCTGGAGCCGGGAGTAGTTGTCCCGGTAGTAGAGCCGGTGCCAGGGCACCCCGCTGGTGTTCAGCGCGGGGTCGGCCAGATCGGCGTCCGCGTAGTTGATGAAGGCGCCCGCATAGGCCGCACCAGGATCCGGTACACCACCGGCGTTGGCGAACACCTCACGGTAGGAGTCGCGGATCCACCGCAGGTGCACGTCGTCCTCCTGGCCGTCGAACCAGAACACCGACCAGTACGCCTTGAGAACCGCGTCGCGGTGGGGCATGGCCGTGTCCTCGGGCCGGACCGCGTTAATCCGGCCGCCGTGCGAGTGCAGGTACACCGCCGCCGCGGGATTCTGGTAGCCCGCATCGGTGAGGTGCCGGTACAGGGCGGCAATCTGGTCATCGGACCAGGAGGTGCGAAGGAACGCGGCCTTGGACTTGAACCTTCCCGACACCCCGGCGTACTCGTCCGGGGTGAGCGTCAGCGCCAGCCACGGCGTCGTCGCGACCTCCACCTCTGGTAGGACGCCGACGCCCTTGTTCACCGCCGCGATGAACTCGTCGGTCAGCTCGCCGCCGTCCCCGCGCCCGGCATCCACCGCGGTCTCCAGGGTGATCGGGCCACCGGCGGCCCGTGGCAGGGTCAGCCCGTTGTCGAGGTGCGCGCCGGGGCTCTCGGCCGAGCTGTTGCGCTCGTGCCACACGCCGAAGTTCCGCACCAGGCGGCGAAAAGCCTCCTCGTTCAGGTCGGCCCACTGCCAACGCATGGACTTCTTCAGCACGGCCGGAGGGGGCGAGGGCAGCAGCGACTCCGGCGTATCCGTGCGCGTGTCGGGTGACCTGAACCAGTATTGGGTGACGACGCCGAAGCTGCCGCCACCGGCGCCGGTATGCGCCCACCAGAGGTCCCGGTTAGGGTCGCCGGGTTCCCGAGTGGCGACTACCGATCTCACCTCTCCCGAGGCGTCCACGACGACGACCTCGACGGCATACAGGTGATCCACGGACAACCCGTAGCGGCGCGAGAGCGCTCCTCCCCCACCGCCGACCACATGCCCCCCGATGCCGATGCCAGGACACCGTCCGGCCGGGACGGTCACCCCCCAGCCGAGGAACAGCGTCCGGTAGATCGCGCCAAGGGTGGCGCCGGCCTCCACGGCGAAGGCTCGGCGGCGGGCATCGAAATACACCGCGTTCATCTCGGAGACGTCAAGCACGACCTCTACCGCGGGGTTGTCCACGAGCGCCTCGAAACAATGCCCACCACTGCGGATCGCGACCCGCTTGCCCTGCCGGACCACGTCCTCCAGCACCCGCACGACGTGTTCCGTCGCACCGACGACCCGGATCGCCTCGGGGTCCGCCCGAAACCGCCCGTTGATCCCGCGGCCGACCAGATCCGCATAGCGTGGGTCCGCCCGGTCCACGGCCACCGGCCCCGGACGCGAATCCATTCTCGATCCTTCTCCCGAGATCATGCCCACCGCGCCGTCCACTCCACGACACCCCTTCCCGCCGGTTTCCGTGGACAGTAGAAGCGGGACACTCCGCGATCAATCATGTTCAAGCCGCACCCGAGACACATTCGACCAGAGCCCGGACCCATGAGCGGGGCTCACAAAAGCACGACTACGACCCGCTAGTGCGCGTTCTTGTTGCGGTAGAGATGCATGGTGAGCGGAGCGAATATCGCGACGATCAATACCGAGATCAGCAGCGACCACCCGACCTGCCCGAGGGTGGCGGTTCCGTGCATCAGGCCGCGGGATGCGGTCGCCGCGTGGCTCATCGGATTGACCCCGACGACCACCTGCATCCAGCCTGGCATGGTATCCGGACTGACGAAGATGTTGCTGGTGAACAGCAGCGGGTAGATCACGATCATGCTGGTGCCGGATACCCGTTCCGGCACGCTCACCACCACTCCGAGCGCCGCGAAGATCCAGCTGACGCTGAACGCGAACACGATCAGCACCAGCATCGCCAGCACAACGCCGAGAACGCCGGCACCGGGGCGGAAGCCCAGGAGCACCCCGAGGCCGATGGTCATGGTCAACGCGATGAGATAGCGGACGATGTCGCCGAGAAGGTTCCCGACAAGTGTGGCTGGCTGCCAGAACGGCAGCGTCCGGAAGCGATCGAACACCCCCTTGTTGATGTCGGTGTTCAACGCCGTACCGGTGTAAACGGTCATCAGGATGACGCTCTGCACCGCCACGCCGGGCAGGAAGAATTGCAGGTACTCGCCGGGGGAGCCGGCGAACGCGCCACCGAACAGGTAGGTGAATATGAGCAGGAAGATGAACGGCAGCAAAATGATGTCGATCAGCTGCGCCGGATAGTGCTTGAACGCCATCATCCCCCGCCACGTATGGGTCAGCGTGGCGGCCAGCGGGCTCGGGCGAGACGGGCGAGCGCTGGTGGACAGCGCCACTCGCAGGGTGCCGTCGACCGTAGACGTTGTCATGCCGCATCCTCCTCACTGATTGAGCCGTCCTCGGCCTTGTGCCCGGTCAGCGTCAGGAAGACCTCGTCAAGGCTGGGCTGGCCGAGCGCGAACTCGCTGGCCTCAAGGCCCCGGTGCGACAGCGCGGCCAGGGCACGCGTGGCCTTATCGGTATCGGAGACCCGCGCCGACAGCGCGACCGGGTCGGACTCCAGGTGCACCGGTACACCGAGCTCGCGGGTGAGGACCTGCGCAGCGTCGGACCGCTTCTCGGGATCACGCAGCCGCACGCTCAAGACGCCCGAGCCGATCGACGACTTCAGCTCCCCGGTGGTCCCCTCAGCGATGACCCTTCCATGCTCGATGACCGCGATGCGGTCGGCAAGCTGGTCGGCCTCATCCAGGTACTGGGTAGTCAGCAGCACGGTGGTGCCCGTTTCGACGAGTGCCCTGACGATGTCCCAAACCTGGTTGCGGCTGTTCGGGTCGAGCCCGGTGGTCGGCTCGTCGAGGAAGAGCAGTTCCGGTGTGACAACAATGCTCGCGGCGACGTCCAGCCGGCGGCGCATGCCTCCGGAAAACGTTCTCACCAGCCGATCACCGGCTTCGGCCAGGCCGAACGTGCCGAGCAGTTCACCCGCCCGGTCCCTTGCCTGCCGCCACGAGTATCCCTGCAGCCTGCCCATCAGGACCAGGTTCTCCGCCCCCGTCAGCCCCTCATCAACGGAAGCGAACTGCCCGGTGAGGCTGATCCGGCGACGCACCGCGTCGGCCTCCCGCACCACGTCGTGACCGTAGACGCTGGCGGTGCCACCGTCGGGCCGTAACAAGGTGGCCAGCATGCGGATGATCGTGGTCTTGCCGGCACCGTTCGGGCCGAGAACGCCGTAGACCACACCTGCCGGCACGGCAAGGTCGACGCCGTCCACGGCCTTGGTCGTGCCGAAGGCCTTGACCAGTCGCGACGTTTCTATCGCCAAAGTCGACTGCGAATTCAAAGCCAGCTCCTAGGTATAGTCACCGAACCGGTACGCACTGTTGTGTTCGTCACGGTCGACACCGTATCCGCCACCCAGGTCAGTTCTTGGCCGCAATCCGTCCCGACCTCGTCGTGGCTCTAGTGAATCTCGTCGAATCCTCAAGCCCGACCAAGAATGTTGCGGGATGGCGGGACGTCCGCGTTGAAACTCGACCGGAGCGAAGAATCCTAGGAGCAGGCGTGGCAGACACCGAGGTGGACGTCCTGGTGGTCGGCGGCGCGCTCGGTGGCCTGTCGGCGGCGATGTTCCTGGCCCGGCGCGGCGTGCGCGTGCTCCTGATCGAGCGGCACAGCGGGACGTCGATCTATCCGAAGGCGGCCGGCCAGAATCCGCGCACCATGGAACTCCTGCGCATCGGAGGCGTCGCCGAGGAGATCATGGGGGCCGCCAACATCCGTGGCCGGCAAGGCGATTTCACCATCAAGATCGCGGAAACCGTCGGCGGCAAAGTCCTCCACACCTTCGCCGAGAGTTTCGAGGAGCTGATCGGGGCCACCGAGCGGTGTACCCCCATGCCGTGGGCGCTCGCCGCGCAGGACAGGGTGGAGCCGATCCTGCTCGCGCAGGCGGAGAAACATGGCGCGATCATCCACTTCTCCACGGAGCTGCTGTCCTTCGATCAGGACGGTGCGGGTGTGACCGCACGGTTGCGGAGCCGGACCAGCGACCAGGCGCAGGTCGTGCGAGCCCGCTATCTGGTGGCGGCGGACGGGCCAGAGAGCATGATCAGACAGCGGCTGGGGATCTTACGGCACGGCTATGGAACGCTGGCCCATTTCGTCGGGGTGATCTTCGAAGCCGACCTGTCCGCGGTCGTCCCGCCTGGTTCGAACGGCTGGTACTACCTGCAGAACCCGAAGTTCACCGGCACGTTCGGACCGACCGACCGACCGGATCGGCATACCTTTTTTGTGCAGTACGACCCAGAAGGTGGGGAATCGGCGGAGCAGTACACCGCGGCTCGGTGCACCGAGCTGATCAGGATCGCGGTGGACGCGCCAGAACTGGTCCCCACGCTGCTCGACATCCAGGTCTGGGAGATGGCGGCCCTGATCGCGGATCGGTGGCGAGACGGCCGGGTGCTCCTGGTCGGTGACGCGGCCAAGGTCACCCCACCCACCGGTGGCCTCGGCGGCAACACCGCGATCGGCGACGGTTTCGACGTGGCCTGGAAATTGGCCTCGGTGCTGAAGGGGCAAGCCGGCCCGGGCTTGCTGGACAGCTACGAACGGGAGCGCGAGCTCGTGGCCGACCTGGTGGTCAGTGAATCACTGAACATCTACGCCCATCGACTGGCCCCGCAGCTGATCGGCAGCGTTCCCGAGGGTCGCGGGACCGCCGAGGTCGTCCTCGGCTTCCGCTATCGCTCCGACGCCGTCGTCATCGATGACGACGATCGGGACCTGGTCGAGGATCCGTTGCGTCCCAGCGGCCGCGCCGGTTTCCGTGCCCCGCACGTATGGGTACGCCACGGCGGGGTTCGCGTGTCCACAGTGGATCTCTTCGGCGATGGCTGGGTGCTGATCGCCGGAAACGACCGTGGCGGATGGTGCGAAGCCGCCCGGCAAGTGGGAACTGAGCTCGGTATCCGGCTTGACGCCTACGCGGTTGGCACTCACCTGGTCGATCTGGACTGCGTACTCGCGCGCGACTACGGCATCGCTTCGGCAGGGGCGAGCCTGGTCCGCCCGGATGGCATCATCGCTTGGCGCACCGGCAGCCGACCCGACGATGCCGTCACCACGCTCCGCGACACGCTCACCCGCGTGCTGGCTCGTTGACCGGCGTGGTGAGTTCCGTGGTGTCGTCACCGGTCCCGGTCGTCGCGTCATGGCGTGCCGAGCGAGCGAGTCGCTCCGACAGGCCGCGAACGTAGTCGATGAGCTCGGGCGGCTCGTGAATCTCGAACTCGATGTCGAACATGCCGATGGTAAGGGCAAGCCACTGCAGCGAATCGGCCGCGGTGCGCAGCTGGCAGGTCTGGTCGTCGACGGACTCCAGCACGCCGTCGGTGGGACGTATCCGCTCCGCGATCACCTCGACCGGCGCGTGCAGGGTCACCAGTGCGCGGTACCGGGCGAACGAGGAGGTGATGGCCTGCGCAACGTATGCGGCTGCATCGGCGGTGGGCAATTCCCGTGGCCTGAACCGAACCCCGATCGCCAGCGGGGACTCCAAACGGTCGACACGGAAGCTCCGCCAGTCGTCCCGGTCCAGATCCCACGCCATCAGGTACCACTTCCTGATGACATACGCCAGACGGTACGGCTCGACGACCCGCTTGCTTCCGATTCCGTCGCGCGTGCGGTAGGAGAATCGCAGCCGCTCATGATCCCGGCACGCCTGAGCGATCACGGCGAGGTAACCCGGGTCCACGATGGGCCCGACCGTGATCAACGGCACCGTGTAGGTCTGCAGGGCGTTGACTCGGCGGCGCAGGCGGCTCGGCAGGACCTGTTCCAGCTTCGCCAGCGCGCGAACCGACGTCTCCTCGATTCCGGCCACCGTGCCGCCGGCCGCCGTGCGAAGCCCGACGGCTATCGCGACTGCTTCCTCGTCGTCGAGCAGAAGCGGCGGCAGGGCGGCTCCCGCCTCGAGCCGGTAGCCGCCCCCGACACCCGAGATCGCGCGTACCGGATATCCGAGCTCCCGCAGGCGCTCGATGTCGCGGCGCAGGGTCCGGGGACTCACGTCGAGCCGCTCGGCGAGCCTCGGACCCGCCCAGTCCCGGCAATTCTGCAACAGCGACAGCAGACGCAGCACGCGCGACGCCGTAGCAGCCATAGCTCCCAGAATGCCACGAATCACGGTCAGGACCTGGCCTAGATTGGGGCTGGCCGGCGAGCGTGGCCCCGGCGGGCAGGTGACGCTGGACAAGGACGCCGAGGAACAGTTGGTGCCAAGGGCACAACGAGGCTGCCCCAGCGGGGCTCAAGCCACACCCATCATGCTCGACCCGTCGACTAATACAACTGGGCCTGCACAGCGCTGCCGAATCGACATCGGCCGAGAAACGCCGAGAGGTGAACGATGGCACTGCTGATCACCGACCCCGATCAGGACTACCGCTCCCCGGTCCGGCGGCTGGCACGACTACTGGACGCTGGCTCGGCAGTCGCGTTGCGGCCGCGTGATTCCAGTGGTGTGTATGCCGTGCGCGGCCGGATCGACGCAGCGATGGTAGTCGCTTATTGCACGGATGCCACCACGATGGGCGGTGCGATGGGTGTGGACGGGTGCCGGCACATCGTGGCGACGATCGAAACCGCGGTGCGGGAACGGTGCCCGGTGATCGGCCTGTGGCACTGCGGTGGGGCGCGATTGGCCGAAGGCGTGCGATCACTGCACGGGGTGGGACAGGTGTTCGCCGCGATGACCCGCGCGTCGGGGCGGGTGCCACAGATCTCGGTGATACTCGGCCCGGCTGCGGGGGGTGCAGCCTACGGTCCAGCGTTGACAGACGTGGTGATCATGGATCCGGACGGCAAGGTCTTCGTCACCGGGCCGGATGTGGTGCGGAGCGTGACCGGTGAGCAGATCGGAATGGACGGCCTCGGCGGCGCCGAGGCGCATAGTCGCAGGTCCGGCGTTGTGCACGTAGTCGCTGAGGACGAGGAGGACGCCTACCTGCGGGCACAGCGGATCACCGGTTTCTTTACGAAGCCCGGCTTCGTCGACCTGAGCGGGGTCCGGGACGAGGGGGACCCGTGCACGCTGCTACCCGACAAGCCGCAGCGCGCCTACGACGTTAAGCCGCTGCTGCGGCACATCCTTGACACCGATATCGACGGCAACAGCATGTTCGAGGAGTTGCAGGCCCGGTGGGCGGCCAACATCGTCATCGGGTTCGGCCGGCTCGGCGGGCGTGCGGTCGGCGTGATCGCCAACAACCCGCTCCGTAAGTGCGGCTGCCTCGATGCACTGTCCGCGGAAAAGGCGTCCCGGTTCGTCCGCCTGTGCGATGCGTTCGGCATACCGCTGCTCGTGGTCGTGGACGTGCCCGGCTATCTGCCCGGCGTTGAGCAGGAATGGGGAGGTGTGGTTCGGCGGGGCGCGAAGTTGCTCCATGCGTTCGCCGAAGCGGTGGTGCCTCGCGTGACCCTGGTGACCCGCAAATCCTATGGAGGTGCCTATATCGCGATGAACTCCCGCTCACTCGGCGCGACCGCGGTGTTCGCGTGGCCTACCGCGGAAGTCGCGGTAATGGGCGCCCGGGCCGCCGTGGGCATCTTGCATCGAAAGAAGCTGGCGGCCGCACCGGAAGAGGAGCGGCAGGCATTGCATGAGCTACTGGTGGCCGAACACGAGTGTGCCGTCGGTGGGCTCGAGCAAGCCTTGGCGATCGGCGTCGTGGACGAGGTCATCGACCCCCGCCACACGCGGCGCAAGCTCGCCAAGGCGCTGGCCGCCGCACCCACGGTGCGAGGCGGTCACGGCAATATCCCCCTCTAATCGCAAGACTCCGGCTACCGCAGCCAGGCGGGCAGCTCGGTGAGGCGGGCGGTCTGCGAGCCTTTCCGTCCCCACCAGAGCTCCTCGAATGGGACAGCGAGCCGGGCTGCCGGGAACTCGCTGCGCAGTACCTGAATCATGGTCCTCGATTCGAGCAGGGCAAGCTGTTCGCCGATGCAGTAATGGGGACCGCTACCGAAGGTCAGCCGCAGGGTGAGACCGCGGTCCAGGCGCAGCGTGTGCGGCTCGGTGCGGCAGCGGCTGTCGGTGTTGATGCCCTCGATGTCGATCAGGACGGGTGCGCCTCGTCGCAGCCGAACACCCGCGATCTCCAGGTCGGTTGCAGCGAACCGCCACAACGTGTAGGGCACCGGCGGATGCAGGCGCAGGGTCTCCTCGACGAAGTCGGTCACGACCTGCGGACCCGCGTCCGCGTCGAGGTGACCCGCCAGGACGTGCGCGAGCAGGAAGCCGAGGAAGGATCCGGTCGTGTCGTGCCCAGCGAAGATCAGCCCGGTGATCATATAGATCAGGTACTCATCCGGGATATCGCCGAACTCGGCGCAGGCGCGCTCGTAGAGCACTCGGGTCATGGAGTCTTGCCCACCCTCACGGGCGGCCCGCACGGTCTGGGCAAGCACCTTCTCCAGCGCCGAAGGGTCGGGCTCCGCATCGCTCGCGGTGCCCAGCGCGATCGCCTTCAGGGTGCTGATCGCGGTCCGGACCGTGACCGGATCCGGGACCGGGACGCCGAGCAGGTCGCAGATGACGAGCAACGGGAAGTGGTAGGCAAACCCGCTGATCAGCTCGGCGGGTTCGCCGGCCTGTTCGGAGGACTGCGCGAGCTCGGCGAGCAGATCGCGGGCGATCCCCTCGATCCGCTCCGAAGACGCGGCCAGCCGGCGCGGATTGAAGGCGGGCCCATGAATCCGGCGCAGTTTTCGGTGCTCTTCGCCGTCGACGGTAATGAGCGTGAAAGAGCGTAGTTCGGGCGCCGGGAAGTCCAGTCCTTCCTCGACACCGTGCCATGAGGCGGGCGCCAGCTCCGGATCCTTGACGAATCGAGGGTCGCCAAGCACCTGCCTGGCCAGCGAGTCCTCGGTGATGACCCAGACCGGCCCGCCGGCCGGGGCGTTGGCCTCGACGATGGGGCCGCCTTTGCGGAGCGCGTCGTGCATTTCCGGCTTGTGCTGAATGGACTGTACGGGGCACGTGAACGGGTCGACCCCGACACGAGGTGCCCCGCTCACGATGACCGCCCACTCGAACCCGGAAAATCCGGCGCCTTGGCGAGCACCGAGAAACCGGCGCCGTGCGGATCGACCAGGTCGGCGCGCCGCCCGAGCGGGGTGTCGGCGGGAGGATTCCGGCTGGCGGCACCGAGTTGCACCGCGCACCGCACGGCCGCGTCACAATGCTCGACGCCGAAGGTGAGCGCCCAGTGTGGTCGCGCCGCCTGTGTCGGGTCCAGCTCCCTGGTTCCCCCGACGGGCTGGCCGTCGACCTGCCAGATCGGGTCGGTCAACCCGGGGCGCGAGAAATTCTTGGCCGCCATGCCGAGGACATGGCCGTAGAACGTTTTCGCGCCCTCGATGTCCCCGGTGACCAGCTCGACCCAGTTCACCGACCGTGGCTGCCCGGTCACCTCGGCGCCGTCCATCGAGATGCTCTGCCAGACCGCGAACGCAGCTCCCGTCGGGTCGGCGAAAACGGCCATTCGGCCGAGACCAAGCACTTCCATCGGCGACATAATGATCTCACCGCCCGCCGCCACTGCGCGTTGTGTCAACGCGTCTGCGTCGTCGGTCGCGAAGTAGACCGTCCAGGCTGCGGGCATGCCCAGCTGCTGGTCCGGGCCGTACGGCCGGTGGTACGGCGTGTCGATCTGGTGCTCTGCGACCGCGGCGGCCAGCTTGCCGTCGCGCGAGAGGGTGGTGTAACCGCCAGCTCCTGGGTCGCTGACCACGGTCGCGGTCCAGCCGAACAGATCGCTGTAGAAGCGAGCAGAAGCTGCCACGTCCGGCGAACCGAGATCGAACCACGTCGGGGTGCCGGGTGGGTAGCTGGTCACTGTCGTTTCCTTTCGCCGTGTTCGGTGTCCCGCCCCAGGGCATCGACGCTGGAGTCCCACAGCCGGCAGGCAAGCTCGGGGGCCGCAGTCGGCCCACTGACCTCGCGTAACTGGCGGTCGGCGTAGTAGCCGCCGGGCACTAGGTCGGTGGCCGGCGCGGTCGCCAGCCAGACCAGGGTGTCGGCACCTTTCGCCGCGCTACGCAGGAACGGGTTGAGCCGGAAGTAGGGCGCGGCAACGGTCCCTCGACCGAACCGGGTGCGCACCTGGCCCGGGTGATAGCTGACCGGCAGGAGGTCCGGCCACCTCCTGGCGGCCTCGCGAGCGACGAGGATGTTGGCCTGCTTCGAAGTCCCGTAAGCACGGCCCGCCCCGTAGCGGGTTCGGTCGCCGTTGAGGTCGTCTGGGTCGAGCCTGCCTTCGGTATATGAGTCGGACGAGGTGATGATCAGCCGCCCGCCGTCGAGCCGGTCACGGAGCAGGTTGGCGAGCAGGAATCCAGCGAGGTGGTTGGTCTGGATCGTGGTTTCGAACCCGTCCGCGGTGATAGTCCGGGTCCAGAACAGGCCGCCCGCGTTGCTGGCGAGTACGTCGATTCGCTCGTACCGGTCGCGCAGCTTTTCTCCGAGTTCCCGCACCTGGTCGAGATGCCTGAAGTCGGCGTGGAACGCCGTCGGGGCGTACCGGCCCACCGCGGCGGTCTCGTGCGTGACCGATTCGAGCCGGGCGGCGTCCCTGCCGACGACGATGAGCCGGGCGCTCAACCGGGCCAGCTCGATCGCGGCCGCCCGGCCGATGCCGGAGGTCGCGCCGGTCACCACGACCGTACGGCCGGTCAGGCTCGGCGCACTGTTGGTGTCCCCGGCCATCACACTTTTTCCCGCAGGCGGTCGTTGACGAACGCGACGAGCGAACCGGGAGTCGTGATCTCGGCTAGTTCTTCCTCCGGCAGCTTGAGCCCGTAGGTTCGTTCTATCCGGCTCGCTGTCTCGAGAACGGCGAGCGAGTCGTAGCCGAGATGATCGAAGGTGACGGCTTCGAAGTCGTCGTCCAGGTTGCCCGACTCGCCCTCGCCGGCGCATTCCCGCATGATCTGTTTCAGTTCGTCCAGGCTGAACTCGGCCATGGTTGCGCCTTTCGTTCCGTCCGTTGGAGTCGCCGGCAGCCACTCTCGGCGCGCGCCGTGGAATCGCGCTTGAACAGCGACGGACTACGGGTTGTCCAGCGTGCTTCGAGCGCCGGTGGGCACGGTGAGGGCTCGCTGCCGACCGACTCGCGAAGGACTTGCCATGGTGAATGCTCTGACGATTCTCGATTCGCCGGCGACCGATCCGAACCTCTACTTCGAGATTCAGCAGTTCTATACGCGGCAGATGCAGCTGCTGGATGCCGGCCGTACCGCGGAATGGGCCGGCATGTTCACTGAGGACGGCATCTTCGAGGTTGGAGCCAGGGCGGTGTCCGGTGCCGAGAACATCGCGCAGGCTGCACGTTCCGTGGCGGACGAGTTCGCGGAGACGGGGATCACCCGGCGGCACTGGATCGGGATGCTCATCGTGGAATGCGCCGCAGAGACCGTCGCGACCCGGTGTTACGCCTTAATCCTGGAGATCCCCCCGGGCAGCGAGGTCGTGGTGCGCCGCAGCACGGTCTGTGAGGACACCCTCGTGCATTCCGGGACGGGCTGGCTGGTCCGGCATCGGCGAGTCACGCGGGACGGGATGGACTGAGGATGACTGTTCCCCTGACGGCGCCGCCGATACTGTCCCAGCCGGACACCCGGCTGCCGTCGCGGATCGCTAAGTCCGCCCTCGCCACGGACGGGCTCGGGGGCGGGATGTCACGGTTTGGGAACTGGTTCGCTGGCCGCGCGGAGCGCAGCACGCACTGGGTCCAGCGGTTGCACCTCGACGAGCTCGTCGGTTGGAGCCGAGATCCTGACACCGGGAACATCGCGCATCACAGCGGCAGGTTCTTCACTATCGAAGGTCTCGACGTGCAAATTCCGGATGCTCCGGTGCCGCGCTGGGGTCAACCGATCGTCAACCAGCCCGAAGTCGGCATCCTCGGCATCATGATGAAGGAGTTCGACGGAGTGCTGCACTGCCTGATGCAGGCAAAGTTCGAACCCGGCAACTGCAACGGCCTGCAGCTGTCCCCAACGGTGCAGGCGACGCGGAGCAACTACACCAGGGTCCACCAAGGCAAGGGCGTTCCCTATCTCGAGTACTTCCGCCATCCTGCGGAGCATTTGGTCGTCGCGGACGTGCTGCAGTCGGAACAGGGCGCGTGGTTCTACCAGAAACGCAATCGGAACATGATCGTCCAGGTCGACGGGGATGTCGCGGCGGAAAAGGATTTTCACTGGCTCACCATCGGACAGCTGCACCGGCTGCTCACGGTCGAGAATCTGATCAACATGGATGCGCGAACAGTGCTTTCCTGCCTTCCTTTCGCCGGTACGGACCTGCTTCCGTTCTTCGACGATGCGATCGCCGGTCGGGACACCTTCCACGAGACGGTGGTCCGGTCCTGCAGTGCGGCGGCCGGCAGCCTCCATCCGACCTACGAGATCTTGAGCTGGATCACCGGAATTCGGGCACAGGCCGAGGTGCGCACCCGCGGGGTTCCGCTCGCGCAATTGCCGGATTGGCATTGGGTCGATGGTGCGATCTCTCACGAGAGCGGCCTGTTCTTCGACGTCATCGGGGTGGACGTGGCCGGCGGGTCGCGCGAGGTCGCCAGCTGGACCCAGCCGATGATCGAACCGAAAGGAACCGGGATCGTTGCGTTCCTGATCCGGCGGATCGAGGGGGTATTGCACGCACTGGTGCACGCCCGCGTCGAGCCAGGCTATGTCGACGTCGTCGAGATCGCGCCTACCGTACAGTGCACGCCGGAGAGCTTGCGGGTGTTGCCCCCGGGGGCGAGGCCGCGTTTCCTCGACACCATTCTCGAAGCCGCGCCCCACCAGATCCGCTTCGCGACGAATCTCTCCGAGGAGGGCGGCCGTTTCTTCAACGCCATCAACCGGTACCTGATTGCCGAGGCCGACGTGGATTTTGCCGAAGGCTCCGAGTATCGGTGGATGACCCTGCACCAGCTTGTCGACCTGTTACGACACAGCCACTATCTCAACGTCCAGGCCCGCAGCCTGGTGGCGTGCCTGCACAGCCTGTCGGCGGGGGCAGGCTTGGCACCGCTGGTAGCCCCGTGAAGGGCATCATCGTGGCCGACGGCGCGGACGCACGCTTGCATCCGATCACCCTCGCGGTTCCCCGGCAGCTCCTACCGGTCGGCGGCAAACCGCTGATCTACTACCCGCTGTCGGTGCTCGTGCTGGCCGGGATCCGCAATATCCTGGTCATGGCGGCTGCGGCCGACCTGCCTCAGATCCGGCGGCTACTCGGTGACGGCTCCCAGCTAGGGCTGGCCATCGATTACGCAGGGCAGGATCGCGCCGGTGGCCCGGTCGAGGCCTTCATCATCGGAGCGGACCACATCGGCGATGAGAACGTCGCTGTCATTGTGGACGACAACATCTTCCATGGCCACCAGCTCAGTGACCTGCTCGAACACCACGCTCACGACGTGCCCGGCTGCGTGCTGTTCCGCTGGTCGAATCGCGCGATCACCGGCCTGTACTTCTACCACAGCGACGTAGTGGACCTGGCCAAGGAGCTGGTGTTGTCCGAACAGGGCAAAAGGGACATCGCCGGGCTGAACCGCGCCTACTCCGACCGCGGCCGAACCCGCCTGGTCGATCTCGGGCGCGGGTTCGCCTGGTTCGACGCCGCGACGCCGGAGTCGCTCATGCGGGCGAGCCAGTACATCCACGCCCTCGAAGAGCGCCAAGGCGTCCGGATCGCCTGCCTGGAGGAGGTGGCCTTGAGGATGGGCTTCATCACCGCCGAGGCGTGCCATCGCCTCGGTGCGCGACTCGCCAAGTCTGAGTATGGCCAGTACGTCATGGCCGTGGCCCAAGAACCGTCCCCCCAGAAAGAAACGGCCGCATTGCTGATGGCCGGCATCCGGAGGTGAGGTCCCATGCGCGTCCTGTTCACCACGTTCGCCGCGCGGTCCCACTTTTTCGCCCAGGTCACCGTGGCCTCTGCGTTGCGGACCGCCGGTCACGAAGTCATCGTCGCCAGCCAGCCGGATCTGACCGACGACATCGTGGCCGCGGGTCTGACCGCGGTCGCGGTCGGTCCCATGCTCAACCTCGAGCCCGAGACACAGCAGGCAAACGAGAGCTTCAACGATCGCAACCTTGGCGGCCTGGACATGGCCAACACCCGGCACGATCCTTTCACCTGGGACAAGGCACTGGGCATGTTCACCGCGATGACGTCGTTCGTGTTCCAGAACGTGTGCCCGGAACCAATGGTGGACGAGCTGGTAACGCTGGCGGTCGACTGGAAACCGGACCTCATCGTCTGGGACCCGTTGACGTTAGCCGCGCCGGTTGCGGCCCGGCTCTCCGGCGCCGCACACGCCCGGTTGCTCTTCGGTCCGGATCAGGTAGCCAGGAACCGGGCGGCTTTCCGGAAGCTACTCGGCCAGCAGCCGGCGGGGCAGCGCGACGACCCGTTGGCCGAGTGGCTGGCCTGGACCCTCGAGCGCAACGGCGGATCGGCGGCAGAGATCGGCGAAGAGATGGTGGTCGGCCAGTGGACCATCGACCCGACCCCGACCTCCATGCGCGCCCCGCTGGACCTGCATTACGTTCCGGTCCGCTACGTGCCCTATAACGGGCCCTCCACGCTGCCGGGCTGGCTCCGGGAGCCACCGCCATACCCCCGGCGCCTGTGTCTGACGCTCGGGGTGTCGCTGGGGGAGGCGCCGGACGGGGGTACGGTCGCCGCCCGGGACGTGCTGGCAGCCGTGGACGGCCTTGATGCCGAGGTCGTCGCCACCCTCCCGCCCGATCTGCTGGTCCGATTGGGAAAGCTGCCGTCTAACGTCCGGGCGGTGGATTTCGTGCCGTTGAACGCCCTGCTACCCAGCTGCGATGCCATCGTGCACCACGGCGGATCCGGAACGTTCATGACCGCGCTGTCCCACGGGGTGCCGCAGTTGATCGTGCCGGACATGATATGGGACTCAATGGAGAAATCGCTCACGCTGACCGACTGCGGAGCCGGGAAGTTCATCAGTGATCCCGAGGAATTGTCGGCGGAACGGTTGAGACACCACATCGTCGCGATACTCGACGACCCATCCTTCGCGGTCAGCGCGGCGCGGGTCCGTACCGAGATCGTGGGGACTCCAAGTCCTAACGACATTGTGCCGGTGCTCGAGAATCTGACGGCTGAGCAGCGCCGACTCCACTCCGATCCGACCGTCGCGGCTTAACGTTGCGGTCATGACAAGTTCTCATCGAGCGGTAATCGTCACCGGGGGTGGGTCGGGCATCGGTCGCGCAACCGCACGGGCGTTCGCCGAACAGGGCGACAGTATTCTCATCGTCGGTCGGACCCGTTCTGCGCTCGAGGACACGGCTACGGGCTACGACACTATTTACCCCCTCGCGGTTGACATCACTGATCCCGACGCCCCGACCGTCATCGCGGAGGCCGCACATCGTCAGCTCGGCCGAGTCGATGTCTTGGTGAACAACGCCGCCGCGGGCGGTTTCGGCGCGCTCGGCCAGCTCGACCGGGGGCTCGTCGAGGTGCTGACCGCGACGAACCTCGTCGCGCCGATCCTGGTGACCCAGGCCGTGCTCGACGCGCTGGAAGCCGCCTCGGGCATCATCGTCAATGTCGGCTCGGCCGGCGCGCTCGGCCTGCGCTCCTGGCCTGGCAACGCCGTGTACGGTGCGTCCAAGGCGGGGCTGGATCTCCTGACCCGTTCGTGGGCGGTTGAGCTTGGCCCACGAGGCATCCGTGTCGTGGGCGTGGCGCCCGGAGTGATCAACACCGAGGCGGGGAAACGAGCGGGGATGTCCCAGCAGGATTACGCGCAGTTCGTCGACGGGATGCGCGCGCAGGTACCCATCGGCCGGATCGGCGAGCCGGCCGAGATCGCGTGGTGGATCGTCCAGCTCACCTCGCCGGAAGCCGGCTACGCGAGCGGCGCCGTCTTCGCCCTCGATGGTGCCCTTTCCGTGACCTGACCGGGGTGGCGTTCGGCGTAGGTTTTGGCCGCGTTCAGTGTCATGAGGCTGTTGCGACTCAAGGCGCAGCGAACGAACTCGCGGGCGTCTTCGACGGTCGCGAGTTCGCCGAGGACCCCGGCGACCGCCTCCGGGGCGATCGCCACGGTGTGCCGTGACGTGGCCACGGTTACGTCGCCGTCGTTGCGGATCGTCCACTGCCCAGTGTGGACGGACATCAACGCGGGCAGGCGCAGCTGCTTGTAGACGATCCGGTGCTCGGGGAAGCAGACTCGCACCGAAACGGTGGTGTGCGTCGAGCCGTCCGCCGCGCGGGTGTCCATTTCCAGCACCTGGAGGTGGGGAATCTTCTCATCCACCGACACCCGGTCGACGTGCGGCAGCCGCTGCGCCCACTCCTTTGCTTGGTAAAGGAATCTGTAGACGTCGGCGGCAGCACCGTCTACCTGCACGGTGTCGTTGACAGTGATCAGTCGCTGGTCGCCTTCGCCGCGTTCGGCGGCAGCGCGCAGCGCGGCGAGCTCGGTTTCGCTGTTGCGATCGACGGCTCGGTGGATCCAGGCGATTGTCTCCGGGGTGCCATCGACCGCCCGGAATCGGTGCCTCAGCCGCACCCGGCTGCGCCCGCCGGCGAGTGCCTCGACAATCCACTCGCCACCCATCGCCGCCACGGGATGCGCGGAAGCCTCCTGGTGGAACCGGATCCGCAGCCCGTCACGGTCGAGCTCGCGCCGGGAGGTCCAGCCGTGGGCCTTGCCGTTGGCCGTCGCCCAGATCCGGATGCGTTCCTCGGTGTCGCCGTGTTCGAGGTGCTCGACATGGATCGTGGGGGGAAAGATCGTCGGCCAGTTGCCCACGTCGACGAGCAGCCTGAACACCTCCGGAGGCGGGGCCGAGACGACGATCTGGTGCTCGGTCTGGCGGACAGCTGACTCCGACATGCGCATCCTTCCCACGGACTTCAGTAATTACCGAGACCGCCGCAGACGTTGATCGCCTGGGCGGTGATCGACGCAGCGGTGTCGGACACCAGATAGCCGACGATGCCCGCCACTTCTTCTGGGCTGGAGTAGCGGCCGAGCGGGATCTTCGCGTTGAACCGTTCGAGCACGTCTTGCTCGGTGACGCCCCAGAAGTCGGCGTAGCGCTGCCGCACGCCCTGGGCCATCGGCGTTTCCACGTAGCCGGGACAGACGGCGTTGACGGTGATCCCGGTTTTCGCCAGTTCCAGGCCGAGCGCCTTGGTGAACCCGACCACTCCATGTTTGGACGCGCAATACGGGGCACCGAGCACGACGCCCTGTTTCCCGCCGGTCGAGGCGATGTTGATGATCCGGCCGCGTTTGCGCTGCAGCATGCTGCCGGTGGTGAGCACGGCTTTCGTCACCCGGAAGACGCTGTTCAGATTGGTTTCGATGACATCGAGCCAGAACTCATCGGGAATCTCTGCGGTGACGCCTCCACCGCTACGACCGGCATTGTTGACCAGGATGTCGATCGGGCCGAAGCGGTCACCGGTGGCGGCCACCAGGTCGGCCACACCGTCTGCGTTTCGCACATCGCAGGGCCGGCCGTCGACTTCCAAACCGGACTCGCGCAGCTGCTTGACGGTCAGAGTGACGTTGTCTTCGTTGCGCGCGCACAGGAACACGCGTGCCCCGCTGCGGCCGAGGGCGCGCACCACCGCGAGACCGATGCCGCTTGTTCCTCCGGTGACCAGGGCAACCGGGCCGGCTTGGTCGGACATGGCTCTCCCTTCGGTTGGCGCAAACGCTGACATCCGCGGCTTGAGCTGCGCTTGACGACTCGGGTTCAAGCGGCACGCGAGAGCGGCGGCACAGCGTCGTTCGGTGTCGTTGGGTGCAGGAGAGGAGAACGTTGATGCCGGTCCCACCATGCGCTGCCGCCGGCGAAGGAGCCGTCACGTTTGTCAACAGGTTTTCGCTGTACTGCTCACCTGACGAGTTCGAGCAGGCGTTCGCCGCCACGTCGGCGTTCATGGGCCGTCAGCCAGGCTTCCTCGGCCACACCCTGCTATGCCGCGCCGACGAGGGCAACGAACGCCAATATCTCAACATCGCCTGGTGGCGGGACACGGCGTCGTTCCGGGCGGCGATCGGCCATCCGGACTTCAGGCCGCATGCCGCCGCGTTGCGCGCGCTGAGCACCAGCGAACCGAACCTCTACCTGACTCGCCAGCTGCGCATCGCGCCCGAGCTGGCTGCCTGGTCCGCCTCGGCCGCGTCGTCTGCGTCGTCTGCGTCGTCGAGGGAGGCAAGATGACCCGCCGCGTCGTCATCACCGGCCTCGGCGTGATCGCCCCCGGCGGAATTGGGACCAAACCCTTGTGGGAGTTCCTCGTTTCCGGACGCACCGCGACCCGCGAGATCACCGCGTTCGACCCGTCGGCCTTTCGCTCCCGGATAGCGGCCGAGTGCGACTTCGACCCCGAACTGGCTGGCCTTTCTGAAACCGACCAGAAACGCTTGGACCGGGCGGCTCAGTTCGCCGTGGTCGCCGGTCGTGAAGCCGTTGCGGACAGTGGTCTGGAAATCGACGAGCGGTCTGCGGCACGAGTAGGGGTGAGCCTCGGCAGCGCGGTCGGCTGCACCCAGAAGCTGGAGACCGAGTACGTCGCGGTCAGCGGCGGCGGGATGAACTGGCTGGTCGATCACACCCGTGCGACGCCCTACCTCTACGACTATTTCGTGCCGAGTTCAATGGCCGCCGAGCTGGCTTGGCTGGTCGGTGCCGAGGGATCGACGGCCATCGTTTCGGCGGGGTGCACGTCGGGGATCGACTCGGTCGGCTACGCCTGTGAGCTCATCCGCGAGGGAGCGGCCGACGCGATGATCACCGGAGGCGTGGACGCGCCGATCGCCCCGATCACCGTCGCGTGCTTCGACGCGATCAAGGCGACTTCCGATCGCAACGACGAGCCCGCTAGCGCATCGCGCCCGTTCGACTGCACTCGTAACGGTTTCGTGCTCGGGGAGGGCGCCGCCATCCTTGTCCTCGAGGAGGCCCAGGTCGCTCTCAAGCGTGGCGCGCACATCTACGCCGAGATCGGCGGGTACGCGTCGCGAAGCAACGCCTACCACATGACCGGCCTTCGCCCTGACGGCGCCGAGATGGCGGACGCCATCACCGCTGCACTCGACGAAGCGCGGTGTGCCCCTTCGTCGGTCGACTACGTCAACGCTCACGGCACGGCCACGAAACAAAACGATCAGCACGAGACCGCGGCGTTCAAGCGTGCGCTCGGCCAGCACGCCTACCGGGTGCCGATCAGCTCGATTAAATCGATGATCGGTCACTCCCTGGGCGCGGTGGGGTCGATCGAGGTGGCGGCCTGTGCCCTGACCATCGAGCACGGTGTCATACCGCCGACGGCGAACCTCCACGAGCCGGACCCGGAGCTCGACCTGGATTACGTGCCCTTGACTGCACGCGAACAATCGGTCGACATCGTCCTCACCGTGGGCAGCGGCTTCGGCGGTTTCCAGAGTGCCATGCTCCTCGGCCGTTTCGATCGATGAGTGCATCTTGACCGCCACCGTGGTCACGGGCGTCGGGGTTGTCGCTCCGAACGGGCTGGGACTTCAGCGCTACTGGGATGCCTTGCTGCATGGTAGGACCGGGATCGGACCCATCGAGCGCTTCGACGCGAGCCCGTTCCCGTCCCGGCTGGTCGGTGCGGTCACCGATTTCGTAGCCAAGGACCACCTGCCGGGCCGCCTCCTTCCGCAGACCGATCCGATGACCCAGTACGCGCTTGCCGCTGCCGACTGGGCGATCCGGGATGCGGCGGTCGATGACTGCCCGTCCCCGCTGAGCATGGGCGTGGTCACGGCGGGTTCGTGCGGTGGCTTCGACTTCGGCCAGCGAGAACTTCAGAAGTTGTGGGGCAAGGGCCCCGGCCACGTCAGCGCGTACATGTCCTTCGCCTGGTTCTACGCGGTCAACTCCGGGCAGATCGCCATCCGGCACAACCTGCGGGGACCGGTCGGCGTCATGGTCGCTGAGCAGGCCGGTGGCCTCGACGCGATCAACCATGCCCGGCGCAAGGTCACCGGCGGCGCCACGATGATGGTCACCGGCGCGGTCGACTCCTCGCTGTGCCCGTACGGGATCGCCGCGCAGGTGACTTCCGGCCGGCTTAGCCGGTGCGATGACCCCACCACCGCGTATCTGCCTTTTGACCGGCGGGCCTGCGGGCACGTGCCAGGGGAAGGCGGGGCGATCTTCACGATGGAGGACATCGTCCGGGCAAGGCAACGTGACGCCCGGATATACGGGGAGATCGCAGGCTACGGGGCGAGCTTCGACCCACCACCGGGTTGCGGCCGGGGCTCGAACCTGCGCCGTGCGATCGAAGCAGCACTCGCCGATGCCGGCCTCGACGCGTCCGAGGTGG
This sequence comes from Pseudonocardiaceae bacterium, assembly GCA_050700255.1. Lineage (GTDB taxonomy): Bacteria > Actinomycetota > Actinomycetes > Mycobacteriales > Pseudonocardiaceae. The sequence continues at coordinate 52,342 of JBOHGX010000136.1, forward strand.
CGGTGGTCTTCGCCGATGCCGCCGGCGTACCGGAACTCGACGCCGCCGAGGCGGCCGCGCTGGAAGCGGTATTCGGGCCTTATGGAGTACCGGTCACCGCGCCGAAGACGCTGACTGGACGGCTCTACTCCGGCGCCGGCCCCCTCGATGTGGTGACGGCGATGGTCGCACTTCGTGAGGGCATCATCCCCGCCACCGCAAATGTGTCCGAAGTGGACCCGGATTTCGCCCTCGATCTCGTCCTCGCCGAGCCCCGGCCGACCACCGGACGCGCCGCGCTGGTCCTGGCGCGCGGCTTCGGCGGTTTCAACAGCGCAATGATCGTGCGGAGGGCTTGATGAACGGTGACCTGTACCTGGTGGGCTGCGGCACGTGGCTACCGCCGGCGGTGACGACCGCGCAGGCCCTGGCGGCGGGGGACTGCGACGAGAAGCTCGCAACGATGGCGGCCATGCTGTCCGTGGCGGTCGCCGACAAGGAGCCGGCCCCGGAGATGGCAGCCCGGGCCGCCCGCGTCGCGCTGGACCGCGCGGGCTGTGGACCGTCGGACATCGATCTCATCCTGCACGCGAGCCTGTATTCCCAGGGCTGTCACCTGTGGGCACCCGCGTCGTACGTCCAACGCGTCGCCGTGCGCAACCAGTGTCCGGCGATGGAGGTCCGGCAGGTCTCCAACGGGGGGATGGCGGCCATCGAGCTGGCCCGCGGCTACCTGGCCGCATCGCCGGAACGGTCCGCGGCCCTGATCACCACGGGAGACCGGATGAGCTCGCCGGGTTTCGACCGGTGGCGCAGCGATCCGGGAACTGTCTACGCCGACGGGGGCACGGCGCTCGTGGTGTCGCGCCACGCGGGCTTCGCCAGGTTACGCAGCCTGGTGACGGTCTCCGATCCTGAGCTGGAGGGGATGCATCGTGCTGGGGACCCGTTCGGGGAGCCGATCCTGGTCGATCAGCCGACGGTGGACCTCGACGCGTGTAAGCGAGAGTACGTCGCCGAGACCGGACAATCCTTCACCGCGACGCGGATCGCTGCCGGGCAGCAGGCGGCACTGGCCGGCGCGCTGGCCGCGGCTGGGGTCGGGCTCGGCGACGTCGACCGGATCGCGTTGCCGCACATGGGATGGCGGCGGCTGAAGGCTTGCTTTTTCACCCGGTTCGGCATAGACCCGGACATCACTACCTGGCCGTGGAGCCGGCACGTCGGTCACCTCGGTGCCGGCGACCCGATCGCTGGATTCGACCACCTGGTCAGTGCGGGCGCGCTCGGCCGAGGAGACCTGTGCCTGCTGGCGAGCGTGGGGTCCGGGTTCAGCTGGTCGTGCGCGATCGTCGAAGTGCTCGAACGCCCGTGCTGGGCCGACTCTTAAGTAGCGGAATATCATGAATCGCCGTGCAGTCGCGCTGATGTTCCCTGGCCAGGGTTCCCAGCACACCCAAATGGCCAGCGGCCTGTATCTGCACGAACCGGTGTTCACCGCGGCGATGGACGAGGTGTTCTCGGCCTTCGGCAACGAGGGCGAGCCGTTGCGCAGCGACTGGCTCGCCGAGCATCCGGCGGTCTCCATCGATCACGTCACCCGCGCGCAGCCGCTCCTGTTCGCGGTCGACTACGCACTCGGCCGGATGCTGCTGAGCTGGGGGATAAGGCCGGCTGCGCTGCTGGGCCACAGCGTGGGGGAGATGGCCGCTGCCACCCTCGCCGATGTCTTCACCCTGGACGACGCCGCCGCGCTCATCCTCGATCGGGTGCGACGCCTCGCCGCCGCGCCGCCAGGAGGCATGCTCGCGGTCGCCGCCGGAACGGAAGCGCTCGAACCATTCCTGACGGCGGAGGTGGTCGTGGCGGCGATGAACGCCCCACGCCAGACTATCCTCGCGGGACCGAACGACCCGCTCGACGCGGTTGCGGTGCGACTGCGCGACGCCGGCCTGACCTGCCAGCGAGTCCCGTCGCTCACCGCGTTCCACACTCCCATGCTCGCCGAGGCCACCGGTTGCGCCATCGAGCGGTTCGCCGCCACGCCGGTGATGCCGCCTCGGATGCTGCTCTATTCCGGCTACACGGCTGAGCCGTTGACCGGCGAGAAGGTCGCCGATCCGGCCTACTGGGCCAGCCAACCCGTGGACGTGGTGCGCTTCTGGCCGGCGCTCGACGCACTGCTAGGCCAGTGCGACGACGTTGTCTGCGTGGAGGCCGGTCCGGGGCAGGGGCTCGCCCGGATTGCACGGCGGCATCCCACCGTCCGAACCGGTCGCGGCGCCGTGGTGTCGCTGCTGCCCGCACGCCCCGGCCCCGCGGAACGGGACCGGGAATCGGTGGCCGCCGCCTTCGACACGCTCGCGGACTACCGGGCGACGCTGGCGGTGACGAACCGGACCGGGACCTCGATGGTCAACGGCGCCCCGCCCGCACGCATCGCGTCCAATCCGGCGATGAGCCGCTCCCGCAGTTCCTGGCGCTGATCGACGGGAAGGTTCTGCCACAGCAACTGCATGCCCTGAGTATGCGACCAGTCCACCCACGCCTGCCCCGAAGGCGCGGTGAGCCGCACCGGCTCATCGACGACGGCGACCTCGCCGTATCCGGCCCGCGCCAAGGTCGCTTCCAGATCGGCGGCCCGCTCGAGCCAGCTGTTGAACCGCCGGACCAACGATTCGGGTTGCCATTCGGTCGGCAGGTAGCTCAGCAGTGACTGCGGGATCAGCGGGGTGAACATCGGTGGCAGAAATGGGAATGTTCCCTGGCGAAAAATTGGACTGGTGAACGCAATTCTTCCACCGTCGGCGAGGATTCGAGCGTAACGGGCCAGTGCGGTGGGCGCTTCGGGAAGGAAAACTAAGCTGTAGCTGCCCGTCACGACATCGAACGATCGGGCAGGAAGTTGCGGCTTTTCCCCGTCCATCACCCGCAGTTCGACATTCGTCACCCCGAGCCTGGCTGCTTCCCGTTTCGCCTCCTCGATCATGGCCGGGGCAAGGTCGATGCCTATTACGTGGCCACCCGGGCCGACCCGATCGGCCGCCGGAAACACGCACGCTCCCCGACCGCAGCCGACATCGAGCACGCGTTCACCGGACGCTGGATCGGCAAGCTCGATCAAGCGACATCCCATCGGCGTGAAGAACTCGACGCCCAGGCGATCGTACCGTGTCGCTGCCCTCTGGAACACCTGCGTGACTTGCTGCTTGTAGATCGAGGCCTCCACATGGGCTCCTGTATGTCAATTCTTTTTCGTGACTTCCCAGCGTCCGGGTCGCGTATCGAGAATCGGTTGAGCGCGACTCGAGAATCAATGGGTCAACGGCTTGGGAACGATCGGAATGCGCGGCCGGTCACTTGTGCGATCGCCGGGCGGCTCCCATAATTGCGGGTGAACCCAGTACGTCCGGATTCGACCGCTTCGCCGTGTGCAATTTCCAGCGAGGAGCGTTTCCTGCCATGAGCCAGCAGATCGAGGTCGTCCGCCGCATGGTGGAGGCCTACAACACGGGCAAAACCGACGACCTCGAGGAGTTCATTCACCCCGAGTACCTGAATCCGGCGGCCCTTGAACATTACCCGGACCTGCGTGGACCGGAGGCGTTCGCCAAGGCCGTCGGGTGGCTGAAATACGCGTTCTCCGACGAAGCCCACCTCGACGAGATAGGGTATGAGGAGCAAGGGGAATGGGTCCGGGCGCGCCTGGTGCTCTACGGCAGGCACGTGGGCAATCTGGTCGGCATGCCGCCGACCGGGCGCCGTTTCTCCGGCGAGCAGGTCCACCTTATCCGCGTGGTCGACGGGAAGATCCGCGATCATCGCGACTGGCCGGACTACCTCGGGACCTACCGGCAGCTGGGCGAACCGTGGCCCGAGGACGGCGGTTGGCGCCCATGACCGCCGATGCCATGGTCTTGTCCGGTCCGCGGGACGTCGATGCCCTCAGGACGCTGATCCGTCTTGGGAGCCTGCACACCCCCATGGTGGTGCGGGTGGCCGCCACCCTCCGGCTGGTCGACCACATCGAGGCCGGCGTCACGAGTCCGGAGGCTCTCGCCGCGAAGACCGGCACCGATCCATGCACATTGCTCCGGTTGATGCGCCACCTGGTGGCTATCGGAATCCTGGCGCGGACGGCTCCCGGCCACTTCGCGTCGACGGCGGTCGGCAAGATGCTCGCCAGCGATCACCCGGCAGCGCAGCGCGCCTGGCATGACTTGACCCAGGCCGTCGCGCGCGCCGATTTGGCGTTCACCCGGCTGCTGGACGCCGTGCGCACGGGCAAGCCGACCTATGAGTCGGTGTACGGCAAGCCGTTCTACGACGACCTCGCGGCGACGCCCGAGCTGCACGAGTCCTTCGACTCCCTGCTCGCCTGCGACCAGGCCGTCGCCTACGACGGCCCGACTGCCGCCTATGACTGGACGGCGGTGAAACACGTGTTGGACGTCGGCGGTGGCCAGGGCGGGTTCGTGACGGCGATCGCCCGCGCCGTTCCTCATGTCACGGCGACGGTCCTGGAGCGGCCCAAGACCGCGGACGCCGCCCGCCGGTACATCGCCGCCGAAGGGTTCTCCGATCGGATCGAGGTGATCGAGGGCGACTTCTTCGCGCCGCTGCCGCGAACCGCCGATGTCGTGATCCTTTCCTTCGTGCTGCTGAACTGGGCGGACGAGGATGCACGACGGATCGTCGCGCGCTGCGCCGACGCGCTCACTCCCGGCGGCCGGATCCTGGTCTACGAACGGGATGATCCGCCGGAAGCGTCGACCAACGAAGAGTTCACCGAGCTCGATCTCCGGATGCTCGTTTTTATGGGCGGGCGCCTGCGCCTGCGCAACGAATGGGCTGGCTTGGCCGAAACCGCCGGGCTCGTCGTCGAGTCTGTGTCGCGGCTGCCGTCACCGACGGTGCCCTACGACCTGTCGCTCCTGGTGTTGGCGCCGCGCGACGAGGCAGCCGTATGACACCTGTCAGTGAGGAGACGAGATGGCCACCCGCATGATCCCCAGCGCCGACGTGGCCCTGTGGAGCGAGGATTTCGGCGACCCGAGCGACCCGGCGCTGCTGCTGGTGATGGGCGGCAACCTGTCGGCGATGGCCTGGCCGGACGAATTCGTCGAGCTGCTGACGGCCGCCGGGCACCACGTCATCCGTTACGACCACCGGGATACCGGCCGGTCGACCCAACGCGATTTCACTGAACATCCGTACTCGTACAACGAACTCGTCGCCGACGCGGTCGCCGTTCTGGACGGCTGGGGGGTGGCGGCCGCCCATGTCGTGGGCATGTCGCTGGGCAACACGATAGGGCAGCTGCTCGCCCTCGATTTTCCGGATCGGTTGCTCAGCCTAACGATGATGCTCGGCGGCGCCCTGGATATCGACTTCGACGCCAATATCGAACGGGCCATGAACGGGAAGCCGTCCATCGACGGCCTCCCCTTGCCCACCCAACGGTTCCTCGACGTCATGGCGCTGATGTCCGAGCCGGTCGACGGGCCGGGAGCCGAACTGGCTCGGCGGGTGGAGAAGTGGCGGCTGCTCAACGGGGACGGGACGGCTTTCGACGCCGACGAATTCCGCCGTCGAGAGCTTCGCGCAGTCGCGCATTCCGGCACGTTTAGCGAGCCGATCGTGCACCACATGATCCCGCAGCCACCGGTGTCGCGCGGAGCCGAGCTGCGTCGCGTGCGGACACCCACCCTCGCGATTCAGGCGATGTGCGACCCGGCCGCTCCACCGCCTCACGCGCGTCACCTCGCGGAGCTGATCCCGGCAGCTCGGCTCGTCGAGATCCCCGAGATGGGTCACGCCCTTGTGCGCACGATTCACGAACCGCTCGCCACCGCTATCTGCGCTCACACCCGCGAAGCGGCCGGACGATCAACGAGTCATCGCGTGAGGAGCTAACCATGTCGATTACCGCGACGGACAGCGAGCTGGGCCGCCATCTGCTCACGGTCCGCGGCTTCCAGTTCGTCATGGGCGCGCTCGGCGACCCGTACGCCTTGCTGCTGAGGGGCGAGACCGTCGATCCGGAGCCGATGGGCCGCCAGGTCCGGGAGCGCGGGCCACTTTACCGGAGCAACATGGCCACCTGGGTAACTGCGGACGCTGCGCGGGCAGCCCAGCTCCTTCAGGACCCTCGGCTTGGTACCCGCCATCCGGACTCCGCGGGCGCCCAGGACCACGTCTTCCAGCAGGTG
>JBOHGX010000137.1:0-1670 GCA_050700255.1 Pseudonocardiaceae bacterium
GCCCGGCAACGATCACGCCAGCTCCGGGAGCAGCGCGCCCCCGGGCGGTGACGTCGCGAACCCGCAACCTGCGGTGGCCGGGCTCCAAGGCGTGACCAGCGGCGCTCACACCGGATCAGCACACCACAGCGGCGGGTCCGTCGTGCCCGAGCCCAGCGCGCCACGCCAGCCCATCGGCGGGCAGGTCGCCGCGGCGGCCGGGTTCCCGCTCACGACGCCGATCGCCGGCGCCGGTCACACTCAGGGGCCTCGCCGGGCCGGCGGCGCAGCGCAGCCCGCGGGTGGTCGAATCGCCGGCGGGCATGGCAGCGGTGCTGGGCGTGCCGGCGTAGGCACGGGTAGCGCACCGGCGGCCGGGCCGCGCCGATCGGTTCCTGCCGCCTCGGCTCCGGAAGGCCGGATGGGGGTCGGCCTGGGCCGCGGCGCCAGCGGTGTGCCGGGTGGTCGAGCCGGCCTGGGGGATCTGATATCACCGGTCGGCGGCGGACGTGGCAACGGCGGCGAGGACACCGAGCACCGGCGCCCTTCCTACCTGATCGAGATGGACGACATCTTCACCGACGGGCGCAAGGTCGCCCCACCGGTGATCGGCGAGGAACCGCGCGAGCGCGGAGAATGACGATGACGCCCCTGGCATGGCGGCTGTCCGCCGCACAGTGGGACGTGCTCACCGAGGTGCTGGGTCTTGAGGGCTACCCCGTGCCGATCCAGGTGCGCTCGACTGGCCGCACCCGCCTCGAGCACTCTCGGGTCCGCGCCGACGTGTGCGTCGAGCTGAGTCAGCTCGGCCTGTTCCGTGCCGGCCGGATAGACGCTGATCTGGAGGCTGCAGTGCGCCTGCTGCACTGGCCGACCACCTGGGTGGATTCGGTATGGCTTGCCGACGCGGTGGCTGACCAGCCGGTTCGGGTGATCGCGGCTCGGGGTGGCGCCGCGGGCGTCTGCGCGCTGCAGCATCCCGATCAGCCTGGCGCCACGCTGCTCGAGGTGATTCCCACGACGGGCCTGGCTGCAGCGGTGGTGAGCCGGCTCCCGTCGCATCCGCCGGGCCGCAGCTTCGCGGTCACCGTGCAACCGCATGGCGCGCAGCCTGCGGGCGGGGTGCTTGTCGCCACGTCCCCGGTGCGGAGCAACGCCGACCGTGACCTTGCCGCCGCTGCCGCGATCCTGGACAAACCCCACGAGCGGGCTGGGCAGATCGCCGCCAATGTGCGAGATCCGTCGGGTCAGGTGCTTCGTTCGGACGTACTGCGCTGGTGCGACAACGCCGACGGCCGCTACCACGTCATGGTCGACCGGCGATCCGGCCAGTCGACGTCACTGACCATCGGACCGTCAGATCCACAACGGCTCGGCGACGGAGTACAGCGGCTTCTCGCCGCCCTCCAACCGCGTTGAACCGGGCAACGTGAGAAGGTAGCGCTCGTGCGAAGTGTCCTGCGTGTCGGCGGTGCAGCGCGTGGTGTCGTGCTCAGGGCCGTCCTCGGGATCATGGTAGGAGCACTGTGCATCAGTGGCTGCAGCTTCGGCCCCAGCCAGGTCGGTGCCGCTGCGTTCGTCAACGGTACCGAGATCCCGGTGGAGCAGGTGCAGAGCCAGCTCACCACGGTGCTGGCCAAGGAAGGTGACCAGGCCCGGGCCCAGCTGGCGGCCGATCACCAGCTCGATGA
>JBOHGX010000138.1:0-16621 GCA_050700255.1 Pseudonocardiaceae bacterium
ATCGGTGCTAGAGCACCGATTGCCACTCACGACCGCCTGTGGCTCACACCCGGCGCTTGAGTGCCCACAACGACAGCGGAGCGAAGACGGCGACGATCACGGCCGCCCACAGCAGCGACCCGAGAACCGGTCCCGCAACGGGTCCGCCGACCATGAGCCCGCGGACCGCGTCGGAGAGCAGCGTCACCGGGTTGACACTCACGAACGCCTGCAGCCAGCCCGGCATCGTGTTGGTCGGCACGAGGGCGTTGCTGACGAACGTGATCGGGAACAGTGCGGTCATGCCGAACAGCTGCACCTTCTCCGGGTCCTTGGCCAGCACGCCGACCAGCACCGACACCCACGAGAAGGCAAGTGCGAAGACCAGGATCAGGGCCACCGCCGCGAGGACGTCGACAGCCGAGGTGCCGATCCGGAAGCCGAGGACCGCCCCGATGCCGAGCAGCAGAGCAACCGACCAGGCCTGCTTGACCAGATCCGCGGTGATGCGGCCGGTCAGGGGAGCCCACCGGGCGAGTGGCAGCGAACGCAACCGGTCGAACACGCCCTTGGTCAGGTCCGTGTTGAGTCCCATGCCGACATACATGGTGACGAAGAACATGTTCATCACGATGAGCCCGGGCAGCGCGAAGGTCAGGTAGTCGCCGGTCGATGACGAGATCGCGCCGCCGAACACGTAGGTGAACAGCAGCACGAAAATGATCGGCTGGATGCTGAAGTCCCCGAGCTCCCACGGGTTATGCCTGATCTGCACCAGCGTGCGCCACGCAAGGGTCATCGTTTGCCGTATCCCTTCGGCGGGACTGACCCTGGGAGCCAGTTCCGGGGCGGCGGGTGCAGGCGCTGTCGCGGTACTCATGCCAGGGCCCCTTCGGTTTCTTCGGTCTGCGCGGTCTCCTGCGCCGGATGCCCGGTCAGGGACAGGAACACCTCGTTCAGGCTGGCGTTGCGCAGCGTGAGTTCGGTGATGACCACTCCGGCGTTGTCCAGCCGGCGCACCACGGCCGGGAACAACGCGGGATCGGTGACCGGCGCCGTCACCAACTGCCCGTTCACCTCCGGCGCGACACCGGCGAGCTCGCGGACCACGGAGATCACGGTAGGCATGTCGGCGTGATCCGCCAGCCGCACGGCGAGGGATCGGGCGCCGGTCCTGGCCTTCAACTCGTCCGCCGTCCCGGTTGCGATGACCCTGCCGTCGTCGATGACCGCGATCTCGTCGGCGAGCTTGTCGGCCTCCTCCAGGTATTGCGTGGTGAGCAGCACCGTGACTCCGTCGGCCACCAGGCTGCGCACCAGGCTCCACAGGTCGAGGCGGCTGCGCGGGTCCAGTCCCGTCGTCGGCTCGTCGAGGTAGAGCAGTTGCGGCCGGCCGACAAGGCTCGCGGCCAGGTCGAGTCTGCGGCGCATGCCTCCGGAGTAGGTCTTGGCCGCTCGTCCTGCCGCGTCTGTCAGGCCGAACCTGGTGAGCAGCTCGCGGGCGCGCCGCTTGGCGTCTCGTCGCGGCATCCCGAGCAGCCGGCTGATGAGCTGCAGGTTCTCCATACCGGTGAGGGCTTCATCGACCGCCGCGTACTGCCCGGTCAGCCCGATCAGCTGGCGCACCTGATGGGCGTTGCGGACCACGTCGTATCCGCCGACCCGGGCGTGACCGGCGTCGGGACGCAACAGGGTGGCGAGCACGCGAACGGCGGTGGTCTTGCCGGCGCCGTTCGGGCCGAGCAGACCGAGGATGGTGCCGGTGCGGACGGCGAGATCCACCCCATTGAGAGCGGTGGTCTCGCCAAAGCGCTTGACCAGCCCCTCGGCCCAGATCGCGTGGTTCACGCCTGTCTCCTGTCCCGTGTCCGTCAGCACAGCCTGCAGGATGGGCCTGACAATCCTGACGGCGGCGGCGCGCGGCAGCGACCAGTTTTTCTCCTGGCTCCCCGTGGCACAGCCACGCGTGAAGCTAGGACCTCACTCGAGGTCGAGGTCAAGGAAGTTACCGTCGGGAAGCTCGTGCGAGGTGTCGATCTGGCTGTCTGTCGTTCGACGTGTCAGTAGCGGACCTACCGCAACGAAAGGAGACATGACGATGCGATTCATGATGCTGGTGAAGGCCGATCAGGATTCCGAGGCCGGCGTTCTCCCGAGCAGGGAGCTCGTTGCCGAGATGGGGAAGTACAACGAGGAGCTGGTGAAGGCCGGCGTACTGCTCGCGGCCGAGGGACTGCACGCGAGCTCGAAGGGCGCGCGAATCAAGTTCTCGAAAGACAAGCGCACCGTGACCGACGGGCCCTTCACCGAGGCCAAGGAGCTGATCGCCGGCTTCTGGCTGATCCAGGTGACGTCGAAGGAAGAGGCGATCGAATGGGCGTCGCGCGTTCCCTTCGAGGACGGCGAGGTCGAGATTCGCCAGGTGTTCGAGTCCTCGGACTTCCCTCCCGAGGTCCTTGCGCCCGAGGAGGTCGCGCGCGAGCAGGCCCAGCGTGACCAGCTGCCGGGTTCGTGACGCCGCAACCGTGTCGGGACCATGGTCTTGCTGCGGCGGTCTTGCTGCGGCGCGGGTCGCGCTCACGCTGCGCCTGCTCGGTGGCTTGATGACCGAGGAGATCGCGCGGGCCTTTCTCGTCTCGGAGTCGACTGTCGCGCAGCGAATCGTGCGGGCCAAACGAACCCTCACCGCGGCGCGCATTCCCTTTGAGGCGCCCCAGGGCGGCGAGCGTGCCGCGCGGCTGTCGTCGGTGCTCGAGGTTGTCTACCTCGTGTTCAACGAGGGCTACTCGGCGACCGCCGGCGACGACTGGATGCGACCTGCGCTGTGCGAGGAGGCGCTGCGTCTGGGTCGCATCCTGGCCGAGTTGGCGCCGAAGGAGCCGGAGGTCCACGGTCTCGTCGCGCTGATGGAGATCCAGGCGTCGCGTTCGCGCGCCAGGGTCGGCCCGGCGGGAGAGCCCATCCTGCTACTTGATCAAAACCGGGCGCAGTGGGATCAGCTGCTCATCCGTCGTGGTCTCACGGCGCTGCAGCGTGCTGAGGACCTCGGCGGCGCGCTCGGTCCGTATGCGTTGCAAGCCGGGATCGCCGCCTGTCACGCGCGGGCACGTACTGCCGAGCAGACGGACTGGACGCGCATCGCCGCGCTCTATGGCACGCTCGCCCGGCTCGCCCCGTCCCCCGTTGTGGAGCTGAACCGTGCCGTTGCGCTGTCGATGGCGTTCGGTCCGGCTACCGGCCTCGAACTCGTCGACGAGCTGACGTCGGAGCCGTCGCTGCAGCAATACCACCTGCTGCCGAGCGTGCGCGGCGATCTTCTTGCCAAGCTCGGCCGCTTCGACGAGGCACACGACGAATTCCGGCGCGCGGCATCGCTCACCCGAAATGGACGGGAGCGCGCGCTGCTTCTGGCGCGCGCCTCCTCGTGCGCGGACCGCTTCGATCACCGCACGTAACAGTGCCGGATCGGGATCGCGCGATTCTCGACAGAGGTCCGCCTGCGGCGTGGCGTCCTCAGCCGAAGAAGACTTCGGCCTCCGCGTACAGCGTCGGGTCGACAGTCTTGAGCGTCCGGGTGGCCTCGGCGAGGGGGACCCGGACGATGGCGGTGCCGCGGAGCGCGACCATCGTGCCCCAGTCGCCGTCGTGCACAGCGTCTATCGCGTGTAGCCCGAAACGGGTGGCCAGCCACCGGTCCCAGGCGGTGGGCGTACCGCCGCGCTGCACATGCCCGAGCACGGTCGTCCGCGCCTCCTTGCCGGTGCGCTTCTCGATCTCCCGAGCCAGATGGTCCCCGATCCCGCCGAGCCGGACGTGGCCGAACGCGTCGGTCTCGCCAGTCGCCAGCATCTCGTCGCCGTCCTTGGGCATGGCGCCCTCGGCAACGACGATGATCGACGCGTAGTGATTGCGGAACCGGCTCTCCACCCATGCGCAGACCTGGTCGATGTCGAACCGCACCTCCGGGATCAGGATCGCGTTGGCCCCGCCCGCCATGCCGGAGTGCAGCGCGATCCAGCCGGCGTGCCGACCCATCACCTCGACGATCAACACCCGGTGGTGCGACTCGGCAGTGGTGTGCAGGCGGTCGATGGCCTCGCTGGCGATGTTCACCGCGGTGTCGAACCCGAACGTGTAGTCCGTACCGGAGAGGTCGTTGTCGATCGTCTTGGGCACGCCGACGACCTGCACACCCTGCTCGTACAGCTTGGTCGCGACGCCGAGGGTGTCCTCCCCGCCGATGGCGATGAGCGCGTCGACGCCGCAGTTCACCAGAGTGTCTGTGATCCGGTCGACGCCACCCTCGATGGTGAACGGGTTGGTCCGCGACGAGCCGAGGATCGTGCCGCCGCGGGGGAGAATGCCCCGCACAGCTGGGATATCCAGCTCCTGGGTGAGGCCCTCCAGCGGGCCTCGCCAGCCGTCCCGGAAACCGACGAACTTGTAGCCGTACCGCGGCACGCCCTTGCGGACGATCGCCCGGATAACGGCGTTGAGGCCGGGGCAGTCTCCGCCGCCGGTGAGCACGCCGACACGCATGGCGCGGGGTTCCTCTCGCTAGGGCCTCTCGCTGGGGGCGCCGTGTGGACGTTCGCACGCTAGCGCCTGTCTGTTACGAGCGACCGACGAGGCACCCGGTTGCCTCGGTAGCGACTGTATTCGACTCAAGACGCGCGAAGGCCACCATGAACACCGGCCGGTGCGACCTCCCTACCTACTCATCCTTCCCCCCGACGACGAGGAGAAAGACACTCAGATCTGGGACGACCCACCACCCGTGCCCGATCCCGAACCGGACCCGCCGCCCAAACCCGACCCAGGCGCTGACCTTCCCCCGTTCTGAGTGCACCTGCCCTCAGCGGCAGGTATCAGCTCGGCCGCGGTGTCGGCGCTGTCGGTAGTGCCGCCGCGCGGGCGGGTCGATGCCGGGCCTGACTCCCACCGAAATGCCCGCCGGTACCGAACCGCACCCGGCGCTATCTGGGCTCCCGCACGCGACATGGAGACCTATCGCACCAAAGAAGGGCCGCTTCACCGCAATAAGTCTCCATATCACCGCGGAGCTCGGGCGCTACCGGCGAGAAAGCCGGCGTGATCGGGAGTATTTAGGGCTAGTCCGTTGAGGGTGTGCCCGGTGACGTTCCCGGAACGAGGCCGCCCGTGCCGCCGAGCAGTCCGCCTAAAATGGGCTCAAGAACGGGGTCGATGATCTGTCCTGGATCGAGGCCGCCCGTGCCGCCAAGTAGCCCGCCCAAGATGGGCTCAAGGACGGGGTCGATGATCTGTCCCGGATTGGAGTCGCCCGTGTCGTCGGACGGTTCACCAAGAATGGGTAACGTGGTGGCGGTACCCAGCGAGCCCGCGGGTGTCGCGGCGTTGGCGACCCCACCGATGAGCAGGCCTCCCCCCGCCGTGACGGCGACCACTAGGGCCTTTGCTGCGAGCCGAGTCGAAAACCTGGTCTTAAGCACGATGTGACTCTTTCCTTTCGGGATAAGGACCTTTTCGGCCTCTTTCGCGATGCTGCTGTTCTTGCAACGTGGGTTGCAGGGACCACTGTCCCGACACGCATGTCTGTAGTCGCCGAACTGCTGGTGAACAAACAGCCATTGTGCGGCGCGTGTTGTTGGGCAATCACACGGTGACGTTGATAGGAGGTGACGTAGCGCTGAATAGCGCCCGGCTCATGGCTGAACCGTCGGCCCGGGGATCACCGTCAATTGCGTCGATCTCGCCCCACCGACACCGGCTAGGCCACTGATGAGATCACCGCCGACACCAGACGAGCGCTGCCGGGGGTGACCACCACGGCGTGGAGGACGGTCCAGGTGCTCACACCGCGCAACGCAGCGGACCGCCGTTGAAGGTGACCGCGTCCGCCAGCGCAGCCATCAGGTCGACGTCGCCCCCGGCGTCGTCGGCATACTCGCGATGCAGGTTCAGCACCAGACGTTCGGAGTCCGGCCAATCGGTGAACTCGCCTAGTTCGCAGCGTCCGGCTGCCTGGAGTGGGGTTAGCCCGTCGCGTTTTCCGGCCTCAGCGGCATCCAGCACGAACCGGTAGTACCGCTCGTGAGCAGCCAACACCTCCGGGAAGCCCTCGACGTCGATGACGCTGCCATGGCCGGGGACGATGTGCTCGGGCTCGAACTCGGCCATCCAGTCGAGTGAGCGCAGTGCCCCCTGCAGGCTCCCCATCAACACCAGCGGGGTGACACCGTGAAACAGCAGGTCCCCGCTGAACAGCACCCGCTCATCCGGCAGCCATACCACTAGGTCACCCCGGGTGTGAGCGGCTCCGCCAGGGTGCCGCAGCTCGACTCGTCGTTGTCCGGCAAAGAGGGTCAGCTCGTCACGGAACACGATGCTGGGTACCCGCCGGGCGACACGCCCCCACTGGGGAACCGGCTCCCAGAAAGGGGGGCAGCCATCGATGAGAGGGTCAACGAGCATGGCGTCCCGGGTTGCCTCGTGCGCGATGAGGACGGTCGATTCGGGGAGCACGCTGTTGCCGTACGTGTGATCGCCGTGCTGGTGGGTGTTGATGGCTAACCGCAGCGGGGCGTCGCCGGTTGCGTGACGGACCATGGTGAGAAACCGGCTGGTACGCGCCTCGGTCGCACACGTGTCGATGATGATCGTGCCATCCTCATCCGTGACGGCCCCCGCGTTGTTGATCCACCACGAGCCGTCCGGTTGAACCCAGGCCAGCACTCCGGGGGTCAGCTCGTGCAGGAAGGCCGCGCCGGGCGAGCAGTCGAGCATGGCTATCCCAACCCCTTTACCGCATGTGGCCGGTATCGCGCCTCAAGGCGGTGACGTTCTGCGCCGTTGAGTGTCACGTCGACCGCTGCCAAGGCGTCACCAAGGTGACCCACCTTGGTCGCTCCCACGATGGGTGCGACCACGCCCGGCTTGTGCAGCAGCCAGGCCAAAGCAATCTGGGCGGGCGGCAGGTCGCGTTGCGCTGCCAGCTCGGTCACGGCATCGATGACGTCAAAGTCAGATTCGTCGTAGAGTTGGTTGGCAAAGTCGTCGTTCTTGGCACGGGCCGTGTGACGTTCACCGCTACGACTACGGCTGCCGGTGAGCCATCCGCGGGCCAGCGGGCTCCAGGGGATCACGCCAATGCCCATGTCGAGGCACAGCGGGATCATCTCGCGCTCTTCTTCGCGATACAGCAGGTTGTAGTGGTTTTGCATGGAGACGAATCGGGTCCAGCCGTGACGCTCCGCCGTGTGCTGAGCCTTGGCGAACTGCCAGGCGAACATGCTGGAAGCGCCGAGGTAGCGCACCTTGCCAGCGCGTACCAGGTCGTGCAGCACCTCCATGGTCTCATTGATGGGTGTCTCGTTATCCCAACGGTGGATTTGGTAGAGGTCAATGTAGTCGGTGCCGAGGCGTCTGAGCGAATCGTCAACCGCACTCAGGATGTGTTTACGGGACAGTCCACGGTCATTGGGGCCAGGTCCCATTGGCAAGTTGACTTTGGTCGCAAGAACGTAATCGTCTCGGCGGGAGAAGAACTTGCCGAGCAACCGGCCGGTGATCTCTTCGCTGACACCATTCGAGTAGATGTTCGCGGTGTCGAAGAAGATGACGCCGTGCTCGACTGCTCGGCGGACGATCGGCTCGGCTTGGCCTTCGTCGAGTATCCACTCGCGCCACTGCCGGTCGCCGTAGCTCATCATGCCCAGGCAGATACGCGACACGGTGAGGCCGGAGGTGCCCAGCCGGACGTAATCCACGAGGTGATCCTGTCACGAGACAGCAGCCGGTGGTCGTTGCGCGCGGTAAGTCCGCAGTCGGCCGTCGACTGGCCGCGTTGGCGTGTTCTGCCAGACTCGTAGGACCGGAGGTCAGCAAAGAGGCAGCAAAGAGCCGGGGAGACGCGATGGCCTATGAGAGTGACCTGCTGGGTCGCATACGCGAACTGGTCGATGAGGAGCGTGTCTTGCGGGAACGCCGCGGCCGGGATGAGCTGAGTAGTGACGAGGAGCGCTCCCAGCTAGCTGCGCTTGAGGTGCAGCTCGATCAGTGCTGGGACCTGCTGCGCCAGCGCCGTGCCCTGGCGGCCGCCGGATTGGATCCTAATGAGGCCCAAGTGAGGCCCGCGGACGAGGTCGAGGGTTACCTCAGCTAGCTGGGTGGGAGGTGTCGGCGGTGACTGATGTTCAGGCACGGTCTGGGCACGTTGAGTCTGGGCACGTTGAGGAGTGGCCGGCGTTGCGGGTGCAGGAATGGGCCGACACTCGCGACACGCTGCACATGTGGACCCAGATCGTGGGCAAGATCCGGTTGGCGAAGGCGCCGATGGTCAACCATTGGTGGCAGGTTCCACTGTACGTCTCCGCCCGGGGGCTGACCACCTCGGCGATCCCGCACGGTGCGCGCATCGTCGACATCGAGTTCGACTTCTGCGATCACCAGCTGCGCATCCGATCCAGCAGCGGCGAGCATCGCAGCGTCGCCCTGGAGCCGAAATCGGTCGCGGTGTTCTACACCGAGACGATGGCGGTGCTGCGTGACCTCGGCTTAGAGGTTTCGATCAGAACCACGCCGTCGGAGGTCGTGCGCGCGATCCCGTTCGAGGACGATCACGAGCACGCGTCCTATGACCCCGTTGCCGCGCAGCGTTTCTGGTGGCAGCTGCTGGCGGCGCACCGGGTGCTGACCGAATTCCGGTCCCGCTTCATCGGCAAGGTCAGCCCGGTGCACTTCTTCTGGGGAAGCTTCGATCTCGCCCTCACCCGGTTCTCCGGCCGCACCGCGCCGACCCATCCCGGTGGGGCACCCAACTGCCCCGACTGGGTCATGGTGGAGGGTTACTCGCACGAGCTCAGCAGCTGCGGCTTCTGGCCCGGCGGTGGGGACGAGGGTGCCTTTTACGCCTACGCCTATCCCGAACTCGAAGGTTTCCGGCAGTATCCGATCCGCCCCGATGCGGCCTACTACAGCGAGGACGCCGGCCAGTTCCTGCTGCCTTACGAGGTGGTCCGCACGGCACCGGATCCCGACCGCACACTGCTGGAATTCCTGCAGACCACCTACGAAGCCGCCGCCGAGAGAGGTGGTTGGGATCGGCTCGCGCTGGAGGACGACCCCGCCCGACGAGCCGGTCCCCGATGAGCGCGCGCGGGTCGACCGTTGGGACGCGGCGATCGCCGGTTACGCGTTGATCGCCGCGGTCTTCGAGCCGCTGACCGTACCCGCCGCGATGGCCGTGTTGACCCCCGGTGTGCTGCTGCTTGCGCTGCGCGCCACGCGCCCGGTGCGGCCGCCGCCGTCCGGCGCCGTGTCACCGGGGGCACTCGCGCTGTGGCTGGCGTTGGCCATTGCCGGCGCTGCGTGGTGGCTGGTGGCGTTTCTCTGGGGCAACGACCCGGAGCACCCGACGTTGAGCCTGCTGCTTGACCCGGTGCTGGAGACCTATCCGGCACGGGTGTTCGGCTACGCGCTCTGGCTCGCGGCCGGGCGCTGGCTGGTGACCCGGTGACTCCCTACGGCGTGATCGCCACCGGGTTCGCCGTGGTGCTGGGCGCGACGCTGGCCGCACAGCTGCTCGGGATGGCCGGTTGGTGGTCCGTCCGGCCGCTCGGCGATGTGGTGCACACCGTGTTGCACCACCGGGCCGGCCGGTGGGTCGTGCTCGTGCTGTGGCTATGGGTCGGGTTCCACTTCCTCGCTCGGTGAAGCCCGCTGCGGTCGCCGTCCATGACGAGCGCCGTACCGTGGGATCCGGCCGGGACGGAGGTGCGCGGTGGATGAGGACGTCGAGAGGTTGTACGGGCTGGCCGACCTGATCACTCCGATGGCGATCCGGGTGGCGGCCACCCTGCGGCTGGCGGACCGGATCGCGGCGGGGACCACCACGCTCACCGAACTCGCCGCCGACGACGCGGATCCGGACGCGCTGGGCCGGTTGCTGCGCTACCTCGCAGCGCGGGATGTCTTCGCCGAGCCTGAGCCGGGACGGTTCGCACTGACCGGCTCCGCGGAACCGCTCCGCGACGACCATCCCGGTCAGGTCCGCGGCTGGCTCGACCTCACCGGTGCCATCGGCCACGCTGACCTCGCGTTCGCTGCATTGCTGGACGTGGTGCGCACCGGCAAGCCGGGTCACGCGTCGCAGGCAGTTTCTTCGACCCGTTACCGGCCGGTGCGGACGTCTACCTGCTGAGCTCGATCGTGCACGACTGGAGCGACGCGGACGCAGCCGCCATCTTGCGACGCTGTGCGCAGTCAGCTGGCACGGGTGGCCGGGTCCTGCTGGGTGAGCTCGTCGCAACCGGCGAGGAGGATCGGCAGACCTTCACGCACATGGATCTGCGGATGCTGGTCTACTTGGGCGGGCGGGAACGCACCCTCGACGACTTCACAGCACTTGCCGGCGCCGCGGGGCTGACGATCACCTCGGTCACTCCTACCGAGTGGGGGAACTCGCTGATCGACTGCACTGTGCGGTGATCCCTCACCGACGGCGCGCACAGCTGTATCAGTGGCAGACCCACTGGGTGCTCTACCGCGCTACCGCGGAATCCCTCTACCTCGCCGCTGCCGGCCCCTACAACGCAGATGACCGGCAAAAAGACAGCCACACTTCTTCAGCTGAGCCAAAGCACAGCTAATCGTGATACGCATCTGTCACCACGCCTGTACCGCGAATCGCGCGCGGTACAGGCGTGGCGTGCAGCACGTCGGCCGAAACGGGGTCACGACTTGGTCCGGACCACGTTCCTACGCTGCCGCAGCTCATCCTCGCTGATCTCGCCGCGGGCGTACAGCTCCGCGAGGGTCCGCTCCGCGGAGCTTCGCGCCTGCTGCTTCGGTGACCTCCGGTGAATCACGTACCCGATTGCCGACAGCACCAGGACCCAGAACAGAATCGGGAAAATGAGCCACCAGCCAGGTCCGCCTGCGCCGGGACCGTGTCCCCAGCCCGGGTATGCATACGCCATATCACTCACCAGTTGTACCAACATCACGAACTCCCTCTGCCTTGTGGCCGGACATTCATTGCCCTGGTCGGATACATCAATATTCCGCCACCGGTATCGGATAGTCGTCGGCTTGGCAGAGATACTTGCGGTACGTCAGGCGGTGCAGCCACCGCGACTGGCGTACCCCCGCGGAGGTAGGCCGTATCGGCTCGTGATGCAGGAATGGGCGGACAAAGGTGCCCCTGTCGACGAGCGACCCCTTCAACCAGCCGCCACATCGATGAGGATTGTCGGTGCCCGGGTGCATGGTGTTCGGAGCCGGACCTGACCAGGAGGAGACCATGTGCCTGATGTGCAAGGGCGCAACGCACGAGGAGTTCCTCGCCCCTGAACAGCGTCGCCGCGCACGCGTTGCACGCCACAGCACCCATGCCGGGCGAGCAGGTGCCGTTGGTCAGCGGGCCGCTCGTGGAGTTCGTCGAGCTTCCCCATCCCGACGCGCACCTGCACACGGTGGTACAGATGTATGGCTCGGACATCCGGGCACTGCAGGTCGTGTGGGCCGACGACCGTGGCCACTGGCCGTGGCACGGCGGCTTTCGCGGTGGGCGCGGTGGCCAGCCGGTGCTTGGGCTGCGGGCCGCATCGTGAATGTCTGGCGAGTAGTCCATGAGTCGTCTGTCGGGTATTCTGCTGGTATGAAAATTGGCGTGTCGCTGCCTGACGAGCAGGTCGCTGCCGCGCGGCGGGCGGTGGCTGAGGGCCGCTCGCCGAGTGTGTCGGCCTACATTGGCGCGGCTCTCGCTCGGGCCGATCGAGAGCACTCGCTCGCCGAGCTGCTGGCTGACCTCGACCGCGAGCTGGGTGAGCCGAGCGAGGAGGCGCGCGCCTGGGCCGACGCCCAACTGCGCCGCACCGGGCTGATCCCATGACCGGCCGTTCCCCGGCCGCAGGACTCACCCTCGACGCCGGCGCACTGATCCAGCTCGAGCGCGGGGACGAGCGCGTCCGCAGCATATTGCGACGGGCCCTCGACGGCGGTGTGCCACTCGCCGTGCCGGCGGGTGTCCTGGCTCAAGCGTGGCGAGGCGGGCCACGTCAGGCTCGCATCGCGCGGCTCCTCGCCGACCCCGACGTCGAGTTGGTGGTGCTCGACGACCCCACCGCGCGCGCGGTCGGGATCCTGGCCGGCCGCAGTGGCTGCGCCGACGTGGTCGACGTGTCCGTGGCGCTCTGTGCTGCCGAACGGCGCGGAGTCGTCGTCACCACTGATCCGGGCGACATCGACGCGGTCGGGCTGGACCTCGCTCACATTGCTGTCTGATCAGTCAGTGCGCGAACGGTGCGAGCGGCGCCGACCGGTGCGGTGCCCGGGCGCGGAGCGTGAAGGCCGGTCCGGCTACCGTGCCTCACGGCATCGAGACCTTCTGAGGAGGCTGCGTGCGCGTCGTGACCACGTCGCTGAACCAGCGGATCGCCGACGAGCTGGGTGTTCCTGAACGGCAGGTGGGCGCGGCAGTCGACCTGCTCGACGGTGGCGCCACCGTGCCGTTCGTCGCGCGATACCGCAAGGAAGCGACCGGGGGCCTGGATGACGCGCAGCTGCGCACCCTGCAAGACCGGCTGCACTACCTGCGCGAGCTGGAGGAGCGCCGGACGGCGATCCTGAACTCGATCCGCGAGCAGGGCAAGCTCGACGACGCGCTCGAGGCCAGGATCATGGCTGTTGACAGCAAGGCCCGGCTGGAAGACCTCTACCTGCCCTACAAGCCCAAGCGGCGCACCAAGGCGCAGATCGGCCGCGAAGCGGGGCTGGAACCGCTGGCCGAAGGACTACTCGCCGATCAGACGCGGGACCCTCAGGTAGCCGCTGCGGAATACGTCGATCCCGAGCGGGGGGTGCCCGACGCCGCGGCCGCGCTCGACGGGACGCGCGCCATCCTGGTCGAGCGCTTCGCCGAGGACGCCGACCTGATCGGATCCCTGCGCGAGCAGATGTGGTCGCGCGGCCGCTTGGTGTCCCGGGTTCGCGATGGCCAGCAGGAGGCCGGCGCGAAGTTCGCCGACTACTTCGACTTCTCGGAACCCTTCACGAAGCTGCCCTCACATCGCATCCTCGCCCTGTTCCGCGGCGAGAAGGAGGGCGTCCTCGATCTCGTGCCCGAACCAGAGCCTGCGGAGGCGGAGGAGGGTCGCTACGAGCAGGCCATCGCAGCGCGTTTCGGCGTCGACGACCGGGGTCGCCCGGCCGACCGTTGGCTGGCCGACACAGTGCGCTGGGCCTGGCGCACCCGCATCTTGCTGCATCTGGGCATCGATCTACGCATGCGGCTGCGTCAGGCAGCTGAGGACGAGGCGGTCCGGGTCTTCGCCGCCAACCTGGGCGACCTGCTGCTCGCCGCGCCGGCGGGCAACCGCCCGACCATGGGGCTGGACCCTGGCTACCGCACCGGCGTCAAGGTCGCGGTCATCGACGCGACCGGCAAGGTGGTGGCCACCGACACCGTCTACCCGCACGTGCCGCAACGTCGCTGGGATGAGGCACTGGCCGTGCTGGCCCGGCTTGCCAAGACCCATCACGTCGAGCTGGTCGCGATCGGCAACGGCACCGCCTCGCGGGAGACCGACAAGCTTGCCGGGCAACTAGGCATCACCAAGGCCGTGGTGTCCGAGGCCGGCGCCTCGGTGTACTCCGCGTCGGCCTACGCCTCCCAGGAGCTGCCCGCGCTCGACGTGTCGTTGCGCGGCGCGGTGTCGATTGCGCGCCGGTTGCAGGACCCGCTCGCTGAACTCGTCAAAATCGATCCCAAGTCGATTGGCGTCGGCCAGTACCAGCACGATCTCCCCGAAGCTGCACTGTCCCGCTCGCTGGATGCGGTGGTGGAGGACTGCGTGAACGCCGTCGGCGTGGACGTCAACACGGCGTCCGCCCCGTTGCTGCGGCGGGTGTCGGGCATCACCGGCGGGCTGGCCGAGAACATCGTGGCCCACCGCGACGCGCACGGCCCGTTTCGCACCCGGCGGGCCCTGGCCGGCGTGCCGCGCCTGGGACCCAAGGCGTTCGAGCAGTGCGCCGGTTTCCTCCGCATCCCCGCCGGTGATGATCCGCTGGACCGCTCTGCCGTGCATCCCGAGTCCTACCCCGTGGTGCGCCGCATCCTCGACGCGGCCGGCATCGACATCACCACGTTGATCGGTAACACTGCGGTGCTACAGGCGTTGCGGCCGGCCCACTTCGTTGATGACACTTTTGGGGGCACTATCGGCCTGCCTACGGTCACCGACATCCTCGCCGAACTGGAGAAGCCGGGCCGCGACCCGCGACCGGCCTTCTCCACCGCGACCTTCGCCGAGGGAGTCGACAAGATCTCCGATCTGGCACCGGGCATGGTGCTCGAAGGGGTGGTCACCAACGTTGCGGCGTTCGGCGCTTTCGTTGATGTAGGCGTGCATCAGGACGGCCTGGTGCACGTCTCGGCGATGGCCAAGACTTTTGTCAAAGACCCGCGCGATGTGGTGAAGCCGGGCGACGTCGTGCGGGTCAAGGTGCTCGACGTGGACGTACCGCGCAACCGGATCGGGCTCACCCTGCGGCTCGACGACTCCCCTGCAGCCAAGCCGCCGCCGGCTGGCGCGCCACGCAAGGCCGCCAAGCGCCCACCGGCTTCCGGCAAACCAGCTGGCGGAGCGCTCGCCGATGCGCTGCGCCGTGCCGGTTACGACCAGGGTCGCTGACGCCGGAGGCCGCCACCGGAACAATGCCCCGAAACGAGTGAAACCCCGCTACCGTCCAGCCATGCAGGCAAGGGTCTTCGGGGGCCTGCGGGTCGGCGGGCTGACCGCTGCCGAGATCGGCTCCCGCAAGGCCCGCACGCTGCTGGCCGTCCTGCTGCTGGGCCGCGGTGCCCCGGTGCGGGTGGACCGGCTCGCCGAGGTGCTGTGGGGGGATGCCGCGCCGGAGCGGCCAGCGGACCAGCTCGGGGTGCTGGTCAGCCGGCTGCGCCGGGTGCTCGGCCCAGACGCGGTGCGGCGCACCGGCGAGGGTTACGCCACGGGGCTGGCCGCCGCCGACCTCACCGACTTCGAGTCCCGCGCCGCCGACGCCCAGGCCCGGCTGGCCGCCGGAGAGGTCGGTGCCGGGCTGGCCTCGGCACGCGCTGCGCTGGAACTGGCCGGCGCCGGCCCGCTGCTCGGTGCTGAGACCGGGGACTGGCTGGATGCTGAGCGCGATGCGCTGGCCCGCCGGCTGGCTGCGGTGCGGCTGGTGGTAGCCACTGGCGCGCTGGCCGTGGGGGATCCGCTGGCCGCAGTCGCCGCCGCGGAGCAGGCGTTGGACCACGACCCCTACGACGAGCTGGCACTGCGGGCGCTGCTGCGGGCGCATGTCGCGGCAGGACGGCCGGCCTCGGCGCTGGCCACGTTCGCCCGCTTTCGCTCCCGGCTCGCCGACGATCTCGGGGTGGATCCCGGGCCTGAGACCATCGAGATGCACGCCCGCATCCTGCGCGGCGAGGAGCGACCCGGGGCCGGGGACCGGTCGCCGGCGGTGGCCGGTCGAGACGCCGAGCTGGCCCTTCTGGACCGGGTGCTGCACGCCGACGCGCCCTACCGCACGGTGATCGTGGTGGGCGAGCCGGGCATCGGCAAAAGCGCGCTGCTCGACGCGTTCCTTGCCGGCGCCCGCGGGCGTGCCGCCGTGCTGGCCGGGCGTTGCGACCCGTTGGGGCGTGACCTGCCGCTTCAGCCGCTGCTGGACGGGCTGGAGGTGCTGCTGCGCGGGCTTGGCCGCGAGCGCGCCGCCGAGGTCCTCGGCGCCGACGCAGAGGTGATCGAGCCGCTGCTCGGGGCTGCGCATATCACCCATCCGGCGGGCACCGCCAGCGCGGCGGTCCCAGTGCCCACAGATCCGGGGCAGGCCCTGGGCCGGCTGTTCGCCGCGCTGCTACGGGTCGTGGAGCGGGCCGGATCCGGCCCCGACGGCGGTCCGGCAGGTCCGGTGCTGGTCGTGGTCGACGACCTGCACCTGGCCGGCCCGAGCACTGTTGAGTGGCTCCGCTTCGCCGCGCGGCGCAGCGAGCGGCTGCGCCTGGTGCTCGCCAGCCGATCCGTCCAAATGCCGGTGCCCGACGGCGCCCAGCGCGTCGAGTTGGGGCCGCTGGATGTGGCCGCCGCCGGTCAGCTGGTCGAAGCCCGCACCGGCGCACCGGTCGACGCGGCCCGCGTCGAGGCGCTCTGGAACCGCTGCGGCGGCAACCCGCTGCTGCTCCACGCGCTGGCCACGGCACCGGGCGAAGTCGCCGTCCCGGCCGGTGTCCAGGAGGTGGTAGACGGGTTGCTGGAATCCTTCGGAGCCGCCGCCACGACACTGCGGGCGGCTGCGGTGCTCGGGCCGCGGGTGGACCTCGACCTGGTGGCCGGGGTGCTGGGACGCAGCGGGTCCGCGGTGCTGGATGACCTCGACGCCGGGGTCCGGGCCCGGCTGCTCGTCGAGCGGGAGTCCGGGCTGGAGTTCGGCCACGAGCTGTTCCGCGACGCCGCCGCGGCCTCGGTCTCCCCGATCCGGCGCCGGCTGCTGCACCTGCAGGCCGCCACCGTGCTCGCCGCCCGGCCACGCCGGGACCCGTTGACCATCGCCTGGCACGCCCGCCGCGGCGACGTACCGGAGCTGGCGTCGGCGGAGCTGGTCGCCGCGGCCCGGCTGG
>JBOHGX010000139.1:0-3155 GCA_050700255.1 Pseudonocardiaceae bacterium
TGCGCGACGCGCTGCCGGCTCCCGACCTGGTGGCCACAACGACGGCGCTGATCTGCCTGCGCCACCGCGACGGTGACGAGCCGCTCAGTGAGAGCAATCTCCAGGAGCGCGCCGCGACACTCGACCCCGGCGACGAGCTATTGCTCTCGGAGATCACGGCTTTCCCGAACCACCTGGTGCCGCTAGCTCATGCCGTCGACGGCCTCGTCGAGGCTGCCTGGGGGTGCCAGGGAGCGTTCGAGCGGATCATGGCGGCCCGGCAGCACCTCGCGACACCGCAGCTCTACTCTGCGGCGCTCGAACCGCAAGCCGCGCGCCTCATTGCCGAGCTCTCGGGTGCCCGGGAGCGGAGCTATCACGGTCTCGCTGTTGCGATGGCGGATCCCGCTGCGGGCTCGGGGGATCTCCTTACCGCGACAGTGCAGACCCTAGAAGATCCGTGCACCGCGGTGGTCGTGGCCGGCGAGGAGGACTCCTGTCTGGCGCGCCTCGCGCGGCGGCGATTGATCGTGCACGGCCTGGCCGCGTCCGACGTCGCGATCAGGCCCGCCCACGACGTAGGCAACCCCGACGTCCTCGTCACCCAACTCCCCTACCGCCCAGGTGAGAACCGGTCCGGCACCGACGTCCTAGACCGGATCGACGACATCGCGCTACGCCTCGCCCCGGGACGCACCGCCGTCGTGCTCGGACCCGCCAAGATCCTTGCAGGCGCGCTTCGCCCATTTTCGCCTGACGAGCGCGCCCGCGCGCGGCTGATCAGCAGCGGGATGGTCGAAGCGGTGATCCGCTTGCCCGGTGGAGTGGTGCCGTTCCGCCCCGGCTACGAGACCGCGATCTGGGTCCTCACCTCGGCGCACTCGTCGCCGTGGCGGGGCCGGGTGTTGCTCGGCGACGTGTCCGATCGCCCGCTCACTGGCGACGTGGTGGATGCGCTGGTATCCGACGTCGTCACTTGGCGGCGTGCCGGATACCGCCCGGAATCGCACACCCGGTCGTTCTGTGTGCAAGCCGACGTTGCCGATCTCGTCGAGCATCCGCAGGCCCTCGCGGTCCGGATCGCCCCGAGCATCATGGAGGTGACGACCAGAGTCCCCGCCACAGTCGCCCACGTCACCGAGCTCGAAGCCGCCCTTGACCGGTTCGGCGACCCTGCCGCCACCCCTCGCCCGCCCATCAGGTCGGGCATTGCGGCGGCAGTGACCCGCCGACCCGGTGCCGCCACCCTTCGCGCACTGACCATCGCGGGCCAGATGCGCGTCATCCCTGGTACCCGGTTCGCCGGCGAGCACTTGATCGAGGGCGGGCACCACCCAACGACCCACGCTGGCGCTTCGGCACTCCGCCGGCCGGCAATGCCAACTTGGCGTGGCTGCAGCACATCGTCACCAAACTCGCCGAGCGCGGTACCGCCGGTGTGGTGCTGGCCAACGGCTCGATGTCATCCAAGCAGTCCGGCGAGGGTGAGATCCGCGCCGCTATGGCCGAGGCTGATCTCGTCAGCTGCATGATCGCGCTGCCACCGCAGTTATTCCGCACCACGCAAATCCCGGCGTGCCTCTGGTTCTTCGCCAAGGACAAGACCCCGCAAGGTGCCAAGCGGCTTGCGGATCGACGCGGTGAGGTGCTCTTCATCGACGCCCGCAGCAGGGGAACTCTCGTCGACCGGACCGAGCGGGTCCTTACTGCTGAGGACGTCGCCAAGATCGCCGACGCCTACCACGCCTGGCGCGGCACCACCTCTGCCCGCGCGGCCGGCCTGAAGTACGAAGACGTCCCCGGCTTCTGCTACTCAGCCACCCTGAAGGAGATCCGCCAGCACGACCACGTGCTCACCCCCGGGCGCTACGTCGGCGCGGCTGCGGTCGATGACGCCGACGACGAACCCATCGCTGACAAGATCGAACGCCTTCAACAACAGTCACCTGCTCCCCGAGAGCCCTCGGCAGGCGAACACTCGGGACGAGCTGCGCGCCGAGCTCACCAACCGGACTACGGGTGGGATCGTCTTCACCACCCTGCAGAAGTTCGGCAAGACACGAGAAGAGCGCGAGGCCGGTGACAACGCTCATTGCGTTCACCGGAACACCGATCTCCGAAGCTGAGCGCGACACTCGCAAGGTGTTCGGCGACTACATCGACATTTACGACCTCACCAGAGCGGTGAACGACGGCGCCACGGTTCCTGTCTATTTCCAGAGCCGGCTCATCCCCGTCTCGCTGCCAGCCGGCATCGATCCCGAGGTCATCGACGAGCGCGCCGACGAGGCCACCACCGGCCTCGATGACTCCGAGCGCCAGCGCATCCAGCAGGCCGTCACGGCGATGAACGCCCTCTACGGCGCACCTGACCGGCTCCGGGTCCTCGCCGCAGACATCGTCGAGCACTGAGAGTCGCGCTCCACGCAGATGCGCAAGTTCATCGACTCCCCCGGCAAGGGAATGATCGTCTGCGGCACCCGGATCGAGCTGGTGATCGTGCAGTCGATGTGGCTCACCGGGTTCGATTCGCCCACCGTCGGCACGGCGATCCTCACCGGCTACGACTGGCGCGCCAAGCTCGCAGTGTCCGGCCCGAAGACGTTCATCAACACCGTCCTGGGCGCCGTCGAGTATCTACGAAATCCGAACAACCCGGGCAACCAGGTGGAGAACGGCGAAGCGACCTGGCGCAGCGGTTCCGGGCATCGTCGGCCAAGCTGGCCCGCTTCTACGCGCTGTGCTCCTGCAGCGGGGAGATGAATCCCTACCGGGACGACATCAGGTTCTTCGAGGCCGTGCGGATCTGGATGGCCAAATGGGACGCGGAAGAGCGCGCCGCCCAGGGGCTGCCGATCCCCGCCGATGTGAGCCTGCTGCTGCGCCAGCTCACCGCGGGCGCGATCGAGGCGGGCGGCGTCACCGACCTCTACGAGGCGGCGGGACTGCCCCGGCCCGACCTGTCGCACCTCGACCAGGCTTTCATCGAACGGATGCAGCAAGCGCGCAACCCCCATCTGGCCATCGAGGCGCTGCGCCTGCTGATCGGGCAGGAGATGCGCAAGGTCACCCGGCACAACATCGTGCGCCGGCAAAGCTTCTCCGACCGGCTCGTGCAACTCATGGCCCGCTACACCAACCAGCACCTGACGGCAGCCCAGGTCATCGCCGAGCTG
>JBOHGX010000140.1:0-2992 GCA_050700255.1 Pseudonocardiaceae bacterium
GCCAGTCCCACCGGTCCGCGGGGATCTCGGTGATCGCGTCGACCTTGTCGAGGATGTTCTGCCAGTAGACGTCGAGGGTGGGGGCCTTCGGGAGCAGGCAGCCCATCCCGATGATGGCTACGTCGCACGGCACGGCGGCCGCAGCTACCGCAGGCTGCCCCGAGGCTGCCGTTGCAAGCAACGCCGAGCCGCCCGCCGAGACGTCGTGGTGCAACGCGGCGAGCGTCACGGTCGCGTCGCGCAGGGCGGCGACCTGACCGAGCATGTACATGCCCCTGGCGGCCTGCTCGTCGGGTGAGACGGTGACGAACTGCGGCGCGCCAGGCTCGTGCCCGTGGCTGGGGTGGCTGTCGATTCCCTTCGACGCGACACGCAGCCGCCCAAGGTTCAGCCGTTCCAGTCTTTCCCGGATCTCCTCAGCGGGGTGTGCTTCGTCGAGCAGCTGCCGGTGTTCTCGCCTGAAGTCAGCCGCGAACGCCGTGTCCGCGCAGCGCGTCGCGTGCCCGGGACCGCTTTCCAGGAGCACGGTGCCGGTGCACTGCAGCGCCTCGCGCTGGAAGCCTGGCGTGATCGCACCCGCGGTCACCGCCTCCTCGGTGAACAGGTAGGCGGTCCCCAGCAGCACCCCGAGCCGGACGCCCCGCTCGGCCAGCGGCGCCGCCATGGCTGCCACCATCGCGGCCGAGCGGGCGTCGTGGACACCGCCGGCGAACAGCACGTGGCACTCAGGCAGGTCCGCCGACGCGACCGACGCCAGCAACGTGTCGATCATCGTGTTCCACAGCACGAAGCTCGTGCGCGGACCGACGTGCCCCCCGCACTCCCGCCCTTCGAATACGAACCGGCGGGCACCGGACTTAGCGAACAGCTGCAGCAGGCCGGGGGACGGAACATGCAGGTAGGTCGGGACGCCGGTCTGTTCCAGTGCCAGCGCCTGGTCGGGCCGCCCACCGGCGATCAGGGCGAACGACGGACGGTAGCGCTTCAGCACCTTCAGCTGCTCCTCCCGCAGCTCCAGCGGCACGAAGCCGAGAATCCCGACGCCCCACGGCCGCTCGCCGAGCGCTTCCTGCGTCTGGTGCAGCAGCTGCTCGACCCGCCGCCCGCTCATGACCGCCAGCGCGAGGAACGGGAGTGCCCCGGCCTCGGCGACCTTCTGGGCGAAACCAGGCACGTCACTCACCCGAGTCATCGGGCCCTGTGCGATCGGATAGCGCGTGCCGTGGGAACGAGCCAGGGGGCCATCGGCGGCGAGGGGGCGCAGCCGGTCGGCCGCGGCGAGATGTTCGTGGACCGCCTGCCGCAGACCGGTGAGCACGCCGCCGACCGTGCGGAAGCGTGCGGCCAGCCCGGCGGCGAAAGCGGCGTCCTGCCCGAGCAGCCACACATCGTGCCGGCCAGTCGCCTCCGCCAGAGCCGCACGCCACGCCACCCGGTCAGGTTCGTCGGTGGCGAGACTGCGTTCCAGCCGGCGCAGCTCCTCGACCGCGGGAGTGCCCGGCCGGCCGTACACCCGGTACCGCTCGCCGATCTCCTGACCGACGCATACCGTCTCGCCACCGTCCATGCGGGCGAGATCCGCTGTGATTGCCGCGGGCAGGTGCGACTCTCGGGTCAGCGCGAGCTGGGCGTCGAGCACCACACCGGCCGCACCGGCCGCGGCGCATGCCGCCGCCGAATGTTCGCCGATCCCGCCGTGTGCCCAGACGGGCAGCCCGATCTTGTCGAGCAGCTGCTGGAGCAGGACGAACGTGGTCGTTTCGCCCACCCGCCCACCGGCCTCGTTGCCCTTCGCGATCACGGTGTCGGCATCGAGATCCACGGCGAGCCCGGCCTGTTCCACGGTG
The DNA here is from genome assembly GCA_050700255.1 of Pseudonocardiaceae bacterium. Lineage (GTDB taxonomy): Bacteria > Actinomycetota > Actinomycetes > Mycobacteriales > Pseudonocardiaceae. The sequence goes on from JBOHGX010000140.1 coordinate 1,848, forward strand.
GTGACCTGGAGCCACAGCTCGACATCGGCGGCCCGCAGCAGCTCGGCCCAGCGGCGGAGCAGGTCGGGAGTGGCCGGCGTGAGCACCACCAGATCGACCGGTGGGCGCAGCACGGAGGTAACCGCGTCGGCCGTGGCCTCGTCGCGCGGATCGAGCCGGACCCCGCAGCGATGGCGACCGAACCTGGCCAGCGTGCGCACTGCGTCCACGGCGAGCCTCGGGTCACCCACCAGGGAGAGGTCCACGATTCCGGTCGCTTCGGCCCTACTTGCTGCGATGGCGATCGCAGGGTCGGTGAGTCCCGGCAATGTCACGGCGGCGAACTCGAACGTCATGGTTTTCGCACCCTCGGTCGTGAGCGCGTACAAAAACCGGCGGTTCCCCGCACGCGCAGTGGGGTATCTTCAAAAATGGAGGTAACCGCGTTCAGGCGACGGCAGTTGCGCCGGAGCCGAACCCAGCTACGAGAGACCTTTTGCACTCCGTCACCAAACCGTGCTGATAAGCATAGATCACAGCGTGCACCCGGTTGGGAATATCGAGCTTCGTGAGCAGGTGCTGCACATGGGACTTGATCGTGCTCTCGCCGAGCGAAAGCATTCTGGCGATCTCGGCATTACCGAAACCGGAGGCTATGAGGCGAAAGACCTGCCGCTCCCGCGGGGTGAGGCTCAGGAGTTCCTCTGGCACCTCTTCCAGCGAGGTCTCGCGGATCTCTTCTTGCCCACCGATCCGGTCGGTTGTGGGCGGTAGACGAAGCGTGTAACCCGCCACGACGACACGCAAGGCGGCTGCCAACTCTTCGGGATTCGCAGTGCTGCGCAGCAGCCCGCTCGCGCCTGCCCGTAATGCCGCGGTTTCTTCGACGGCTTCCCCACCGGGCGATGTCAGTACGAGAAGTGGGCGGCAATTCAATGCCCCTATCGCCGCTACCGGAGTGATCCCCACACCACGAGGGTCAAGGAGCACGGCACTCGGGTCGTGCTGGCGCAGGCAGTCGGTTGCCTCGCCGCAGTCGGGTGCCTCTCCCACGACCTCGAGATCCGGCTGGCTCTCGAGGATTGCCCGCAACCCGCAGCGGTATAGGGCATCGTTGACGACCAACAGGACGCGGGTCACGGCACGAACGGAGCGAGGGATCTGAC
>JBOHGX010000141.1:0-6492 GCA_050700255.1 Pseudonocardiaceae bacterium
GCACCGGCCGGTCACGGCGCAGCGCCGCGCGGACCGCTTCGAACGCCACCGCGGGCAGCCGCGCCGCGCGGGCAGCCGGATCCCGGGCCAGTTGGGTGTCGTCCTCACCGATCGCGGTGATCCGCGGCGCCGCGGCCCGCACCACGCGACGAGCGGCGACGATCTCGTGGGCCCATCCGGTGTCGACCGACAGCTGCGTCTCCGCGGTGCGGGCATAGCCGGCCACCAGCAGCGCCCCTCCCTCGAGCACGGCACGCTGGCCGAGCACCAGCCGGGCATGCGGGTAGGGCGCCCGCGGCTCGACATGCAGGTCGTCGCCGTCGTCCCACAACACCATCAGGCCCAGGTCCGCAACCGGGGCGAAGACCGCGGCCCGAGTGCCGACCACGATGCGCACTGCGCCCCGCCGCACCGCCAACCACCGACGGTAGCGCTGCGTGGGCCCGCACTCAGCAGCCAGGGTGACCACTGCGTCGGGCCCGGCCAGCGCAGCCACCGCGGCGTGCACTCGCGCGGTGTCCCGATGATCTGGCAGCACCAACAGCGCCCCCCGCCCGGCGGCGGCCACGGTGACCGCGGCCTCCGCGAGCCGAGCGGGCCAATCCTCCCCCGGCAGCGCCTGCCAGCAGGCATGCGCCGCCCGACCCTGATGGAGGGCCTCCAGGAAGGCCGATCCGCGAGGGTAACGGTCCCATCCGGGCGCCGGGGGGCGCTGCGGACGGGCCGCGGCGGTTGGGCCCGGTTCGGCCTCGGTGCGGGCGTGCCGCGGCGGCACCGCCAGCCGCAGCACGTCGCTCATGGTGCCCGCACACCGGTCAGCCACTACCCGCGCCAGCGCAGCGATCTGCGGGCTGAGCACTGGTTCGGCAGAGATCACCCGATGCAGCCAGCCCAGGCGGCCCGGATGGTCGGATCGCTCGGCTCGTTCCAGCAGCCACCCGTCCACCAGCCGCCCGGCGAAACGGACCCGAAGGCGCACGCCGGGCACCGCCGTCGCGTCGAGCTCGGCGGGCACCTGGTAGTCGAATGGGCGGTCGAGGTGGGCCAGCGGGGTATCCACACACACCCGAGCGACGGGCAGCGCAGCAGCCGGACTCTGCTCCCCACGACGGGGCTGCCCACGACGCGACCGACTGGCACTGCTCACCGGGCGGGTCTACCAGACCACCCCGTCAGCTCCACCATGCCCAGGACTCCCGAAGCTGACCCTGAGACGGAGATAGGTTTTCCCGCACTCCTGCGGCGTCTGGACCAGGCCGTCGGTTCCCCGGTCTGCCGACCGGTGTCTGTCGAAACCCAGTGTCGGCCTAACCCAGTGCTGTAGCGTTTGGGTCAAGCGAGGGCAGTCCTGCCCGAACGGACCCGGTGGGCGAGGCCAGGATCGTCACCGGCCCAGTCAACATCGCCTTGACCGGCCGGTCGGTGAGCGACTGCGCGTAGGTGCTCCACCCGACGGTGATCGGCGCCGGGCGAGACACGTCGGCGTACAGCACCGGCGGGCGCACACACCGGGTGCCGTAGGACTGCACCCAGCCGAACTCGGTAGTCGCGAACCCGTCGAGGTGCTCGGCGAAGTACTGCACCATGTCGTTGCGCTCCGGCTCACCGTGCACGAGCACGTCGAGGCCGATCTGTTCCTGCAGCCGGATCACCCGCACGATCTCCGCGCGCATCCGACGCTCGTACTCCGCATCGTCGAGTCTCCCGGCCCGGTGCGCAGCCCGGTCGGCCCGGATCTGACCGGTCTGCGGGAACGAGCCGATGGTCGTGGTCGGCACCGGTCCGAGCTGCAGCCGCGCCCGCTGCGCCGCGACCCGCTCGGCGGCCGTCCCACGCGCACCGGCCCGAGGTTGCCGTAGTAGCCGGCCACCAGCACCTTCGGGCGGCCCGGTACCGCGCCCAACCGGCGATAGGTCCACGCCAGGCGCTCCAGCTCGGCGTCGGTGCGGTCGGCGACCAACGCCGGCTCGTCGAGCTGCACCCAGCCGGCCCCGAGTCGCCCAAGTTCAGCGAGCAGCTTCGCGTACACCTCCACCAGCGACTCAAGCAGCTCAAGAGTCGAGAAACCGGCCAGGGCCTCCGGCGCCGGCTTCGCCAGCAGCAGGAAGGTCACCGGGCCCAGCAGCACCGGCCGGGTGCGCACCCCGGCGTCGAGCGCCTCGCTGAACTCGTCGAGGGGCTTGCGGTCGACCAACCGCAGCGCGGTGTCCGTGCCGAGCTCAGGCACCAAGTAGTGGTAGTTGGTGTCGAAGAACTTGGTCAGCTCCAACGGCCGCACGCTGCCGTGACCGCGGGGCCGTCGCGAACATGGTGTCCAGCGCGTCGAGGCCCAGCGCGCCGAAGCGCGCCGGCAGCGCTCCCACGGTCCGCGCGGTGTCCAACACGTGGTCGTAGTAGGAGAACGTGTTACCCGGCACCGAATCCAGCCCGGCGTCCCGCAGCCCGGTCCAGCTGTCGCGGCGCAACCCAGCCGCGACAGCACGCAGCCCAGCCTGGTCAAGGCTGCCCGCCCAATACCGCTCCACAGCCCGCTTAAGCTCCCGGTCCGGCCCGATCCGGGGGTACCCCAACACGGTGGCGCCGATCGTGTCCGTCCCGATGATGTCTGTCACTGCTCTCCTCGCGAGCGTGGCGGAGAGGATCCGCAGCCGTCGCGGGCGGCACGCAAGGCCGCACGCACCGGTGGTGCGTGCGCCGGTGGGGCAGTCCCGGACTCACACCGGGTTCCCTCTTCTCCTCAGGCCGTGCCCGGCAAGGTCACGACCCGAACCACCAGTGCGCCCAACTCTACCGACCTCGTGCGGACGGATGCGGGCTGTGATCTGTGGACAGCACCCTGACGGGCGAGTGGCGGCGCGCGTAGGCGGCAACGAGGCCGCCGCCGCGGTGGGACTGTTCCGCTGGTCTCGCGTCTCGACTGCTCACAGCCAGGCGACTCGGTGGAACTTGCCGTAACACGTCTGCCACTCACGGCTGGCCCAGGCTCACCCGGTCAGCCGGGCCGCGATGACGTCCCAGAGGTACGAGGCGAGCAGTGACTTGGGGCCCTCAGGCAGGTCGATCTCCGTACCGTCGTCGGCGAGCAACCAGCCAGCGTTGTGCTCGACCTCGAACGCCCGGCCCTGCCCCACCGCGTTGACTACCAGCAGGTCGCAGCCCTTGCGGGCGAGTTTGGCTCGGCCGTGCACGAGCTCCCCGCCGTCGGAGTCGCCGGTCTCGGCTGCGAAACCGACCACCACCTGGCCCTGCGGGCGGCGCCGCACCAGTTCGGCCAGGATGTCCGGGTTGCGGATCAACCGGATCGGATCCGGATCCGATCCGGATTTCTTGATCTTGCTGGGATGGTACGCAGCCGGGCGGAAGTCGGCGACGGCGGCAGCCATCACCACCACGTCGGCGGGCGGCGCCGCCTTGAGCACGGTCTCCTGAAGCTGGTCCGCGGTGCCCACCCGGACCACCTCGACCCCGGCCGGATCACTCAGGTCGGGGGTGTTGGCCGCGACCAGCGTCACCCGGGCACCGCGCTGCGCCGCGACTCTGGCCAGCGCGTAGCCCTGCCGGCCGGAGGACCGGTTGCCCAGGTAGCGCACCGGGTCCAGTGGCTCGCGAGTGCCACCGGCGGAGATCACCACCTGCCGGCCGGTGAGATCCCGCGGCAGGGCGTCCGGGCGGTGCAGCAGCAGGGTGGTGAGGTCGACGATCTCCTCGGGCTCCGGCAGCCGGCCGGCCCCGGAGTCGGCACCGGTGAGCCGCCCGGTTGCGGGCTGCGCGACGACGGTCCCGCGCGAGCGCAGCATCGCAACGTTGTGCTCCGTTGCCGGGTGTTCCCACATCTCGGTGTGCATCGCGGGCACCAGCAGCACCGGGCAACGGGCGGTGAGCAGCGTGGCGCAGAGCAGGTCGTCGGCCCGGCCGTGGGCAGCGCGAGCCAGCAGGTCCGCGGTTGCCGGGGCGACCAGCACCAGATCGGCGGTCTGCCCCAGCTGCACGTGGGGGACCGCAGGGACGTCGGTGAACAGGCCGTGCGGTACCGGTTGCCCGGACAGCGCCTCCCAGGTCGGGGCACCGACGAACCGCAAGGCAGCCTCAGTGGGAACCACCCGTACCTGATGCCCCGTTTCGGTGAAGCGGCGGAGTACCTCACACACCTTGTAGGCGGCGATACCCCCCGCAACGCCGAGCACGATCCGCCGGGATAGGCCCGGCCGGACCGGCCCGGCGTAGGTCACTCGCCCTCGGTGTGCTCGAGTAGGCCGCCGTGGATTTCCCGCAGCGCGATCGATAGCGGCTTCTCCCGCGCTCCCGGCTCGACCAGCGGGCCGACGTACTCCAGCAGGCCTTCCCCGAGCTGTGCGTAGTAGTCGTTGATCTGACGAGCTCTTTTGGCCCCGAAGATCACCAGAGCGTACTTCGAGCTGACCTTGCCCAGCAGATCATCGATGGGGGGATTGGTGATGCCTTCAGGGGCGGTGACCGCGGGCGCGCCCAGCGCGCCCAATTCGGTGGGGATGCTCACTCACTGTCTCCAAGATGTCAGGGGCCGGGCGGACGGTATCCGGAACCCGTGCCGACCATCAAGGTTATCAATTCCTGCGCGGCCCGCCCCACGTCGTCGTTGACAACCGTCGCATCGAACTCTCCGACGGCGTCCAGTTCTTCCCGGGCCACCTGCAACCGGCACTCCAGCCCGGCTGGATCCTCCGTGCCGCGACCGGCCAGCCGCTCCCGCAGCGCCTCCCAGGACGGCGGCATCAGCATCACCAGCAACGCATCGGGCATCGCGGCTCGAACCTGTCGAGCACCTTGCACTTCGATCTCCAGTAGCGTCGGCCGGCCAGCGGCCAGTGCATCGCGTACCGGCGCGGCGGGCGTGCCGTAGAAGTTACCCGCGTACTCGGCGTACTCCAGAAACTCACCACGCTGCACCATGCACCCGAAGGCGACGCGGTCCACGTAGTGGTACTGCTCATCCGGGCGTTGGCCGCCACGAGGCGAGCGGGTGGTCACCGAGACGCTGACGAATAGCTGTGGCCAGCGCCGCAGCACCTCGGCGACCACGCTGGACTTGCCAACCCCGGAAGGGCCTGAGACAACGGTGAGTCGGGGCCCGGCAGCTTCGCTGGTCCCCGACTCACCCGCCGTCACTACGTGGTCGCTTTGCGTCGACTGTGCTGGACTTACTGTTGCGCTTGGCCGGGTTACTCCGGGCCGAACTCGCTGAGCAGCGCCTTACGCTGGCGCTCACCAAGCCCACGCAACCGCCGGCTGTTGGCGATCTCCAGCCGCTCCATGATCTGCTGAGCGCGAACTTTGCCCACGCCGGGCAGGGCCTCGAGCAAAGCCGAAACCTTCATCTTCCCCAGGATGTCGTCGCTGTCGGACTGAGCGAGGACCTCCGTGAGGTTGGTCCCACCGCGCTTGAGGCGTTCCTTGAGCTCGGCCCTGGCGCGTCGGGCGGCGGCCGCCTTCTCCAGCGCAGCGGCCCGCTGCTCCTCGGTCAGCTCGGGAAGGGCCACGGTCTCCTCCGTCGATTGCTAGTGCTTAGGGATGGTCTGGATTGGTGCGGCGACCGTATCCCCCAGGCGGTCCACCGTTCAACGCGGGGTGCCCCCGCCGACCTGCCGTGACGGCAATCCGAGCAGCTCTGTCGCCTCGTCGGCCATCCGCCGTGCGGCGTGTCGCAGAGGGGCCGGCTCGGGGCCATGCCGTAACAGCTCACGTGACGTGGCCGGCAGAACGTGCCGCAGCGCCGCACCGAAGACCTGGCGCAGGTCGGCCAGGCGGGCGCCCTGCGCGCCTATCCCTGGGGCCAGTATCGGGCCGTTGAACGTCTCCAGCCGTAGTGCCCCGGCCGGGGTGGTGGCCCCCACCACCACCCCGAAGTCGCCGATGTGACCGGTATTGCGTGCGGCGACAGCGTCGAACACCGACTGCCCGACCGTGCTTCCAGCGCTGGTCAACGCAGCCTGCACGGCGGCGCCTTCCGGGTTGGACGTCAGCGCCAGCACGAACACCCCCCTCCCGGTACCGCCGGCCAGCTCGAACGCCGGCTCCAGCGCACCGACCCCGAGGTAGGGCGACACGGTGATCGCGTCGGCGGCCAGCGGCGCCCCGTCGCTCAGGTAGGCAGCGGCGTACCCGGCCATGGTCGAACCGATGTCTCCCCGCTTGACGTCGAGCAGGACCAGCGCGCCGGCATCCCCGGCCGCTACCAGCACTCGCTCCAGCACGGCGACGCCTCGGGCCCCGTATCGCTCGAAAAACGCCGACTGTGGCTTGATGACCGCCACCTCCGGCGCCAGCGTCTCGACCGCCCCCCGAGCAAAGCTCTCGAGCCCACCCACGTCGTCGCCCAGACCCCACAACCGCAACAGCTCCGGATGCGGATCGATCCCCGCACACAGCGGCCCCCTAGCGGCCACGGCGCGCGTCAACCGCGCGCCGAACCCGCATTCAGCGGGCTCAGCGGGGTTATCGGGCATCGAATAACCC
>JBOHGX010000142.1:0-19467 GCA_050700255.1 Pseudonocardiaceae bacterium
GCCGCGGCGACACCGCCGCGGGCAGCACCGGTAACGCCAGCGCACCGGCAGCGCCGGCCACCCGGGCCAGCCCAGCAAGGGGCACGTCACCCGGCCGATCCACGTGGGGCCCCTCGACTCGAGCGCCGGTCTCGTCGTAACGCGCCCAGTAGACCTCCCGGCGCCGGGCGTCGGTGACCACGAGCAGGGGGGTGCCTGCACCCGCCTGATGAGCGATCGCGTCCAGGCTGCCCACCGGATAGACCGGGATGCCCAGCGCATCCCCCAGCGCCGCAGCGGTGACCATCCCGACCCGCAACCCGGTGAACGGGCCCGGCCCAGCCCCACACACCACCGCGTCGAGGTCACGTATCCGCACCCCGGCGACCGTGAGCACCTCGCACACCGACGGCATGAGCAGTTCACCATGCGCCCGGGCATTCACGGCACTCCGCTCGGCGAGCACCTCCGGGGGGCTCGCGTCGGGCAGTCGTAGCAATCCGGCAGTCACCGCGGGCGTCGCGGTGTCCAGAGCCAACACCAGCACGGACGGATAGTTTACGGATCGGGCGTTTCGGTCACCGAAGAGCACACCGCCGGCAGCAACCGGGCTGGACCGAACAGCTCCGCCACCCGGCTGTCATGCCCGTCGCGCCGGGCTAGCCGGATCAGCAGATGCTCGTCGGCCAGGCGCTCGGCCATGCCCTCGCCCCACTCCACGACCACGGCGGCTGCCAGTAGCTCGGTGTCCAGATCGAGGTCGTCCAGCTCAGCGATCCCACCGAGCCGGTAGGCATCGACATGCACCAGTGGCACCCCTCGCCCGCCGGGCAGTGCCGGGTGCTCGCGGGCGATGACGAAGGTCGGAGAGGTCACCGGTCCACGAACTCCCAGCCCGGCGCCGATACCGCGGGCCAGCACCGTCTTTCCTGCTCCCAGCGGTCCGGACAGCACCACTACGTCACCTGGACGCAGACGCTGGCCCACTGCTCGGCCGAGGCGCTCGGTATCCGCCGGAGTCGCTAGCTCCAGCTCCACACTCATTTCCCTTTCTAGCTGCGTGGCAGCGCCCCAGCGCATTGGGACAGCAAGTCCAGCAGGTGTTCATCGACCAGCTTTGGTCGCTCCAGCATCGTCATGTGGCCTGACCCCTCCACCTGCACCAGCTCGGCGTCGGGCAGCAGCTCCGCGATCGCCTTGGAGTGCTCGTACTGAATCAACCGGTCACCGTCGGCGCCCAGCACCAGCGCCTTGGCGTACTGCAGACCGGCCAGCGCCGCGTACCGGTTGTGCCTGCCGAATTCCTGCAGGAAATCGGTCATGACTTCGAATGAGGTAGCCCGAATCATCATGTACATCAGCTCAACCACCGCTGGATTGACCGCCTCGTCGCCGAAGGAAAGCTCACGGGTCAGGCTCCAAATGAGATTCCTGCAGACCTCGCGCCCGCGGTCGACCGCGCGGGCGCTGGGCTCCCAGCGCGACAGGCGCTTGGCCACCGGCACCAGCGGGTTTCGCCGGGACAACAGCGGCTTAGGCAGACCTGATCTGCCGATGTCCCCGGCACTGGTGTTGAGGAAAGCCACCCCGGAAATCCGCTCGGCGAACAGCTCAGGATTGTGCTCGGCCAACGCCATGATGGCCATACCACCGAAGGAATGCCCGATCAGCACCACCCGTCCCTCGGGCGCGGCCGCGCGGAGCACCGCATACAGGTCGCGGCCGAGCTGCTCGAAGGTGCACGCACGTCGGGGCGAACGGCCCGAGCGACCGTGGCTGCGGTGGTCGTAAAGCACCACGCGAACCCGGGGGGCGGTGGAATGCGCCAGGTCGTGGCGCTGGAACAGCCAGGATCGCCGGTCCAGCGTCCAGCCGTGGATCAAGACGACGGTGAACTCGGGCGCACCGCCATCCGCCGGGTCGAGCTCCTCCACCGACAGCTCGATCCCGTCGTCAGCCGTCACTGTGTACTCCCGGTCCGGCGGAAGTACGGCTGGCAGCTCATCGGGCAGTTGCGCAGCGTTCCTGCGCACCTCGCCGATGTGATTGTGATGTGCGTGGGCGGCGGCTAGCGCTGTGGTCACCACCGTGCCGAGGGCACCGCCAACCACCCACGCGGCAGACTTCGCCCACGATCTCATCGGGCGACTCGCGCAGCCAGAGACGGTTGCCGACCGTGCACCGTCCGGGTCAACCGGGGCCTCGTCATACCCGCGACCACCTCGTAGTGGATGGTGCCCAGCTTACCCGCCCACTCGGCCGCGGTGGGTGCGCCGTTCTCGCCGGTGCCGTAGAAGACCACCTCAGCGCCCACCGCCACCGGGTCGTCCCCGCAGTCGACCATCACCTGGTCCATGCACACCCTTCCCACCACCGGGCGGCGGCGCCCCGCCAGCCAGACGTCGAGCCGGCCGGTGAGCACCCTCGACACGCCATCGGCGTAACCGGAGGAAACCAATGCCAGAGTGGTTTCCCGCTCGGTATGCCAGACGTGCCCGTACGACACGCCCTCACCGGCCGGGACGCGTTTGACCATCGCTACCTGCGAGCGCAGTGTCATCGCTGGCAAAAGATGATAACTCATGTCGGGCACCGGGGAGAGCCCGTAGACGGCGATACCCGGGCGGACCATGTCGTAATGCAAATCGGGGCGGGTCAACGTCGCCGCGGAGTTCGCCCGATGCCGCAGCGGCCGCAGTCCGGCATCCCGAGCCACCTGGTAGGCCTTATCGAAGTACCGGACCTGCTGCTCGATGATCGGGTGCCCCGGATCGTCGGCATGCGCGAGGTGCGACGAGATCCCGATAATTTCAACGCTTGGGGTCTCCACAGCGGCACGGACCAGGTCGGGCCATTCGCCACGGTAGGCTCCGCCTCGGGTCAGCCCGGTGTCGACCTTGAGGTGTACTCGGGCGGCGCGCCCGATTGTCGCCGCGGCTGCAGCTGCGGTGTCGAGCTGACCGGTGGAGTAGATGCCGAGATCGACCTCGGCGGCGACACCGGCAGCGAGGTCCTCACCGGGTGCGTGCAGCCAGGCCAGCACGGGAGCATCGATTCCGCTGTGACGTAGCGCGATCGCCTCGTCGACGCTGCACACGCCGAGCGCGCCGGCCCCGGCCTGCAGCGCGGCGACGGCAACGTCCACCGCACCATGGCCATAGCCGTCGGCCTTGACCACTGCCATGGTGGTGGCCCGGACGCGGTGGCGCACCCGGCGAGGATTCCGACGTTGTGCCGGATCGCATCCAGATCGATCACCAACTCGGCCCGCCGCCGGCCGGCCTGCATCGTGGTCATCCTCGCATCCCAGCCACCCACCGGAGAGCGCGAATCGCGTCACTCAGAGCAGCCTGGATCGCCGAGGCAGGCGCCGGTGCGCCACCGCTGTGCGTGCCGCCCCCGGCGGCAATGGCAGCGGCGAACTCCTGGGCGTGCACTGCCGCGGCCGCCGCCGTGGCCGGTTCCAGCCCGGCAGCCAGCAACGCGCCGAGCACGCCGGTGAGGACGTCGCCGGAGCCTGCGGTGGCCGGCCACGACGAGCGGGCCGGGTTCACCAGCACCCGGCCGTCGGGTGCAGCGATGATAGTCGTGTTTCCCTTGAGCACCAGCACGGCGTCGAACCTGCGGGCGGCGTTCCGGACGGCCCCGACCCGGTCGGGACCGGGCGCCTTGCCAGTGAGCCGCTCGAACTCCCGGTCGTGCGGAGTGAGGACCAGCGGGGTGGCCGGGTCGCGACTGTCCGCCAGATCGGGGTGCCGGGCCAGCAGGGTGATCGCATCGGCGTCGGCCACTACCGGCACTCCCGCGGCAAGCACGTGGGCGAGCACCTGGTGACCCGCGGCGCCGGTGCCCAAGCCGGGCCCGACGGCCCAGGCCTGGACCTGACCGGCGTCCGACACCGAGCCGGTGGCCACCACCTCCGGCCAGCGCCCGCGTACCGCATCGGCGGCGGTGCCAGCAAAGCGCACCATGCCCGATGTCGCGAGTACGGCGGCCCCGGCACAGAGCACCGCCGCTCCGGGGTAGTCCGCCGAGCCCGCGGCGATGCCGAGCACGCCCTGGCTGTACTTGTCGCTGGCCGGGCCGGGCACCGGCCAGCGGGCACCGATCTCGGCTGCGGTGAGCACACGCAGATCGGGCTCACCCAGCTCACCGAACAGGCCGATGTCCACCAGGTGCACGGGGCCGCAGCGCCACGGGGCGAGCAGGTGCACCGGCTTGCGGGCACCGAAGGTGACGGTCTCGGTGGCGGTCACCGCGGGTCCGTCCGCGATGCCGGTGTCCGGATTCACCCCAGACGGCGAGTCCACCGCGATGATTGGCACTTGGGCGCCTTCGACCAGCTTCGCAGCCGGCGGGCGCAACCCGCCGCGGCCGGAGAGCCCGACGATCCCGTCGAGTATGAGCTCAGCGCGGTCTGGCAGCTGGTCGGCGATCCGCCCCCCGGCTCGGCGCAGCGCTGCCATGCCCTGCGGATGGGCGCGGTCCGGAGACAGCAGCACAGCGGTGACCGCCACCCCGCGGCGGCGCAGGAATGCCCCGGCCCACAGCGCGTCCCCACCGTTGTTGCCCGCCCCGACCAGCAGCGCGACGTGCCGGCCGGAAACCCCGCCGGTCCGTTCAGCGAGCACCGCCGCAGTCCTGGTGGCCAGCCCAAATGCGGCGCGGCGCATCAGGACGCCCTCCCCCACCCGGGCTATCAGGACATCTTCGGCGGCGCGCACGCGCACCACCGTCCAAGCGCCTCGTGAGTGCGTTTCAGTGCCAGAGCACTCAATGCCACTCACGACTACTCCACAGTGACGGATTTGGCTAGGTTGCGTGGCTTGTCCACGTCGTAGCCGCGCTGCCGGGCGATCTCAGCGGCGAGCACCTGAAGCGGCACGGTAGACACCAGCGGCTGCAGCAGGGTCGGCACCGCGGGCACCTCCAGCAGGTCCGAGGCGAAGGGCCGCACAGTCTCGTCGCCTTCTTCAGCGATGACGATGGTCCGCGCACCGCGGGCCCGGATCTCCTGGATGTTGGAGAGCAGCTTGGCGTGCAGAACGGCTCGTCCCTTGGGTGAGGGCACCACCACGACCACCGGCAGGCCCTCCTCGAGCAGAGCGATCGGGCCGTGCTTGAGCTCGCCGGCGGCGAAGCCCTCGGCATGCATGTAGGCGAGTTCCTTGAGCTTGAGGGCACCTTCCAGGGCCACCGGGAAGCCGACGTGGCGACCGAGGAACAGCACCACCTTGGAGTCCGCGAGCTCGCGACCCAGCGCGCGCACCTGGCCGACCGTGCCCAGCACCTGCTGAACTGCCGCCGGCATGGCCTCCAGCTCGGCGAACTCGCGGGCGACCTCGTCGGAGTACTTGGTGCCGCGAGCCTGCGCCAGGGCCAACCCGACCAGGAAGTTGGCCACGATCTGAGCGAGGAACGTCTTGGTGGCGGCCACCCCGATCTCCGGCCCGGCGTGGGTGTAGAGCACTGCGTCGGATTCTCGGGGGATCTGCGCTCCGTTGGTATTGCAGATCGCCAAGACCCGGGCCTTCTGCTCTCTGGCGTGGCGCACCGCCTCCAAGGTGTCCATGGTCTCCCCGGACTGCGAGATCGCCACGACCAATGTTGAACGGTCCAGCACCGGGTCGCGGTACCGAAATTCACTGGCGAGCTCGACTTCCACCGGCAGCCGGCACCAGTGCTCGATGGCGTACTTGGCAACCATTCCCGAGTGGTAGGCAGTACCGCAGGCGACCACGAACACCTTGTCGACGTCGCGGAGCTCCTGGATGTCCATCCGCTGCTCGTCCAGCACGATCCGGCCGTCGATAAAATGCCCGCGCAACGTATCGCCGATCGCATCGGGTTGTTCTTCGATCTCCTTGAGCATGAAGTAGTCATGGCCACCCTTTTCCGCCGCTGAGAGGTCCCAGTCGACGTGGAAAGGTGTGGCCTGCGCGGGGTCGCCGGAGAAATCGGTGACCTGGTAGCCGTCGCGGGTGATCGTCACCACCTGGTCCTGGCCGAGCTCGACGGCATTGCGGGTGTGGTCGATGAACGCCGCGACGTCGGAGGCGACGAAGTGCTCTCCGTCGCCCACCCCCACCACCAGCGGCGACGAGCGGCGCGCCGCGACGATCAGATCGGGTTCGTCGGCGTGCGTGACCACGAGGGTGAACGCCCCGTGCAGCCGCCGGCACACTGCACGCACCGCTGCGGGCAGGTCACCGTGGCGGGCGTACTGCGCGGCAATGAGATGCGCGGCGGTCTCGGTGTCGGTATCACTGGACAGCTCCACCCCGCCGGCCTCCAGCTCGGCGCGTAGCTGAGCGTGGTTCTCGATGATCCCGTTGTGCACCACGGCGAGCCTGCCTGCCGTGTCGGCGTGCGGATGGGCGTTGCGGTCGGTCGGCGCGCCATGGGTGGCCCAGCGGGTATGTCCCATCCCGGCCGTGCCGGTGAAAGCGTCGCGCCCGGAGGCGCTGAGCTCGCCGATCAGGTTGGCCAGCGCGCCGGCCTTGCGAGCCACCGCCAGCGTGCCGGCACCGTCGAGCACCGCGACACCGGCAGAGTCATACCCGCGGTATTCCAGCCGACCCAGGCCCTGGAGCACGACGCCAAGGGCGCTTCGATGCCCCACGTAACCCACGATTCCGCACATGTGCGTCACGCTAGCCCAACCTCAAACGAGGGATCCGATACCGTCCGGGCTCATGACACGCACTGACCCCGCGGTCTGGCGCACGGCGCAGGAGCTGTCCCGGCCCGGTCCGCACGGGGTACTGCGCGGTGACCTTGCTGTGGTCGGCATGCCCGGTGTGGTATTCACCCCGCAGTCCGGCCTCGGACTACCCGCGGTCGCGTTCGGGCACGGTTGGCTGCAGCCGACGTCACGCTACGAGGACTTGCTGCGCCATCTGGCCTCCTGGGGAGTGGTCGCGGTGGCGCCGGCCACCCAGCTCGGCGCGCTGCCGTCACATCGGCAGTTCGCCGCCGATCTGCGCAGTGCGCTGGACTTGTGCATCGGGGTACGGCTGGGCAACGGCGAGATCAGTGTGGATCCGGGCAAGCTCGGTCTGGTCGGGCATGGCATGGGCGGCGGCTGCGCAGTGCTCACTGCGGCGACCGACGACCGCTGCCGGGCCGTGGCTACCCTGGCGCTGGCCGAAACCATGCCGTCAGCAGTGGCCACCGCACGCGAGTGCACCATGCCCGGCATGCATCTGGCCGCTGGCAAGGATCGGGTGGCCCCGCCGATCGGGCATGCGCAGCCGATGGCCACAGCGTGGGGCGGTCCAGTACTGCTGCGAACGCTGCCCAAAGCCAGCCACCTCGGCTTCCTGACCGACCAGCACTGGACGGATTGGCTGGTTGACGGCAGCCCGGAGTACAGCACCCGGAAAGCGTCCCACCCCCTGGTCACCGCATTCCTGCTGCGCCACCTCACCGGCGAGACCCGCTACGACGCCCTGCTCGAAGAATCCTGATCTGCGTTTTGGGGACAGAACGCAGTAATGGGGTCAGACTCGGGCCACCACTGTGGCGATGCGGTGGGCGATGATTTCGGCGGTAGGCTGGGTGGGGGCCTCAACCATCACCCGGACCAGCTGCTCGGTGCCTGACGGGCGCAGCAACACCCGGCCGGTCTCGCCCAGCTCGACCTCCGCAGCGGCTATGGCGTCGGCCACCGCCGGTGCCGCCGCGACCGCCGCCTTGTCCCTGACCGCGACGTTGACCAACACCTGCGGCAACCGGGTCACCACGCCGGCCAGATCCGCCAGGCTCCGCCCCGAGGCGATCATCTGAGCCATCAAGCGCAACGCGGTGAGCAGCCCGTCGCCGGTGGTGGCATACCCCGGCAGCACCACATGCCCGGACTGCTCACCTCCCAATGAGTACCCGCCCGCCCACAGCGCCTCGAGCACGTACCGGTCACCTACCGCAGTGGTCTGTACCGCCACCCCCTGCTGGCGCATCGCCAGGTGCAGCCCAAGGTTGCTCATCACCGTGGTGACCAGGGTGTCCTGCGCCAGCTCACCGCTGTCCCGCATGGCCAGCGCGAGGATCGCCATGATCTGGTCACCGTCCACCACATCACCGGCGGCGTCCACGGCCAGGCAACGGTCCGCGTCACCGTCATGCGCGATACCGATCGCAGCGCCATGGGCCAGCACCGCCTTGCGCAACGGATCCAGATGGGTGCACCCGCAGCCGTCGTTGATATTGAGACCATCGGGCTCGGCATGCAGCGCCACCACGTCGGCGCCGGCCCTTCGGTAAGCCTCGGGGGCGATCACGGACGCCGCACCGTGCGCGCAGTCCACCACCACGCGGACCCCTTCCAGCGGATGCGGAGTGGCCAACAGGAGGTGATCCACGTAGCGCCCCGTGGCCTCCGGCACCTCACGCACCCGACCAATCCGGGCGCCGGTCGGCCGTTCCCAGCCGCGGCTGTCCATCGCGGCGATGATCTCGTCCTCCACCGCATCAGGCAGTTTGTGCCCGCCAGCGGCAAACAGTTTGATGCCGTTGTCCGGCATCGGGTTGTGCGAGGCGGAGATCATCACACCGAGATCTGCGGAGAGCTCGGCCACCAGGTAAGCGACCGCCGGGGTGGGCAACACCCCGACCCGGAGCACCTCGGCGCCCGCCGAGGTCAGACCCGCGGTGACGGCCGCCTCCAGCATCTCCCCGCTGGCCCGTGTGTCGCGCCCCACGACAGCGACCGGCCGGTGCCCGAGGCCCTGCGTCGCGAGCACCGTTGCCGCTGCGCCGGACACAGCCAGCGCCAGCTCGGGCGTGAGCTCAGAGTTGGCGAGCCCGCGCACCCCGTCGGTGCCGAACAGGCGGGGCCGCAACACAGGGGGAGCACTCAAGGCGTCGCGCACCTGACGCGTCGAGTACTAGCGCTTCGAGTACTGAGGCGCCTTGCGCGCCTTCTTCAGACCGTACTTCTTGCGCTCCTTGACCCGAGCGTCACGGGTGAGAAAGCCCGCCTTCTTCAGCGCCGGACGGTCATCGACATTCAGCTCGATCAATGCCCGAGCGATAGCCAGCCGTAGCGCACCGGCCTGACCCGATGTACCGCCACCGGACAGGTTGCCGATCACGTCGTATGCCTCGGGCTTGTTGACCGTGAGCAGCGGCTCCCGCACCAACTGCTGGTGCACCTTGTTCGGGAAGTACCGCTCCAGGCTGGTGCCGTTGAGGGTGAAAACGCCGGTCCCGGGCACCAGCCGCACCCGCACGATCGCTTCCTTGCGGCGACCGACGGTCTGCGCTGATCGGTCGCTGATCGCCGGCACCGCCGACACGACCGGCACCGGTGGCGCGGCGGCGGCCGGCTCGGTCAGCTGCTGCGGGATCTGCGGGGCAGTCACGGCGTCTCTCGGATCCTCACTTGGGTCGGTCGCTGCGTCAATAGTCACTGCGTCAATAGTCGCTGGGCGACCTGGGTGATCTCGAATGGCTGCGGGCGCTGAGCAGCGTGGGGATGCTCGGGCGCCGCGTAAACCTTGAGCTTGCGGGCCATCGCCCGGCCCAGGGTGTTCTTCGGGAGCATCCCTTTGACGGCCCGCTCCACCAACCGCTCCGGCTGGGTGGCGAGCATCTCGGTGAACGAGCGCCGCTTGAGCCCACCGGGCCGACCGCTGTGCCGGTAGACGAAGTTACGGTCGCCCTTGTTGCCCGACAGCGCCACCCGACCGGCGTTGACGATCACGACGAAGTCGCCGGTATCAACGTGCGCAGCGTAGGTTGGCTTGTGCTTGCCGCGCAGCAGCGTGGCGGCCTGGCTGGCGAGACGGCCGAGCACCACATCCGTGGCATCGATGACATGCCAGGCGCGTTGCACCTCGCCAGGCTTGGGACTGTACGTGCGCACGGATCTACCTCGTCATCGCAGTTCGTCAGGGGTGCCGGTGCGGCTGCCACAGCCCGTCAACATGACAGTCGTGCCAGTCATCACAGCGCGACCAGGGCCGCGCAGCTCCGCACAACAATGGACGACGATACCGGCCGCCGCGTAACACGGTCAAAACGGGGTGGCCGCAGGAGATGCTCTCTGCGGACAGCCCCGGATTGCTATGCCCAGCGACCCTTGTTGGCTGCCTCACCAGCCTGGTAGTTCTCATTCGAGGTACCCAGCGCCACCCCGATCTGGTTGAGCACCATGTGCAGGTCGGCCGCCGACCGGTCCCACTTCGCCTGGTGCGCCTGGTAGGCACTCGACGCCTCGCCGGTCCAGGTTGCCGCCATCGGCTGCAGGAACCGCTTGAGATCCTCCATCTCGCGGTTGATATTCGTCCACGTCGTCTGGATCGAGCTCCGCGCGTTCTCAAGCTCTCCGAAGGTGACCAGGATCTCGCTCATGTGTCAGTCTCCTTATGTATCTCAGCGATTCGGGTAGCGGAGGTTCGGGTGGCGACTCAGTTCCCCAGCGCCTGGCTGATCCGCGAGTACGTCTGGTTCTCGGTCTCGTCGGCCTGGGCGTAGGTCGCGCCGGATCCGCGGATCTGCTCACCGATGCTGTCGAGTGCCTCGTTGAGCGCCCGAGCGTCGTTGTCCCAGCGCTGCATCAGCAGCTGGAAAGCGGTCGATGCCTGGCCCTTCCACGCGCCGGCCAGCGGCGCCAGCTGGTTGCGCAGGCTCGTCAGCTGGCCCTGGACGCTCTGGTTCACCTCGGCGACATGATTCGCCGCCGCCGTCATCTGCTCGAACTCAGCTCCGAACTGCTGTGCCATCTGCAGCTATCTCCTCGGTATCGGTCAACGTCGTCAATCTGACGACAGATGGGACGCCACACTGCCAGATCTGGTTCCGAACCGTGACCATCTGGTCACAGAACGTTGCAACCGCGAACGGCGCGCGTCACCGCGGTGGCAGCCAGGCGACTTGGATGAGCTGCTGGCCGGCCTTGCGACCCACCAGAGTGCCCCGGCCGGGTGGCATCGCGGATGGCTTGACGGTGCCCAGCAACGGGCCCTCGTCGGAGCTGCCGCTCATCACGATGCCCGGGGTGGAGACCTCCCGCAGCCGCGCGATCACCGGCTCGTACAAAGCCCGCGCAGCACCCCCCGAACGCCGGGTGACGATCAAGTGCAGCCCGACGTCCTTGGCTTGCGCCAAGAACTCCAGCAGCGGCGCGAGCGGGTTCGCGCCACCCTGAGTGGCCACCAGGTCGTAGTCATCGACCAGGACGTACAGCTCGGGGCCGGACCACCAGGAGCGGTCCCGAAGCTGCTGCTGGGTAACCGACGCACCGGGCAGGCGTTTGCGCATCGAGCGTTCCACATCGGCGATGATCGGAACGAGTACGTCGGCGGACATCCCGTACCCGATGACATGCTCGGAATCCAGGAAGCCGAGCATGGTCCGGCGGTAGTCGACCATGACGATGCGCGCCTGGTCGGGAGTGGCGTTGTCCACAATGCCGCGGGCGATCGTCCGCAGCAGGTTGGTCTTGCCTGATTCCCCGTCGGCGAAACACAGGAAGTGCGGCTCAGCGGCGAAGTCGAGATGCACCGGGGCGAGCTCGGCCTCGTTGATCCCGATCGGGATCAGGTGCGGGCGCTGAGCTCGGGGCGCGGGCAGCTGCTCGTACGGGACGCGCTCGGGCAGCAACCGGACCCGCGGCGCGTGGGAGCCAGGCCACCCGTCGCGGATTCGCGCCACCGCGTCGGCGACGCCAAGGCCGACGTCCTGCGCGCTGGTCACCGCGTCGATCCTGGGCAACGCGGCGAGGAAATGCAGTTTCTCCCTGGACAGTCCCCGCCCGGGCCGGCCCTGCGGCACGTTGACCGCCACTCGCCGGTCGATATCGGACTCGCCCGGGTCACCAAGTCGCAGCTCGAAGCGGGTACCGAGCAGGTCCTTGAGCGCGGGCCGGATCTCCGCCCACCGGGTGGCGCCAATCACGACGTGCACTCCGTAGGACAGACCCAGAGTGGCCAGGTTGACGACCTTCATCTCCAGGTCGCTGGCGTCGAACTCCTGGCGGAAGCCGTGCCACCCGTCGATCACCAGGAACACGTCACCGAACGGGTCTTCGCGCAACAGCTGTGTCTGAGCTGACGGGCCGCGCTGCTTGCGGGTCCGGAAGTCGGCCATGGAGTCCACTCCCAGCGAGCGGAACCGCTTCTCCCGAGCGGTGAGCAGCCCGGTCACCTCGGCGATGATCCGCCGCACCGTGTCGCGCTCCAACCGGCCAGCCACTCCCCCGCTGTGTGGCAGGCCATCCAGCGAGGCCAGCGTGCCGCCCCCGAAGTCGATGCAGAAGAACTGCGCTTCTTCGGGGGTATGGGTGAGCGCCAGCGACATCAGCAGGCAGCGCAGCAGGGTGGACTTGCCCGACTGTGGACCGCCGGTGACCACGGCATGGCCCGCGGCCCCGGAGAAGTCCGCCCAGAGTAGGTCACGGCGCTGTTCGTAGGGTTTGTCCACGATCCCGACCGGGACGGCCAACCGCCCGTTGCCGAAAAACCCGGCCGGAGACAGCCCGCGATCCTCGGTGGCCGACAGCGGAGGCAGCAGCTGGTCCAACGAGGGGGGCTGGTCCAGCGGCGGCAACCACACCTCGTGGGCTGGGGGTCCCTGGCCACCCAACTTGGCGACCACGACGTCCAGCACGCTGGGCTCGGCGAGATTGTGTGGCGGAGCGTCGAACACCGGCTGCTGGCGCGGCAGCTCGGCTGCCTCGGGCGGATCCACGTAGTCGGGCACGAACAACCGCGGCCGCCGGTCGGAGGTGACCGCGACCGTGCTGGCCATCGTGACGACACCGCCGGCCTGGTGGGGGCCTGAGACGTAGGCCGCCTTGAACCGTTCCATGGACATGGTGTCGAACTTCAGGTAGCCCGACCCGGGCAGCGGCGGCAGCTCGTAGGCGTCGGGTACGCCGAGCACCGCCCGAGACTCCCCAGCGGAGAACGTCTTGAGCCCGACCCGGTAGGACAGGTGGGACTCCAGGCCGCGCAGCCTGCCCTCCTCGAGCCGCTGCGAGGCCAGCAGCAGGTGCATCTGCAGCGAGCGGCCCAGCCGGCCGATGGCCACGAACAGATCGATGAACTCGGGCTTCTGGGCAAGCAGCTCGGAGAACTCGTCGATCACGATGAACAGCGCCGGCAGCGGATCGAGATCCGCGCCGTTGTCCCGGGCCTTCTCGTAATCCTTGACGTTGGCGAAATTCCCCGCGGTACGCAGCAGCTCTTGGCGGCGGTTCATCTCGCCGGCCAGCGCGTCCTGCATGCGGGTGACCTGGGTCAGGTCGCCGGCCAGGTTCGTGATCACGGCGGCGACGTGTGGCGCGCCCTCCATGCCCAGGAATGTGGCGCCGCCCTTGAAATCGACCAGCACGAAGTTCAACACTGCCGATGAGTGGGTGGCCATCAGGCCCAGCACGAAAGTGCGCAGGAACTCCGACTTCCCCGACCCGGTGGCCCCCACGCACAGGCCGTGCGGACCCATCCCGCCCTGGGCTGCTTCCTTGATGTCCAGCTCCACCGGCTGACCGAGCTCGTCGACCCCGATCGGCACCCGCAGGCGGTCTCGCATCGGTCGCGGCCGCCAAGCCTGGGCCACGTCGAAGGCGCGCGGATCGGCGGGCAGGCCGAGCAGCTCCAACAGGCCCGGATTAGCCAGCAGCGGCTCGTCGCTGCTGTCGGCTTCCTGCGGACCGATCCGGTACGGGGACAGGGCGCGCGCCACCGCCTCGGCCTCAGCGACACCGAGCGAGTCGGGGACCCCGAAGAACTCGACTCCGGCCGGCCCGCGGGCGCCGATCGCCGGGCCCTCGATCGCCAGCTGCAGCCCGCGGCGGGTGGTCAGGCCGCCAAGCGAGTCCGAGAGGTCGAGCAGGGTGACCCCGGCCATGCCCTCCTCCAGGAGGATCTGCTCCTCCCCGGTGACCTCTCCACCGTCGATGACGATCAAGAGATGCGGGCCGTCGCCGTGGGTCTGGGCGTTGCGGGAGAACCGTGGGCGGTCGGCCAGCTGCTCGCCGAGCAACCTCTCGATCTGGGTCAATGATCCGGCCATCATCCGCCTCGGCCCGGCGCCATCGACCAGACTCGGGTGCTGCACGTGCGGCAGCCACTTCATCCATTCCCAGTCCGCCTTCGCCCGCCCGGCGGTGACCACGGCAACGAGCAGATCATCGGGAGGGTGGAAGGTGACCAGCTGGGTCACCATCGAGCGGGCCAGCTCGCGCGTCGAGACGTGCGCGCCGGAGATCCCGATTGCCGCGAATCCTCGAACCGACAGCGAGATCGGCAGGTCGGGCACGATGGAATGGGCCCGGACGAACTGGCGCAACGCCAGCGTGGTGATCGGTTCCAGCTCGTCCACCGGACCGGTCTGTGGCGCCACCAGCCGGGTGGCCAGCCGCTGCGAGCCCCGGCAGATCCGTACGTGGCAGAAGTCCACGTCGCCGCTGCGACGCTCCCACATGCGCCGGCTGCTCGCGATCGACCACAGCGCGGCGGGATCGGGATGGGTCCACTCCAACGCCGCGCGCTGTTCGAGCGCTGCGTTTCTGGCGCGTTCCCGCATCTGGCCCAGGTAGCGCAGGTAGTCCTTGCGGTCCTCGTTCATCTCGGCCTTGGCCTGCCCGCGCCCGCGGCCGCCGCCGATGAACATGCCGACGGTCGACACCAGCATCATGATCGGGAACAGCAGGAACACCGGGTTGCTCTTGGCGTCCCCGGTGGTGAAGACGAACGCCACCATGCCCAGAACAGCTGCGATCATCACGATCGGCAGGATCTTCTGCACGATGTTGCCCGGGAGCACCCTGGGCACCTCGGGTGGCGCTTCGAGGTGGACCTCACCACCGGGCATCTTTGGCGCTGCCAGCCGAGGTGACCGCTGGAACTGCACCGTGCTCACGCCAGCTGACCTCCGCACCCTCGGGGCGAGGCGGATACCCTAGCGGGTTCGGCGAAGCTGAGCTGCCCTGCCGTTCCCGAGCTCGACAGCAGAGCTGTGCAACGGCACCCCAAGAGCGCTGTCGTCGAGCTCGGGAGACTGCCAGCGCTCGACGATGCCGCCCGAAACTGTCACTTCGAGGGGCGGGTGGCGGCGGCGAGCTCGGCGAGATCGAGGTCAACCGCGAATGGCTCGGTCAGGCACAGGGGCTGCGTAGGCCCCGATGATGCGACCGCGACGTAGTGTCCCCGCTGCAACCGGTATGCCACCGAAGTCGGCCCCGGGTTACTGAGCTCGATCCGCAGGTAGTGCTCGATACCCGCAGCCGAGTACAGCTGTGGCTTGATTGCACGATCAGCCGCGATGCTGCCTGGGCTGACGATTTCGACGACCATCGCCACATAGGCCGGATCCCACACCGTCAGGTCGAGTCCAGGATTGGCCACCACGACCAGATCGGGGATCAGGATCCGCCCTGCCGCCACACGTACGTTGATTGCTTCCAACACTTCCAGCCAGCCCGGGGCCGCCCGCCCCAGCGCATAGCAGAGTTGGAACGACAGCCGCTGGTGCCGGCCCCCGGCTGCAGGGCTCACCAGGAGCCCCCCGTCAAGCAGCTCGATGCGGCGACGGTCATCGGGTAATGCGAGATAGTCCCGCTCCGTCCACGGTCCGACGTGATCGAGCAGGCCGGACTGGGCAGCCGACGCCATCCGCAGCTCACCTCCGAGCGTCTGAGGAGCACCACCATGGTCGCATGCTGCCGGGAAGCACCGACAGTTCTCGGCCGCGCCGACCGCCCTCCCGCGGCGGGCTGAACCCCAGACTAGCCACTGCGCAATCATCGTGAAGTGATCCCCAGGCCCAGTCCGCGGCCCGCGCGCACCCTGTCGTACGGCGCGGAACCGGACCACGTGGTCGACCTGTGGCTGCCCGACGGCGGTCCCGCGCCGCTGGTCGTGCTGATCCACGGCGGGTTCTGGCGGGCCGCGATCGATCGGATGCACGTACGGCCGATGGCGGGTGGATTCGTCGAGGCCGGGTACGCCGTGGCTGTTCCCGGATACCGGCGGACCGGCCAGCCCGGTGGGGGCTGGCCGGGCACCTTCGACGACGTGGCGACCGCATTGGACCGGCTGCCAGAGCTTGTGCAGCCGTACGGCCTGGATGCCGCAGACGCCGTGTGGGCCGGGCACTCGGCCGGTGGACACCTCGCGCTCTGGGCGTCGCTGCGGCACCGGTTGCCCGCGGACGCGCCCTGGCATCTGCCCGCTGCGCCCGCCGTACGCAAAGTATTGTCCCTCGCCGGCTGCGCCGACCTCTCGCTGGTGAGCGACTGGCGGCTCGGCCGCGGAGCGGCGAACGACCTGATGGGTGGAACGCCCGGCGAGTACCCGGATCGCTACGCGCTCGCCGACCCGGCCGTACTACTTCCCGGAACCGTGCCGACCATCCACCTGCACGGCACCGATGACGGCCACGTTCCCGTCGCGATCGGCCGTGAGTACGCCGCCCGCGCCCGCCGGGCTGGAAGTCCCATCAAGTTCCTGGAGCTCCCGGACGTCGAGCACTTCGCCCTCATCGACCCGCTGTCAGCCGCCTGGTCACACGTCCTCGCCGCCCTCGCTCGCGGGACAGACCCCCCTTGAGGGGTTGGGCGGTGCGCATGGATACTCCACCGCACCAAGAAGGCCGCCGTGACCCCGCACCGATGTGCATACCGACGGTCGGCAGGCCGAGCGAGAGGGTGCAGCGGTGCCAACCAAAGCCAATGGAGTTTCCGCGGTGCGGCCGTCGGTTGCTGGGCTGACGGTTGCGCCGTCCACCGTGTTCAGCCGGGTGACAGTGGTGGCACCGCGGACACGCATCGATCTGGCGCTGCCGTCGGACGTCGCGGTGGCGAATCTGCTTCCCATGGTGCTCAAGATGGCCGGCGAAACTGCGCCGGACGGGGGCAGCCGGCACGGCGGCTGGTGCCTGGCCAAACTTGGCGGTGACGCGATCGATCCGGACGGTTCGCTGAGCTCGTTGGGGGTAGTCGACGGCGACCTGCTGCAACTCCGGCATCGCTGCGACAGCCCCCCGCTCCCGCTTTTCGATGACGTAGTGGAAGCCATCGCGGTATCCGCCCCGGACAGTTACCGTCCATGGACCCAGAACACCGCCCGCACCCTCGGGCTGGTCGCGGCGGGATTGGCGTTGCTCGCCGGTGCCGTTGCGCTGTTTCGCGCCGGACCCGGCTTCGGCGTTGCCGCGGTCGCCGGCGGAGGCGCTGTGGTCGCGCTGGTCACAGGTGCGGTAGTCGCCCGGGTGTACCGCGAAGCCGGTACTGGCGTACTGGTGGCAGCGGGCAGCGTGCCGCTGGGTTTCGTCAGCGGGCTCTATGTCGTGCCCGGCAGCGTGCAAGCGGAGAACCTCTTGCTGGCCTGCACGCTGGCTCTAGTGCTCGCCAGCGCCTCGATCATGCTGCTCGGCGACGGCATCACGGCGTTCGTGGCCAGTGCCACCGCCACAGCGATCGGCGCGCTGGCCTTCCTGGTCGCCAGCCTGGTCGATCGTCCTGATGCGGGCATCGCCGCGGCGGCCGCGGCGGTGGCGCTGGGCGGCATCTCGGCAGTGCCGCGGCTGACTATCCAGCTGTCCCGGCTCCCGATGCCCCAGATTCCGGGTAGCGCCAAGGACCTGCAGCGCGACTCCGGCTTTCCGGACTACGTCGCGATCGAGCGCCGGGCGGGCCTGGCGCACGAGTACATGACCGGCATGATCATCGGATCCGGTGCGGTGGCGGCAGCGGGCGCGATACTGGCCTCGACCGGAGGTGCGTTGGGGATCGTGCTTGCCGTGGTGGTCGCCGCCGTTCTGCTGTTGCGGGCGCGCTCCTACGCCAACGGTAGCCAGGCAATCGCGCTGCTGGCCAGTGGGATGATGGCGGTAGCCGGCCTGCTGGTCGGGTTGCTGGTGACGGCGGGCCAGGCCTTGCTGTTGGCGGTCTTCGCCGGCCTGCTGGTGATCGCCGCGCTCGCTTTGGCGCTGGGAGTGGTGCTACCCAGCCGCCGGTTCTCCCCGGTGCTACGACGCTCAGTGGACGTGATCGAAGCGATGCTCATCGCTGCGGTGCTGCCGCTGGCACTAGGCGTGCTCGACCTGTACAACACCTTCAGGGCGCTGTGAGGTTCATCGGTGCTGTGAGAGCAGTCACCGGTCGTCGTCGGGCACTGCTCGTTACCATCGTGGCCGCGTTGCTGTGCATGACGGGTCCGGGGCTGTCGGTTGCCGCCGAACCCGGGGTCCGGCCGCCAGGCGTGCCGCCTGCGGTGAATCCGGCTGCCCTGCCGACCCCGGCCAACGTCAGCGCGCTGCCCTACATCGTGAACAACCGGGCTACCCGGCAGACCGGCCCGGTCCAGCAGCAAGCAGACTGCCAGCAGCAGGCAACCGGCAACGTCGAAGCCGAGCCGGCTGGTCAACGGCGGCTACGAATCCGGCAGGCACAGCAGTTCGCGACCGGACGAGGCCAGCGGGTGGCCGTGATCGACAGCGGCGTGCAGCCACATCCAAGGCTGGCCGGCAGGTTGATCGACGGCGGGGACTCCATCGAGAACCGCAGTGGCCTGTTCGACTGCGACGGCCACGGCACCGCGGTGGCCGGCCTCGTTGCCGCGGCGCCCGATCCGGCTAGCCGGTTCGTCGGGGTGGCACCGGATGCGGAGATCCTCTCCATCCGCCAAGCCAGCACCTCTTACTCGGTACCGCTACGCCAGCTCGACACCGGCCAGGAGATTCGAAACCGGGGCACGGGGGACACCGTGAGCATGGCCCAGGCCGTGATGCGTGCGGTGCAGTTGGGCGCAACAGTGATCAACATCTCGGAAGCTGCCTGTTTCCCGGCCGAGCGCGATCAGGTCAACGCCCCGGACCTGCAGGCCGCTGTGCATCACGCGGTGGAGCGCAATGTCGTCGTGGTGGTGGCCGCCGCCAATGCCAGTGATACCTGCAAGCAGAACAGCCCTGGCGTGGTCACCACGATCTCTTCACCGGGCTGGTTCGACGACGACGTGCTCACCGTCGCTGCGACTGACGACAACGGCGATGCAGCGGATTTCTCCATCCGCGGACCCTGGGTTGACGTGGCCGCACCAGGCACCGGCGCGGTGTCCCTGTCTTCAGCCGGACCGAAGCTGATCACCCAGCTCATTGACGCCGACGGCGACGCGCGCCCACTCGACGGAACCAGCTTCGCGACACCGTATGTCGCCGGGCTCGTCGCACTGGTCCGCGATCGGTTCAGCCATCTGTCCGCGCGTCAGGTGATGCGTCGCATTGAGCAGACCGCGCAGCACACCGCGGGCCCCGGCGGTCGCAGCGAGGAACTGGGCTACGGCATGGTCGACCCAGTCTCCGCACTCACCGCGGTGCTGCCCGAGGAACAGAGTCCCGATCCGGCCCCGGTGAACCCAGCCAGGTTGTCCGATCTCGGGCCTTCGCCGGTGGACAGCACGCTGCCGCGCACCGTCGCACTGGCAGGTTCGGCCGCCGCTATCGGGTTGCTGGCACTCACCCTGCTGATCACCCGCACCATCCGGC
>JBOHGX010000143.1:0-14141 GCA_050700255.1 Pseudonocardiaceae bacterium
CATCGCCAATGGCAGCCGAGCTGGTGGAGATGTCCCGGCTGTGGGGCCGGATCGCCGCGCGGATCGAGCCGCAATGGGTGGAACCTCTGGCAGAGCACCTGGTCAAGCGTGTTGAGACCCGGCTGGCCGGGCTCACCGCGCCGGCACTGGTGCCCGCGGTTGCCGACGTCCGCGACCAGCTGGCCCACCTGATCAGGCCCGGCTTCGTGAGCGCAACGGGCGTGCAGCGGTTACCCGACCTCACTCGCTACCTGCAGGCCATCGAGCGCAGGCTGGACAAGCTGCCCCGCGATCCAGACCGTGACCGGACCTGGATGCATCGGGTCCAGACCGTCGTGCAGGCGTACCAGCAGCTGCGCGACCAGGTCGGCGACGGGCCGCAGCTGCAGCAGGTCTGCTGGATGATCGAAGAGCTTCGGGTCAGCTACTTTGCCCAGGAGCTGCGTACCCCGTACCCGGTTTCGAACAAACGGATCTATCAGGCGATGGACGAGCTGGCCGGTTAGTTCACTCAGCGCAGCCGCATGTGCAGCCGGACCGTGGTGCCGGCGCCGATCTGACCGGTGGGCATCTCGACCAGGTCGCACAGTGCGTTGACCAAGATCAGCCCACGGCCATGCGATTTCCCCTCACCGGGCGGCATTCTGCCGACCAACCGGTCGTGCAGCTGCCCGCTGTCGGTGATCTGGCAGACCAGGCTATCGGTGTCCGGGTCCTGCCACAGGGCCAGCACACCCGCCGCATGGGTGTGCTGCAGGGTGTTCGTGGCGACTTCGTCGACCGCAAGGCACAGATCGGACACCCGCTGCGCGCCAAGCCCGGCTCGCAACGCCAGGCCTTCAACGAACTGCCGGATGGCCCGCAGGTCGGTCAGGGAGGAGAAGACTCGCATGTCACCCCACCACTCCGGGGGGTCGGGTAACATGCGCAGGCTTGCATCCGCGATGGCCCGGGGATCGGCATAGTCGGGGCTGGCTTCCCACTGTCCCCTCGCGACCAGTCCCGGATGGGTTCGCCGGGCATCGTCGAGGACCGTAGCGTCGAGTCCCTGACGGTCGTACGGGCACAGGATGGTGGCCTGCTGGCCCGCCAGGGCGACGTTGAGCAGGGCCTCGTGTTGCAACGCGGCCCGGTATTCGGCGGCGGACCGGCCTGGCCAGATCGGTTCGCCCACGATGCGTACCCGACCCGCCTCGTGCTCGCGGGTAAACGCGTAGAACACGGTGGGAATGATCCGGCCGGGATTGCGACCCGCCTCGGCCATGTCCACGAACCGGACCCGTTCAGCGTCGGGGCCCAGGACCGAGCGCAGCGCGTCGAGGTGTGAACCTGGGACCGCGACCAGGGCCGGTTCGGCCAACTCGAAGCCGTCCCGAACGAAACGCGCGATGCCGTTGGCGTAGTCCTGCTCGTCGAGGTAGAACAGCGCCTCGTGCACCAGCCCGGTGCGTTCGGGCTGCGCAACGCTGGCGGGCCGACTTGCCACGCTCATACGCTCGACCTCCGGTCCCTCTATGGCGCAGAGGGTACAACTGTTCGTTGCGCTGAACATGTGAAAATCTCACTCATCGATGAGCGATCAACCTGATACTGGCAGTAGGTAGGTGTCCATATGTGCGCAGCGAGTGAGTAGTGAGTTATCGGGGTGAAGTTTAGCAAGATCGCCGAACTACGGTGCGCGCCGACCGCGGCGTGGCCGGCGGGAGGAGTATCGGCACATGCGCCGTCAGTTGTTCGAAGCTGAGCATGACGCCTTCCGGGACAGCGTCCGGACCTTCGTGGCCAAAGAGGTGTTGCCACACTGCGCGGAGTGGGAAGCCCAGGGCATCGTGCCCCGGGAGCTGTTCCTCCGAGCCGGGTCCAGCGGCTTCCTCGGTACGGCTGTCCCGGAGGAGTTCGGTGGCGGCGGGGTGGCTGACTTCCGGTTCAACGCGGTGCTGGGCGAGGAGATCATGCACCCTGGAGCGGCGGCCGCGGGGCTCGGGCTGACTCTGCACAACGACATCTGCTTGCCCTACTTCCTCGATCTGGCCACCGAGGAGCAGCAGCGGCGGTGGCTGCCCGGGATCACCGCCGGGCAGCTGATCACGGCGATTGCGATGACAGAGCCGGGAATGGGCTCCGACCTGGCGAGCATGGCCACCACGGCGGTGCGCCGATCGGACCATTATCTGGTCAACGGGGCGAAGACGTTCATCACCAACGGAATCAACGCCGATCTGGTCATCACTGCCGTGAAGACCGATCCGCAGCAACGGCATCAGGGGATAAGTCTGATCGTCCTGGAACGCGGAATGGACGGTTTCGAGCGCGGTCGCAACCTCGCCAAGTTGGGCCAGCATTCCCAGGACACCGCCGAATTGTTCTTCCGCGACGTCAAGGTGCCGATCACCAACCTGCTCGGTGAGTCGGGCCGCGGGTTCGCCCACCTAGTGGAGCGGCTACCCCAGGAACGACTGTCGATCGCTATCTCCGGGGTGGCCGGGGCGCGGGCAGCGTTGGACCTGACATTGGCCTACGTCAAGGACCGCAAAGCCTTCGGCCAACCGATCGGATCCTTTCAGAACACCAGGTTTCGGCTGGCCGAAATGGTCACCGAGATTGATCTTGCGCAAACCTTCATCGACCGCTGCATCGAGGCGCTCAACGACGGTGAGCTGACGGCGGTCGACGCCGCCAAGGCCAAGTGGTGGTGCACTGAGCTGCAGGGCCGGGTGGTCGACGCCTGCCTGCAGTTGCACGGCGGCTACGGCTACATGCTCGAGTATCCCATCGCGCGGGCCTACGCCGATGCTCGCATCACCCGCATTTACGGCGGTACCACAGAGATCATGAAGGAAATCATCGGCCGGTCACTTGATCTGTGATCCGCCAGGCGAGAATCGTGGCAGCGCTGCTTATGTCGTATTTCGCGTCGCCTTTGCAGGGGCTGGAAGCAACTGCTGCGTCAATCTCGGGTATCAGTGCGAGATCAGGTGAGGACAAACCGATCGGTCTGATACGCACAGTGAGGACAAGCTCGGACGGCGGCGCAAGCTTGCGCCTGCCCGACATGCATCACTTAGAGTGAAAGTTGGCCCGAAACGGTACGTCCGGGGTCCCTCCCAACGATGTCACTACTAAGCACATCGACTATGAACCAGCACGGCGGGGAGGACCAGGATGAACGGTCACGGCGGTGACGCGGTCGCCCACGATATGTTCGCGCTGCTGCATGAAGCTGCGGCGCCTGTAGTGACCCGTTGGACTTACTGCACGGATGATCCCTTTGCGGTGACCCTTGAGATCCAGACCCGTGGCAATCGCTGTGTGGACTGGGTCCTGGCCCGCGAACTGCTGGTGGCTGGGCTCAGTGCTCCCGCGGGGATCGGGGACGTGCGGGTGCGTCCGGCTCGGATGGGTCAATGGGACGTGACGCTGGTCGAGATCCGTTCACCCGACGGGCACGCCGTGCTGGAGGTGGACCGCGATCTGTTGCGGCAGTTCGTCGAGGCCACTATCGACGTCGTGCCGTTGGGAGACGAGGGCGCGACCGTCGACATGGACGCCGAGATCGAGAAGATCACCAGGAGCTGCGCGGGTTGATCGGGAGAATGAGCGAAACCGCCAATCGGCTCCGAATGGCGCCCAGCAGTTGTCCGCCCACCGCCAATTGGTTCCGAACGGCGCACGTTTGCCGCACGCCAAGCCCCCACTAAGCAGCGTCATGGAAGATCACGCCCAGGGCATGGCGGTGGCCGCTGCGGAGGACCGACACGCCATGGCGCATGGTGATCCGGTAATAGCCGCGGGTGCCGGAACCTGGCCGGTAGCGGGTGGGCCAGATCACCGCCTGGCCCTGGTCGAGGGTGATCGCGGTACCGCGGGACTGTGCTCTGGGCAGGTTCTCCACTAACAGGAACTCCCCGCCGGTGTAGTCGGTGCCCAGCTGAGACAGCGCGACCATCGCTTGCAGTGGGAAGGCGTGCTCGCCGTAGAGGTCCTGATGCAGGCAGTTGTAATCGCCCTCGCTGTAGCGCAGTACCAACGGCGTCGGCCGGGTCTGCCCGGCGGAGTGACAGCGATCCAGGAAGTCCTCCAGCCGGTCGGGGAACCGCTCGGGCAGCCGCAACCGCTCATGCCAGGTGTTCGCCACTGGAACCAGCCGTGAGTACAGTGCCCGCCGCAGCCGGTCCACCATGCCCGGCAGCGGATGATCGAAATACTGATACTGCCCGGAGCCGAACCGGTGCCGGGCCATGTCCACCCGGGTGCGCCAGTGCTCGGGCTGGTCGTAGAGCCCGACCAGCGCCTCGCACTGCGCGGCGGCCAGCACCGGCGGGGTCACCGCGTAGCCGCGCCGGTCCAGCGACTCGCACAGCTGCGGCCAGGCCCAACCGTGCACCGTGTCAGTGATCAAGTCGGCGGTCATGACGATGTCTCCCGCTGGCGAGTGCAGCGATCGGTTGGCAGTGCCGGCACGGTCGGTAGCCGGCGAGCTGGGCAGCGGCCACCGAGGCGAAGCCTTGTCGGTGCGCCGCAGTGATCCGGCGGGCATGCGAGCAGGACGGGCAACACACCACGCCGGTGGTGTCGCTAGCCAGGTAGCGCACTCCGCGGCGAGCCAGCTCCCGGACCTCTCCGAGGTTGACGCCCTCCACCGCCAGCAGCGTTGCCAGGACCCCTAAGTCATACAAGCCAGCTTGAGGGAATCTACAACCAGAATTCCAGTGAGGCGAGCCTCGGACCGCCGAGCTGGGGGTCATCTTGATCGGTAATGCGGTGAGTCTGACGTGGCCGAGCCCCTCAGAGGCCGCCTGCCCGGCCATGATCGCTGATTGGGGTGTGCCACGAGCATGGACGGCCGCCAGGCCGGCGCTCGCTGACTCACTCGATTTTCGGCAAGATCGCGCAGGGGCCCGCGGTCGAGCCTTTCCCTCTACCTGCGCATTGTTGCTTTTACGCAGGTAGACGACGCGGGCCGATCAGGTCCAACGGTCGCCTATCCGATGGGTCGCCCTATGGTCTCCGCTGGAGACGAGGTCTCTGCGTCCCTGGTGGCTGGATGTGCGACAGCCGACGATGTTGGGTTGTGCCGGCAAGCCGGCTGTTCCCCCCTCAGTTACGGGAGGGTTCCGCTCCGAGAGTGGCACACGGACACGACATCGACAACATTTTGTCGATCTGATGATGCCAAGCGCCTAGACGAGACCAATGCCCAGGGCCAAGCGGAGACCGGCAAGGACGCAAGCCAGGATGCAGATGTTGCGCCCGGTGGTGCGATTACTGAGAAGGCCGAAGATGAGGCCGACGACGCCGATGATGAGCGCGATCCAAGCGAAAATTGCGCCGATTACGGGCACAATGGCCGTCAAAATCACGACGAGAGCGGCGAGAATGCCGAGGACGATGGCAATCAGATTCATACCCCTATTATGCGCCGTAGCCCCCGCAGACTGCACCGCCGCAGGACAGCGGTAGGCACCCGGCTGATCGGACGAAGGGTCCAGCACATGCGGGTAGCCGTGATCGGTGGCACGGGGGCTGGTCGCCGCACTGGCCGGGGTCCAGTCAGTCATCGACGTCCTGGCAGCGCGCGGGCAATCGGTCCGGCTGGTGCCGAGCTGGCGGTCCGGCCAGTTCAGCGTCGAGATGGCCGGGGAGGTCCTGCTACCCGGACCGGACGCGCGACTCGCGCCGACCACCTTTGACGCCTGGCTTGCCACTGAAGCAACGCGAGGCTAGCTACACAGGGTAACATCTGTAGCCCGATCGAATGCGATGTGTAACGAAACGCCGCGTTTTCGAGGTATGCAATGGTGCAGCCCTCGAGCATGGGGCGTGATCAGAACTGGAGGGGGCCCAGATGCAGTTGCTGCCCACGATCGACGGGGAGGCTCCCACTCCCGGGCCGATCCGGGCCTTGGAGCGCTGGCGGGTGGCCTGGCATGGCCACCGCGACGCCACTCGTCTGCCTCCCGGCGAAGAGGTAGAGCTACCGCGGCCGTACCTGGAGTCGCTGCGCGCTGAGGCCGAGACAGGACAGCGGGCCGTCAGCGCATGGCTGCACAACAAGATCATACCGATTGACCGTGAGGCGGTGGCTGTTCTCATCCTGCTCGACCAGCATCGTCGAGATCCGGCGATCGCCCCCGAAGCGACCCCGACCAGGTCGGCGCCCGAGGATGCCGATCCGCAACCGATGACCGCGATTCCCCCGTGGTTGCGCGAAGCGCGCGAGGCGGCAGCAGCGCGCAACGCTTTCGCCCGGCAAGTCCGTGAGCGCAACGAGGCGGAGCAGCGGCTCGGTGAACTGGGCAGCACCCGTCACCATCTGCTCGAGATCGCTCGGGCAGCCGTCCACGCCCATGTCAACCGTTACGCGCAACTCGCGGCGCACTACGATGCGGCGCTGTTGCGGCGCCAACCGAACCGTCGTCAGGCCGGCGCGCCGGCGGTCAGCGCGGAGCCGTGGCTGCACGGTGACATGCCCTTGCTCGCCCTGGATGTCGAGGGCGAGCTGGCGGAAAGTTACCGCTGGTTCCTCAAGGAGTTCGAGACCCGAACGTCACATCGGCATCGTCCCATCCTGGAAGAAGTCCCCCGTGCGAGTTGAGGGCCAACCGAGTGCTTAAAGGGCTTAAGGAGTGATCAACGTGCCGCTGCACCGGGAGCCTTCGGCACCCGCTTCCAGCGAGGGCCACCTCCGCGTCGTGGCAGGCCCGGATCCCGGTCCTGAAGCCGACGGTGCCGCCCTGCGAGACATCGTCGAAACCGAGGCGCGCGCGGACGCGGCCAGCGGCATGTACGACGCCAATCTCGGTGCCCACGGCCATCCGCTGATCATGGAGCACAAGATCGATCGGTGGCACCACCGCTGGTCGGCCGAAGCCGAGATACGCCAGCACCGGGACCGGCAGAAAGCTCAACTGCTGCACCGGGGCGCGACCTGTAAGCAGGCCTCCGGGGAACAGACCGAGGACCATCTCCAACGGGACTTGAAGGATGCCTGCGCGTATCGCGACCGCATGCGGGGCATCGTGGAAGGCACCGAGCCCGGGGCAGACGGGGGACACTGGCCGGCGCAGAGCCTGATCGATGAGAACCGCCGATGGGAGTCCGCCAAGGACTGGGGAATCTACCTCGGTGCCGCATTCGCCGAGATCGGCCTGAACTACACCGCCTTCCAGCTGATGGGCAGCTCATTGCAGGAGACGGCGGTGCTGGCGGCGTCGATCATCCTGGTCAATGTCCTGCTTCCCAAGCAGCTCGGCGAGCTGCTCACCAGGGTTCGCCGGGGACGGCGTGGCCGCGGTCTGTTGACCGCGGGCCTGGTGGGGGGAGCAGCTCTGTGGGTAGGCGTGTCCTTGTTCGTGGCGCAGATTCGTACCGCTTACCTGCTGTTGCCCAGCGCCTCCGCGGCGCAGGCTGGCGGGACGTCCCTGCTTGAACGCGCCGGCATCGGCCCGGTCACCCTC
This sequence comes from Pseudonocardiaceae bacterium, assembly GCA_050700255.1. Taxonomy (GTDB): domain Bacteria; phylum Actinomycetota; class Actinomycetes; order Mycobacteriales; family Pseudonocardiaceae. The sequence continues at coordinate 7,458 of JBOHGX010000143.1, forward strand.
ACCGTCGGCTGGCTGCTCGTGGTGCTGGCCGTTGGCACAGTTGTCCTGATTCGCAGCGCGACCAGGTATAACCCGTACCTGAAGAACCTACGTGCGGCGACGGCCCGGGTAGACAAGCTGCGTGCGGCGTTGGTAGCCACCCACGGTGAGGTGGTCGCTGCCCGCCTGGACGTGGAACACGCTCGTGAATCCGAAGCCGATCTCGCCGAGCAATGGGCTGGCAAGCGCGCCGAGCAGGACGGCCTCGCCGCCGAGCTCAAGCACCATTACCAGCACCGCCTCGCCCGCGATCTGGCCAATCCCATGGTGACCGATGGCGTCGAGATCGCTGTTGGCCGCGGATCGCAGCCTGTCCTTCCCACGACCCAGAACTCGGGGAGTTGAACGGTGAAGTCCCGCTCACTTGGTATCCCGCTCGTTTTCGGTCTGCTCCTGCTCACCGGCTGCGGCGCCAGCTTGGTCTCCTCGGCACCGGGAGCGCTCGCTGTGATCGTGGGAGCACACTCGAACATGGTGGCGCCCAGCCTGCTGGACACCGTCAAGACCGAGATCGACACCGCCGCCGAACTCGGATCACCCGCAACCATCATCGTGGACGACGGGAGCCCCACCGCCTCGGCTCCGGTGTCGCTCAAGACCGCGAACGACAATCCTCTCTACCAGCAGGACCAGATCAACCAGCTCACGAATCTGATCAACCAGACTCGCGCCGACAATCCTGAGGTCGATCTGCTTGCCGCGATCGACCTCGCGGCGCGTTCGGTGACCGATGCGACCGGACCCAAGACCATCGTGGTGATCGACAGTGGCTTGCAGACGACCGGTGCCCTGCGTTTTCAGGATCAGGACGGTGCGCTGCTCAATGCGAACCCCGACGAGGTGGTTGACCTCCTGCGCCGCACCCAGCAGCTTCCCAACCTCACCGGGATGCGGGTCGTTTTCAACGGGCTCGGCGATACGGCGGCACCGCAGCAACCGTTGCCCGCACCGGCCCGCGCCGTGCTGGTGGCGCTCTGGACAAAGATCGTCGAATCGGCGGGCGGAAAGGCAGAGGTCAAGCAAGCGCCTCTGCCCAGTGCCCGGACGATGGATGGACTGCCCCCAGTGACCATTGTTCCGGTGGCGGTGAAGTCGATCGGACCGCTGCCGTCGATCACGGTACTGCGGGACGGCACTGTAGGTTTCGTGCCCGATCAGGCTGTTTTCCGAGATCCCGGTCAGGCCCGCGCGGTGCTGACCGACTACGCGAGGGAGATCGCCGACGGGCGGCGGGCGTTGCTGACCGGAACCACTGCGTCGGCAGGGACAGCAGAATACCGGCTGCGGCTATCCCAGCAACGAGCCAACGCCGTCCGTGATCTCCTGGTGGGCCTCGGTGCTCCGGCCGATCGGATCGATACCCAGGGCTTGGGCAGTGACTTCCCCGGATATGTGAAAGATCGAGACGCGCAGGGCAACCTCGATCCCATCCCCGCGGCGCAGAACCGGCAAGTGATCATTGAATTGACCTGATCCTTGGGTCGCCTCAGTTCATTACTGCTCATGCGCCACCAGCGCCCCGTTGTACCCCGCTCCGGTGCCGCCTCCAAGACCGCCCCGCTGCCGCATCGACGCCCGTGGCCGCCGCAGGCCAGGCAGTCCAGTGCCCGCAGGCGGGTCTGACCTGCAGCGATAGGTCGAGGGGCAAGCTTCGCTGACGCACCTTGGCGGGTTATGTCAAACTTGCGAACGTCGATAACGAGTTTTGCAAGTATGGCATACTGCCCTGATGCCGCCCCTTGTTCTCCGCGATCACTACTCGGCGGACGAGTTCCGTTCTTTGATCGATCGTGAGACCGATCGTATCGAGCTGAAGATAGGTCTTGGTGGCAAGCCGCTCCAGGAGGTGTTCGTCGCCTTCAGCAACACCGATGGCGGCTTGGTATTCCACTGTTCGAGGGCGGCGCGCTGATCGAAGCTGGCGAATCAACGATGGCACGTCGCTTGACGAACGCAGAGGCTCGCAAGGTCACAGGCCTGGACCGAGAAGAGGCACGGGCGGCGCTGAAGCATTTGCGTGACCAGGGATTCCTCACCCAGCACGGCCGGCGCGGAGGTGCCTACTATCTACTGAACCGAGCCTTGATCCGGGGCGCGGCTCATGGCATGACCGACGAGGAGATTGAGCAGCTGGTGCTCGATGCTGCGAAGCATCGTGCCATCCGCAATGAAGATGTGCGCATGCTCACCGGTCTTGAGCGCACCGCTGCAGGATCCATGTTGCGTCGTCTGACCGAGCGCGGTCTGCTGGAGAGGCGAGGCGAGAAGCGCGGCACGGAGTACGTGCACACGGCCTTTGAGCAGGGTTGAGTCGGCGGGCGTGGAGCAGGCAGCCAGCTATTTGATCACCCTGCTCATCAGGCGCACCAGGTGACCATGCCGTTATCGCGGCCTCTTCTGCCGGGCACGGCGACCGCCGCAACGCTCCGCCGTGCGGTGGTCGTACGGTCTGCCGCCCTGGTCAAGACCTGGGGCTAAGTGGACACCCAACGGAATGTTGAATAAGAGCTGCCCTGGTGGGAATACTGAAGTCAGCCCTCTCATGGCTGACGGGGGCGATCAGGCCACGGTGGGACCTTTGTCAGGCGCATGTCAGTGGGCGGTGTTGGTGCCCACTTGCCTCCGACGAAGGGCGGACAGGCTTGGGGGCGACGATGGTGCGGACATACGGGGTGGAGCCGGCGGCGGTACTGCGTCCCCGGAAACACCGGTTGGGGTGGTGGACGCGCGTTGCCGTGCAGGCGGGGTTGGCGGCGGCGGCGTTGTCCCGGCGCCTGGGACTGGGGACCGGGTCGATCATCGGTGGTCGGGTGACGTTGGCCCTGGACCACCGTGCATTGCAGCGCTTGGCGGCTGGGCGGCGGGTGGTGTTGGTGTCGGGGACCAACGGTAAGACCACGACCAATCATCTGATCGCGGCGGCGGTGCGCACTGTAGGGCCGCTGGCGCACAACGCCGGCGGCTCGAATATGTCCGACGGGGTAGTGGCGGCGCTGGCCGATGCTCCGGACGCCGACTACGCGGTGATCGAGGTTGACGAGCTGCACCTGGCTGCCATCGCCGACGCAGTCGACCCGATGGTGGTGGTTCTGCTGAACCTGACCCGTGACCAACTGGACCGAGCGACTGAAGTTGGGGCGATCGCGGCCGCCATCCGGCGTGCGTTGACCCGGCACCCGGACACGGTGGTCGTGGCCAACGCTGATGATCCGATGGTCGTGTCGGCGGTCGGGACGGCTTCGCGCGCAGTGTGGGTGGCGGCAGGAGCCAGCTGGTTGGGTGACGTGGCAACCTGTCCGCGCTGTGGCCACATCCTCACTTTCCCGAACTCCGATGTCACTATCGGGCCTGCCGGCGATGGCCCTGGTGAGCAGGGGTGGGAGTGTGCGTGCGGTCTGGCCCGACCCACCCCGGACTGGTGGATCGAGGACGGCAAGGCATGCACCGTAGACACGTTGCTACCACTGGAAATCCGGTTGCCCGGCCAGATCAATATGGGCAACGGCGTCCTGGCGCTGGCCGGCGCCTGCGCCGTCGGTGTCCCGGCCGACCAGGCCGCCCCAGCACTGCGCCAGGTGGAGGTGGTGGCCGGCCGGTACGCCACGGTGCACCGAGGAGCGCAGAACCTGCGCATGCTGCTGGCCAAGAACCCGGCTGGATGGGCCGGGATGCTGTCCATACTGAGTGAGCCGACGCCGCTGCTGGTGATCATCAACGCCAGGGAGGCTGACGGGAGAGACACCTCCTGGCTGTGGGACGTTCCGTTCGAACAGCTCAGCTCCCGTCCGGTGGTGGCCAGCGGAGAACGTGCCGCAGACCTCGGTGTCCGGCTCAGCTATGCCGGGCTGGAGCACCAGACCGTCGCCGACCCGGTGGCCGCCCTGGCGGCACTACCGGAGGGGGCCGTGGACGTGGTGGCCAACTACACCGCCTTTCGTTACTTCCGCCACCGGCTGAGCCAGGAACGGCAAGCAGTCGGGTGAGCGCAGAGTCGACAGTCACGATCGGCCTGCTGTTGCCAGATATCCTGGGAACGTACTCGGATGCCGGCAATGCCACGATATTGGCTCGACGGCTACACTGGCGCGGCATTTCCGCCGAGATTCTTACTATCACTGCTCGCGACGTCCCGGCGACGACATGCGCGATATACGTGTTGGGTGGCGGGGAGGACGCCGCTCAACAATTCGCCGCAGACTGGCTGCGTCATCATGACGCGCTACATCGGGCACTGGAAAGCAGCGCGATCACCCTCGCCGTGTGCGCCGGACTGCAAATCCTGGGGCGGTCGTTGAGCGATGCCAGCGGTCATCAGTACCCGGGACTAGGCCTGCTGGACCTCGCCACAGCCCCCGGCCGCCAGCGCGCCGTCGGCGAGGTGCTGAGCACTTGTGCGGTACCCGGCGTCGGCTCGCTGACCGGTTTCGAAAACCACCGCGGTGTCACCACCCTCGGCGCAGGCACAGCCTCGTTGGGACGAGTGGTCACCGGTATCGGCAACGGCACCAGCGACGGCACGGGGCATCGCACCGAAGGAGTGCTCACCGACCGTGTCGTCGGCACGTACCTGCACGGCCCTGTGCTGGCACGCAATCCCGCCTTAGCCGATCACCTCCTGCACAAGGTCACCGGGCAGTCCTTGCCCCCCATCGACCTGCCCGACCAGGCCGCCCTGCGCCGCACATATCTTGTTCCGCGCTTGAGGATGGCGTGCTGATGGGCGTTGCCTTGCGCAGTCCGGACGGCAGCGTGCAACTCGCTGCTCGCCACGACCCCGTACGGGCTGCCGCACTGGCCGGTTTCGACCCGATCGCTCTCGGGGTGCCCAGCCGATCTGACCTGGAGGGTTGGCTGCAGATTAGACGGGCTCGGCGAGCCGCACGGCGGGATCGTTACCGGCCACGCCGGCTGGGTGCTCGTCGGCTTGCACGACCCAGATGGCATCGAGATCCGGCTCTACACCCTCGAAGAGCACAACCTGGAAGGCCGGCGGTGAGCGGCGAACGATTCGTTCATCGAATCGGGTAGGCCACGTCGCACACCTCATCTGCCGGCCCGGCCGGGTCGAAGTCGGTGAAGTAGACCTCGCGCGGGGAGCCGGCGTCGGTCAGTCCCCGCGACCTGATCCACTGTTCCACCACGTCATAGGCGGAGAGGATCTGTGGATGCTCCACCTGAGCTTTCCTGAGCCGGACATAGGCTTCCCGGTGCGCGGGCTCGCGGCGCATCGACACGTCGCCTGAGGCCTCGTGTGCCGGGTTGATCGGCGCGCAGACCTCGACTGGACCATCGCTGTCCTCGTCGACCTCTCCGTGGTAGACGACGAACCACGAGCCGGCCAGACCCCCGTGCGGCTGCGCGGTTTTGTCTAAGCGATCCATCGCCGCCCGGAGCCAGTCGGGCAGCTCCACGGCGTGCACATGCCGCTGCTCGGTGAGTACCAGCTGTTCGGGCACCTCTCGTTGGTGAATGTCGAACATCGCGTAACTCCCTTCTCCACCTGACAACTGGATCCGGAGGTGTGCCGTCAACTCCCGTTGGGACGCGATACGACGCTCGACCGCCTCCCAGTAAGACTCGATCAGCGCAGCGGCGAGCGGGCCCGGCGTCGACACCACCTGCTCGATCTGGACCAGCGGCATGTCGAGCCGCCGCAGCTGCGCGACCAAGCGGGCGGTTACCAACTGACTCTCTCGATACCGGCGGTAGCCGCTGTCCTGGTCCACGTGGTCGGGTGTCAGTAAGCCCAGCCGGTCATAAAGCCGCAGCGCCTTCATCGACAACCGCGACCGGCGCGCGAACACCCCGATGCTCACCAGCGGATCCACCGCCGCACAGCCACCGAGCGGGCTTGGACCTTCTTCGACGCTCACCTGAACATCCTCCGCGCCGGGCGCTTCTCACCCGGCCGCCCTACGATCCGGCCTGCCCCATGGGCAAGGTCAAGCATTCCCGCGCACGGGAACCGGCTCTAGGCAAGTTTGCGTCAAAGCCTCGGATCCGTGCTGGGTGAGACGACGGGAGGCCGGCGAGCCATGGGGCCATGGATCAGGTGGAGGTCGCCGACTGGCGGCGACGCGGTGCCTGCGCGACGCACGATCCGGACCAGTTGTTCGTGGCGGGCGCTGCGCAACGTCAGGCCAAGATCGTGTGCACCGGGTGTCCGGTACGGCTGCACTGCCTGGCTGAGGCGCTGGACGGCCGGATCGAATTCGGCGTGTGGGGCGGCATGACCGAAAGGGAACGACGTGCGCTGCTGCACCGCCGCCCGGACGTCCGCGACTGGGCAGAGCTGCTCGAGGGCGCGTCGCAGTACCACGCTCAATCACGGCTGACGGCGGGCTGCGCCGTGGTCAACAGCCTGCCGATCTCGCGCAACCCCGGGAGGTCGTGAACGTCGGCAGTCAGCGCGGGCACTGTGGCCACCGCCACCGCCGGATGGGCCCGCCGGAACCGGGCCAGCAGCCGACGTTCCCGTCTGGCGAGGGTCACCCGGTCGGCGTGCAGCCGCAGCACCGCTGCGGCCAGTGGCGCCTTCCCTCCCCGTTCCAGCGCCTCGGCCACCGTCTCGGCCCGCGCCGCCGGGAGGTCGGCGAGCATTGGATGCGTTCGGTTGAGTACCAGCCCGGCCAGCGGCATCGACTC
>JBOHGX010000144.1:0-14673 GCA_050700255.1 Pseudonocardiaceae bacterium
GGCGACCACGTCGACCCCGGCGGCACGCACAATGTGCACCAATGCCTGCGCCGCCTGCGACAGGATCCGGGATGGATCGGCGGCTACCTGCTGGGAGACCGGCTCAGCGATTCGCACCGCGCACACCGAGAGATCGGCCAGGCAGCGCAATCCGCCGATGCCGCCACCGAAGTCGTAGAGCCCCGTGCGCACACCCAAGTCGGCAAGCACCCGCAGGTTGTCCTCGGCATGGCCACCGCCTTCGCCAACGAGCTCACCACTGACCGTGCGAATCGCTGCCACCGGCGCCCGCAGCTCCAACTTGGCCGGCGCAAGACCGGTCTGCTTCAGAATTGTTCCTACCCTCGCCACCAGGTCGGGGTCCTGGGCCTGGGAGGGAGTCAGGTTGACGACGACCGCAGGCACGCCGCCACCCCGGCGTTGCTGCCACGACATGGCCTGCTCAGCGGCAGTGCGCAGCAACCACTGACCGACCTCATGCACAACACCGGTCCGCTCCGCGGCCTGTACGCACTGTTCATTCGACAGCACACCGAGCTGCGGGTGGTGCCAGCACAGAGCCGCCTCGATGCCCACCAGCTGGCGGCGGTTCAGCGTCACCACCGGCTGGTAGGTCACGTGCAGCTCACCGGTCTCCAGAGCACCGGGCATCGCCGCGGCCAGCCGGAGTTCCGCGCGGTCGGCGGCGTCGATGTCGGGGTCGAACAGGGTCCACTGCCGCTTGCCTCGGCCACGGATGCGGCGCAGCGTGGCGCTGGCGGCGCGCATCAGCTCCTCGGGTTTGGACGCGCCGACCCGGCGCTGCACGACGCCGATTGTCGCGGTGACCGCCACCCCGATCCCGTCGAGGTAGCAGGGCTGCGCGAGTTCGGTATTGATGACTTCGGCCAAGGCGCCGACGTCCGGGACGGAATCTCCGGGTTCGATGAGGATGGCGTATTCGTCGGCTCCGAGTCGTGCCACCATCGCCTGCTGGTCGGCGACCACCGCTTCGAGTCGCCTGGCGACCACATCCAGCAGCCGGTCACCGGCGTGGTGTCCGAGCCCGTCGTTGATTGCGGAGAAGCCGTCCAGATCGAGATGCAGCAGAGTCACTACGGCCGACCGCTCGAGCTGTCCCAATACCTTTTCCAGATGGGTGACGAAGTACTGCCGGTTGGGCAGGCCGGTCTGGAGATCATGCAATGTCTGGTGGTTCAGCCGCTGCTCGAGCAGGTGCACGTCGGTGATGTCGACCATCGTGGTCAGGTACTGGGGCACCTGCTCGGTGCCAAGCAGTACCGAGGCGGCCAGGTAGACCCACGCGGTCTCGCCATCCGCGCGGCGCAGCGTGCAGCGAGTCCGGAACCGTGACGTCCGGCCAGCCACCAGGCCCTGGTAATGCCCCTGCACCATGGGTCCATCAGCAGGGCAGAACAGCTCGCTGAGTTGACGTCCGAGCAGCTCGTCTGGCGAGTATCCGAGCATCTCGCCGAGTGACGGATTTGCCTGGACGATCCTCCCGCCGGACTCGCTGATCGCGATACCCACCGGGGAGGTGTCGAACATTTCGCGCAGCCGTGCCTCACTAGCCCGCAGATCCCTCTCGACGTTATGCCATGCCTGTGACAGCGCCTGCTTGATCTCTTCCTGTTGTTCGAAGACACGGTTGCGCAACGCCCACGAATAGCCCGCTGCCAGCGCACCAAGTAGCTCGATGACCCGGCTGCAGGATGTGTCGACCGTGCTGTCCGCGGTGCGGGGCAAGGCCCGGCCCAACAACTCGACCGTGCAGGATAGGCTCCGCGGACCGGTGAAGCCCCGGCTCGCCAGCCGGGCGCCGACGTCGGAAGCGGCCTGGGTGTCTACCGAAGGACCGGATAGCGCCGCCACCAGCCGCTCGGTGAGGTCCTGCAGGTAGCGGTGGATATCGGGAAGCGACATCGGCACGTAGGCGGTGGTGGAGATAGCGTGCGCCCACTCCTGGGCGAGACTGACTGATGGCCGAGGGACGCGGCCCTGGCCACCAGGTAACTCCGTGTGGTCACGTCTCAAACTCTCTGACCCACCGATCAGACACCTTGTGAACCGGCACCACGAGCCCACCAGCCTACTGCTTGTAGGCACTGCCATCTTGAGTCCATCCGGCCTAACCGGGTGGTGGCTACCTCCTATGACTGGCCAGCATCAGGTTTCGAGAGTCGCAGGGGCAAGCCAAAGCACACCAGCCGGTGGTAACCGCAGCAGCGCGGAGTAGGGCCGGCCGTGCCACTGCTGCTCGCCGGCGACAACCTCGCCCTGATTGCCGACCCCGGAGCCACCGTAGTTCGCGGCGTCGGTGTTGAGCACCTCACGCCAGCGTCCCGGCCAGGGTAAACCGATCCGGTAGTCCTCGTGTGGGTTTCCAGCGAAGTTCGCCACGCAAGCAAGCACCGACCCGTCGTCGCCCCACCGCAGGAAGCTCAGCACGTTACCGGCAGCGTCGTTGGCGTCGATCCACTCGAAGCCGGCCGGGGTGGTGTCCTGGCTGTAGAGCGCGCGGTGTGACCGGTAGATGGCGTTGAGGTCGCCGACCAGCCGCAGCAGCCCGCCGTGCAGTGGGTGGTGGGGCAGGTACCACTCCAGCGAGCGGTTCTCCGCCCACTCGGCGGGTTGCCCGAGCTCGCTGCCCATGAACACCAGCTGCTTGCCGGGGTGGGCCCACATGTAGGCCAGCAAGGCCCGCAGGTTGGCGGCCTTGTTCCAGTCGTCGCCCGGCATCCGGGTCCACAGCGAGCCCTTGCCGTGCACCACTTCGTCATGCGAAATCGGTAACACGAAGTTCTCGCTCCAGGCGTACATCAGCGAGAAGGTCATCTCGTTGTGGTGGTAGGTGCGGTGCACGGGATCGTGGCCGACGTAGTCGAGGGTGTCGTGCATCCAGCCCATGTTCCACTTCAAACCGAAGCCCAGGCCGCCCAGATGGGTGGGCCTGGTGACTCCGGGCCAGGCGGTGGATTCCTCGGCGATCGTCACGACGCCTGGGTGTCTTTTGTAGACGGTGGCGTTCATCTCCTGCAGAAATGCCACCGCGTCCAGGTTCTCACGTCCACCGTGGATATTGGGTAGCCATTCCCCCGGCTGGCGAGAATAGTCGAGGTATAGCATCGATGCCACCGCGTCCACCCGCAGCCCGTCGAGGTGGAATTCTTCGAGCCAGTACAGCGCGTTGGCTACCAGGAAGTTGCGCACCTCCTTGCGTCCGAAATCAAAGATCAGGGTGCCCCACTCCGGGTGCGCCCCCCGTCGCGGGTCGGCGTGCTCGTAGCAAGGTGCACCGTCGAAGCGGGCCAGCGCCCACTCGTCGCGCGGGAAGTGCGCCGGCACCCAGTCCACGAACACACCGATCCCGGCGGCGTGCAGCGTGTCGACGAAGTAGCGGAAGTCGTCCGCGGAACCGAAGCGCGACGTTGGCGCGAAATAGGAAGTGACCTGGTATCCCCAGGAGCCGCCGAATGGGTGCTCGGCTACGGGCAGCAGTTCGACGTGGGTGAACCCGGTTGCCGTCAGGTAGTCGACGAGCTCGTGGGCCATTTCCCGATAGCCCAGGCCCTGCTTCCACGAGGCCAGGTGCACCTCGTAGATACTCATCGGCTCCGTCACGGGCTGCCGCTGTGCGCGTTCGGCGAGCCACTGATCGTCGCCCCATTCGTAGGTCGAGGGGGCAGCGACCACCGAGGCCGTGTTCGGCGGAATCTCGGTGGCCCGGGCCATCGGATCGGCCTTCTCGTGCCACTTGCCGTCCGGGCCCAGCAGGCGGAACTTGTAGTGCACACCCGGACCGACGCCGGGCAGGAAGACTTCCCACACCCCGGCCGGGCCCAGCGAGCGCAGCGGGGTGGCCACCCCGGACCAGCCGTCGAAGTCGCCGCACACCCGCACCCCCCGGGCATGCGGTGCCCAGACGGCGAACGAAGTTCCCTCGACCGGACCGCCAGGGGTGGAGTAGGTCCGCACGTGCGCGCCGAGCGCTTCCCACAACCGCTCGTGGCGGCCCTCCCCGATGAGGTGCAGGTCGACCTCCCCCAGCGTCGGCAGCCAGCGGTAGGGGTCGTCGGTGATCTCGGTGTGCTCGCCATAGCGAACCCGCAGCCGGTAGTCGTCGGGGGGCCCGGGCGTCACGCCGTGGAACAGGCCCTCGGCGTCGCGCTCCAGTGGGTACTCCTCACCGTGAGCGAGCACCGTCACCGCGTCGGCATGCGGGCGCAGCACCCGGACCACTGTGCCCTCGGGGTGCGGGTGCGCACCGAGTACCGAATGCGGGTCGTGGTGGGCCCCGACGAGCAGCTTGCGAACCTCGTCGGCTAGCGGTGCCGAAGTCGCATGGTCTGCGGCGTGCACGGTCACGTCCTCCCCGGGGGTTGTGTCTGCCCTCCAGTGTGTCGGTTCGCGGGCATCTGTGTCAGTACGAGCGGCCGATCCAGGCGATGAGGTCAGGTTCCTCGCAGCTGTCGGGCAGGCTGCCGTCGGCGCGGGTGAGGCAGCGGACCGTCACGGCGTGCTCGGTGAGGTGTGCTTCGCCCTGTTCGCCGAGTGCCGACCAGGCGATACGAGCCCAGCCGTGGGCGGCTGCTTCCCGCGCCTGCTCGATGGACTCGACGTGCGGTGACGCTGCCTCCCGGCGGTCCAGTGCCTGGTCGTAGAGAGCCTGCTGGTCGGCGTCGAGGGCCGCCTTGGTCTCGGGCACCAAGGCGGTGAGCGCCACCGGCTCTTTTGTCCCCGGAACGCGTCTGACCAGCACGGCCTTGCCCGCGGCGACGTCGCGGGGTCCGAGTTCGATCCTGATGGGAATTCCTTTGAGCTCGGCATCGATGGCCCGGCGCCCGAAGCTGACGTCGGTCTGCTCGTCGAGCTCAGCGCGGGTCCCGGCGTCCCTGAGCTCGTCGACGACCTGGTGTGCCCGGGTCCGGACCTCCGGGTCGTCCTTGACGACCAGCACGATCGCCTGCACCGGCGCGAGCCGGGGTGGTACTCGCAGCCCGACGTCGTCGCCATGACACATGATCAGCCCGCCCACCATCCGGGTGGACACCCCCCAGGAGGTCTGCCAGACGTATTCTCGCTGACCGGACGCGGCCAGGTACCGCACATCGAAGGCCCGGGCGAAGTTCTGGCCCAGTTCGTGGCTGGTGCCCATCTGCAGCGCCTTGCCGTCGCTCATCATCGCCTCGCAGGTGAGCGTGTTGGTGGCACCCGCGAACCGCTCCCGCGCGGTCTTGAGTCCCTTCACAACCGGCATCGCCAGCACGTCGGTCATGAAGGCGCCGTAGACGTCTTCGAGGACTTCCCGGGCGTGGGCCCGTGCCTCCGCTTCGGTGGCGTGGCAGGTATGCCCCTCCTGCCACAGGAACTCCGTGGTGCGCAAGAACACCCGCGGACGCATCTCCCAGCGCACCACGTTGGACCAGTTGTTCAGCTTCATCGGCAGGTCGCGGTAGGACTGCACCCACCGGGAGAAGAACGCGTTGATGATCGTCTCGCTGGTGGGCCGGACCACCACCGGCTCGTCGAGCTGCTTTCCCCCGGCGTGGGTCACCACCGCCAGCTCGGGGCTGAAGCCCTCGACATGTTCGGCCTCACGCTTGAGGTAAGACTCGGGGATGAACAGCGGGAAGTAGGCGTTGCGCCCGCCGACGGCCTTGATCCGGTCATCGACCTCGCGTTGCATTCGCTCCCACAGCGCGTAGCCGGTCGGCCTGATCACCATCGTGCCGCGCACCGGACCGTTGTCGGCCAGCTCGGCACGCGCGATGACGTCCTGATACCAACGTGGGAAGTCAGTGCTCTGGGGGGTGAGCAGGGACGGCTTGGACATAGCCGGAGCCTAGACCGCTGCGGGCACGCTCAGACCGCCAGCAGGCGGACTGGGTACTCGGCGGCGCTGGCGAGCTTCGCCAGATCCTTAGGGTCAGAGGTGAGCACCGCGGCGTTGTGCTCGATAGCGGCCACGATCACAGCCGCATCGACGACATCGCAGGTCCGGCTTCGAGCGAGTAGGCGCCCGACGTCGTCAGCGGTCTTCGTGGTGAAAGGGATGGCCCGGCACATCTGGCGAATCTTGGAAAGTACATGCTGCCGGGGGCTTGCTCGCCACACTTGAGCGAAGACCACCGCGGGCAACAAGGCGGGACGTCGCGCGAGCAGCGCTAGCTGACACTCCGCGACGGTCTTGCCGTGTGGATTTGCCTCCGCGCTGATCAGGGCGCCGGCATCGAGCAGCAGCTGAAGGCGGCTGTTCATCCGGCCCGTCGACGGGTCTGGGAAGGTACCTCGCCGCGCAGGCGCGCGAGCGCCTCCAACCGGGCGGCCCTTTCCTCGGCCGTCTCCGGCTTCCAGAATCCGATCGCGTCGAGCTCAGCTCTGGCTTGTGCCGTGGCGTCGGGGTCCGGCTCGCCATACACCTCGATGTACTCTGCGAGCGCTGCCTGGGCTGCCGCCAGATCGGCGGCTTCGCTCGCGGCCCGTGACAGCCAGGCCGACAGTGCGATGCCTTCAACGTCAGCGGCGTGTTTCGCCTGTTCGAAGACCTCGGAGTCGAGCGAAATGCTGATCTTCTTGACTGCCATTCGCCCATTCTACCAGAGGCGGTAGTACTTCAGTACGACTGCAGGTAGGCGGGAAATTCTCCAGTCCAGTTCGGAACGTTCAGGCGGTTACGGTTGGGCGAGGAGACGGTCGACAGCGGCCAGCGGGATCGGCAACCAGAGCGGGCGGTTGTTGTGCTCGTAGCCCACCTCGTAGACGGCCTTGTCCAACTCGAAGGCGCGCAACAGGATGGCCTGTTCCCGGGGATCGGCCGTGACCTGCGCGTAGCCGTCGCAGAACGCCTCCCGATTGCGGCTGGCCCAGGCCAGCGCTACCGCGCTGTGTTGTTGCGGGTCGGCGTCGCCCAGCGGAAGGTGGTGGGCCGCGTAATCGAAGGACCGCAGCATCCCGGCGATGTCGCGCAGTGGGGAGTCGGGGGCGATGCGCTCGGCCAGCGAGGCCATCGGTTCACCCTCGAAGTCGATCAGCACCCAGCCGGTGACACTGCGCAGCACCTGGCCGAGGTGCAGGTCGCCGTGTATTCGCTGGATCATCACGGGGTCGGCCAGTCCACGCACCGCATCGAAGGCGCCTCGCAGTGCGGTCTCGTGCGGCAGCAACTCGGGCACCTGGGCGAGCACTCCGTCCAGCTTGCCGTGCATACGGTCAGCCAGCACGTCGAGGTAGCCGGCCGGGGCCGGCGCGCTGCCCAGCGCGGTGGCCAAGTCAGCGTGCACAGCGGCCACCGCGTGGCCCAGCCGGTGCGCCTCGGACGCGAAATCACCCCCGACGTCCTCGGGCTGCGGGTGCTCGAAGGGGCCGGGTGTCGCGTCGGGCCGCAGGTCCTCGGCCATCAGGTCCCGCACGCTCGCGGTGGCCATTGCCCAGCCGTCGGCGGTGCCGCGCAGGAACTCGGTGAGCATCCCGTAGGTGACGGTGTCGCCCTCGCTGCCTCGGTGGCTGCCGGTGCCCAGCGTGCCCTCGATACTGCCCAGCGGCGCGGCGATGTGGGCGCATCCCACGGCGGCCAGCGCGCGATGCAGCTCCAGATCGGGACTGGCGCCGACGGCCAGCTTGCCGATCAGTTTGAGGATGTAGGTCTGCCCGTACACCAGTGAGGTGTTGGACTGCTCGGCTCCGACCGGGCGGGAACGCAGTTCGGTGTCCAGCGTGACGCCTGGCTCGGTGGCAAAGCGCAGACCCTCCACGTCGGCGCCCTTAGCCATCAGATCCAGCAGCACGGCGGTGAGTTCCGGGTCGTGCACCGCCTGGTACACCGCGTGGTCTCCGATGGCGGCTACCCAGGCGTGGCCCAGGGTGTCCGGAAGGTCGCCACGGACCCCGAACAGCAGCTGGTAAAGATCCGGATGCGGCTCACCTTGGTCGACCTCAATGACCGCATGCACCAGCCGCGGATCGGACCCGCCCAGATCGGTGGCGCGCACCGGGGTAACAGCTCGCACCGGACGGCCCTTGCCGGCGAACCAGCGTTGCTCAGGCAGCATCGTCGCCAGTGCGTTCGCGGTATCGGCGAGCAGGTCAATTGGACTGATCATGTGTGACGCTCGGTGTCGGGAAGGATGATCTGGAACCAATAGAAGCCGTGTCCGGGCAGCGTGAGCAGGTAGGGCAGCTCGCCGATCGGCGGGAAATGCGCCCCGCCGGTCAGTTCGACCGGGACGCCGCCCGCGTGTTCGGACAGGTCGAGCTCCACCGGCTGCGGGAAGCGGGACAGGTTGTTCACACAGATGATCAGGTCGTGGCCGGTCTCGTCGACGTGGTTGCGGTGGTAGGCCAGCACGCTGGGGTTGGACGAGCCGAGTTCGGTGAAGTCGCCCAGCCCGAAAGCCGGGTGTGCCTTGCGCACGTAGATCATGCGCCGAGTCCAGTTCAGCAGTGACTGGGAGGAGTTCGACTGCGCCTCGACGTTGAGCGCCTGGTAGCCGTAGACCGGATCCATGATCACCGGTAGGTAGATGCGACCCGGGTCACACGTGGAGAAACCCGCGTTGCGGTCCGGGGTCCATTGCATCGGCGTGCGCACCGAGTCGCGATCACCAAGCCAGATGTTGTCCCCCATCCCGATCTCGTCACCGTAGTACAGCACGGGCGAACCGGGCAGCGACAGCAACAGCGCCGTGAACAGCTCTTGCTGATTGCGGTCGTTGTCCAACAATGGCGCCAGTCGCCGCCTGATGCCGATGTTGGCCCGCATCCGGGGATCCGACACGTACTCGCTGTACATGTAGTCGCGCTCCTCGTCGGTGACCATCTCCAGGGTCAGCTCGTCGTGGTTGCGCAGGAAGATTCCCCACTGGGCGCCGGATGGGATGGGTGGTGTCTGGGCCAAGATCTCCGAGATCGGGAACCGGGATTCCCGGCGGACCGCCATGAAGATGCGCGGCATCAGCGGGAAATGAAACGCCATATGGCACTCGTCGCCGCCCACCGCGGGGTCGCCGAAATATTCCACCACGTCCGCGGGCCACTGGTTGGCCTCAGCCAGCAACACCCGTCCAGGGAACTCGTCATCGACCACCTTGCGGCAGCGCTTGAGGAACTCGTGGGTGCGCAGCAGGTTCTCGCAGTTGGTGCCTTCCTCTTCGAACAGGTAAGGCACCGCGTCCAGCCGGAAGCCGTCGATGCCGAGATCCAACCAGAACCGCAGCACGTCGATCATCGCCTCGCAAACCTCAGGGTTCTCGAAGTTGAGATCAGGCTGGTGGGAGAAGAACCGGTGCCAGTAGAACTGCCCGCGCACCGGGTCGTAGGTCCAGTTCGATGCCTCGGTGTCGACGAAGATGATCCTGGCGTCTGAGTAGGCAGTGTCCCTGTCGCTCCAGACGTAGTAGTCGCCGTAGGGCCCTTCCGGATCACGGCGGGACTCCTGGAACCAGGGGTGAGCCTCGGACGTGTGGTTCATCACCAGGTCGGTGACGACCCGAATGCTCCGTTTGTGCGCCTCGTCGAGCAGAGTCACGAAGTCGTCGACGGTGCCGAACTCGGGCAACACGGCCCGGAAGTCGGCAATGTCATAGCCGCCGTCGCGCAGCGGAGAAGCGTAGAACGGCGGCAGCCACAGGCAGTCGATGCCCAGCCACTCCAGGTAGTCCAGCCTGCCGGTCAGCCCGATCAGGTCGCCGGTGCCGTTGCCATCGTGGTCGCTGAACGCCCGAACCAGCACCTCGTAGAAGACGGCCCGTTTGTACCAGTGCGGGTCCGGGGGTGCGGCCTCCGCGTGCTCGAAGTCGTCGGCCTGCGGTTCGACCAGGTAACCGTCGGGCAACACCGCTTCACCCGTGTGCGGAACCCCTTCGAGCTCGGGGTTGGACTCGATGCGGAGTTCGGCAGACATCAGGTGCGACCTTCGTGAGAGGGTGAACGAGGTGTGCTGCGCGTGCAAGGAAGTACTCGACCAACCGCACCCGGTCAGTCGTACCGGTCCCCGCCTCGTAACGCAATGGACGTTCGCTACCGTCGGCTGGGGATGCCAAGGGGAACCGAATAGTGGCCTGGAAGCCGAGCCGGCCGCCACGTGGAACCGAATAGTGGTCCGGACGTGGCTGGAAGGGGTGTGGGGCGGGTGTTCGCACGGGGCGTGCCGGTGCGGCGGCTGCCGGCCTGGACCTGGGCCGGGCAGCAGCCAACCTGGCGACAGGCTCGGCCGGGTTTGATCGAGGCAGCCCTCAAACGGGCGCTGGCCCGGCCGTCGGGCAACTGGTACGTGCTCGCCGCGAGCCGGGAGGTCCGCGACGACCGGCCCTTCGGGCGCACCATCGCGGGTATCGAGGTGGTGGCCTGGCGCACCCCCGACGGTGCACTGCACGCCGGTCCCGGTGAGTGCCCGCACTTGGGCGCACCACTGTGCCGGGGCGCGGTGGCCGGCGGTGAGCTGGTGTGTCGCTGGCACGGCCTGGCGATCGGAGCCCGCGGTGGCCCGGGATGGGACCCGTTCCCGGCTTACGACGATGGCGTGCTGGCCTGGGTGCGGCTGGACGCCGTGGGCGGGGAGGACCCGCTTGACGCGCCAGTGCTCGCGCGGCGGCCTGACCCGGACATCAGCCTGGACGCGGTGTTCACCGGGATCGGTCGCTGCGAGCCCGAAGACGTGATCGCCAACCGGCTCGACCCTTGGCACGGCAGCTGGTTTCACCCGTACTCCTTCGTGGGGCTTCGGGTGGTTGAGGAACCGAGCGATGAGGCGGACCGGTTCGTGGTGGAGGTGGCGTTCCGGCTCACCCGGCGCTTCGGGGTTCCCGTGCGGGCGGCGTTCAGCTGTCCTGAGCCGCGGACGGTGGTGATGGACATCCTGGAAGGCGAAGGCGCTGGCAGCGTCGTCGAGACCCACGCCGTGCCGCTGGGTGTCGACGACGCCGGCCATCCGCGAACCGCGGTGATCGAGGCGACCATCGCCAGCTCACCCCGCCCGGGATTCGCCGTCGCCCGCCGCGGGGCGCCACTGATGCGCCCGGCGATGCGCTGGGCCGCCGCCCGGCTATGGCGTGACGACCTGGCCTACGCGCAACGCCGTTACGAGCTACGCATCACCGGCCGCTGGCCCGGCTGATCCCAGACCGCGTTCTGGAGACAGATTGTTGTCATCAGACCCGGAATCACCGCAGTCTGCCTCCAGAATGCGAGTGGTCAGCCCTTGCTGTGGGTGCGGACGTACTGCTCGAGCTGACGGGCTTGCTGGTGCTCGCCCAGCTCGCGTAGGCCGATGGCAAGCTTGATCGCCGAGCGCATGGTGTCGGGGTGGTCTTCCCCCAAGATTCGGCGGGAGCGGGTGAAGGTGTCCTCGTGGAGTTGGCGGGCTTGCTGGTGCTCGCCCAGCGCACCCAGGACATTGGCGAGGTTGTTGGCCAAAGCCAGGGTGCCGGGGCGTGGTCTTCGCCCCGGATCCGGCGGGAGCGAATGAGGGCGTCTTCGTTGAGCCGGCGGGCTTGCTGATGCGCACCCAGCGCATACAGACTCATGGCGAGGTGACTGGCCGAGGTCAGGATGGCGGGGTGGTTCTCACCTAGCAGCCGCTGGTACAGCTCGAAGGCCCGCTCGGACAGGCGCCGAGCTAATCTGGGCGATCCTTGCGTGTGGAGGTAAGCGGCGGCGGAGTCAAGTAGCCAAGCGACATCCTCGTCGGTCGGCTCGGGGTCCCGGCTGGTGACGGTGAGGACGTGCGGAAGCAGTTGTCGCCACACCTGCCAGGTTTCGGGATTGTTCCAAGGATCGGCCGGAACCGTCTCTCGGAGCAGACAGAGGGCAACCGCAGCCGTGTCGTCCCCCGCTGCGCCGTCGGCCTGACGGCTTAACAGGATCGCTTGCACCAGACGGTGCAGCTGAAAGCCGTTGGTGCTGATGCGGGCCAGCGCGCGTCGGCGCAGCGCCTGAGTCAAGCTGGCGAATGCGAGCGGGTCCCCGACCGTGGCGGCCAACGGTTCGGGCAGCAGATCGGCGTGGGCAGTGAACAGGGTGAACGGGATCGGCTCGGGTGCTAAGTGGGCGGCCAGGGTGAGCAAATCCAGCGCGGCTGATTCTTCGACGGCGAGCCGATCGAAGGCCACCTGGTAGCTGGCGGCCAGCGAGGCCCGGTAGGTCACCGGCGTCCCGTGCGCGAGCATTTCCGCGGCGCGACTGGCCAGCAGCTCGAGGTACTTCTCGACCGTCGAGCCGGTCTCCGCCAGGAACGCCGCTGCCTAGTGGACCGCCAGCGGCAGGTCCTCCAGCGCCTCGGCGACCCGCTCGGCGTCGGTCTCAGACAGCCGCGGCACCCGCCCGCGCAGCAGACTGATCGACTCCTCCCGGGTGAACACGTCCACCGGCACCAGGGTGGCCAGCTCATGCCAGTCCGGGTTGCGGGACGTGATCAGCACATGGCCGGCGCCGCCCGGCAGGTAACTGGCCAATGCCTGGGGGCCCTCGGCGTTGTCGTAGATAAGCAGCCAGCGCTGGCGGCCATGCAACGCACCGAGCCGTGCGGCAGATCGCGCAACGCCTGGAACAGCGCCTCGCTGAGCCCCTCAGGCGTAATGATGGTGGCTGTGGTCAGCCCGCTCTCGGCGGTCAATCGAGCCCGGAACGCCTCCTGCCGAGCGGCGTACTGCACGTCGACGAAAAGATCCTTCGGGCCTTCCGCTTCGTCGCCGAGCAGCAGCACCAGCCGGGGGAGACCAGCCTCGTCGGCTGCCTCGAACTCCAGTTCGGTATAGGACAGTTCCGGGCGATCCCGCACCGGCGAGCCGTACCGGAACCCGACCAGCGCGACGGACACGTCCGCGTTGAGCACCGGTCGGCAGATCGGGGCGGTAACCGTCCTCGAATGCCTTCACGCAGCTGCGGAAGGTCTCGCCTCGGGGCGTCGTCTCGATGTTGATTAGTTAGTGCGCCGGAGTCAAGAACGAGTCGTCGCTGGAGAGTCATCCGGCTCGCAGCTCGGGCTCGGCCGGTAACCTCGCCGCGCAACCGGGCCAGCGCGGCGATCCGGGCGGCGGCCTCGTCGACGGTCTCCCGCTGCCCAACACCGGCTTTGTCCAGTCGAGTGCGGGTCTCGACCATAGCGTCCTCATCGGGAGGGCCGTACACCTCGATGTACTCCGCCAGGGCCGCACGGGCCTCGGCCACTCCGGCCGCTTCCTCGGCCGCCTGGGACAGCCAGGTTGAGAGGGCGACTCCCTCGGCCTCGGCGGCGTGCTTCGCGCGCTCAAAGACTTCCGAGTCGAGTGAGATGCTGATCTTCTTGACCGCCATATGCGTAGCCTACCAGCGGAGTAGCACTCCAGTGCGACCGAGTTCAGAGAATCGAGGCTACTTCGCCGCCGCACCCACGCATGATGACTCTCAGCCGAAGCGGGCTGCGGCTGCGCGCAGCGGGGCGAGCCGGCCGCGGACGGGGACCGTCCACAGTGGGTGTCCACGCAGCCCCCACCTGCTTAGCAGCGCGTTGGCGGCCAGCAACCCACTGGTGGCAGCGCGTTCCATCAGCGCAACGGGAAGATCCACCCGGGTGAGGTCGCCGGCGAGCATCACGGCCGGGTCGGGAGTGGTGACGGTGGGCCGATCGGTGAACGTTCCTGGCGCGAACAGCGGGCAGTCGGCCTGCAGCTCATGTCGCTCGTCGACGATGCCGGCGGCGGCGGTCTCCGGGTAGATCCGGTGCAGCTCGTCGACCAGCTGCCGTTTGACCTGCGCCGGGTCACCGGTCAGCGCGTAGGCGTGCAGCTCTACCACCGAGCCCCCGGCGCGGCGCACCCACCGGGCCGCCTCCCCTTCGAATCGCTCCAGCACGCTGACGTTGTCCAGCGGCCCGAAGCCGCTGGTGCCCAGGAACCCAGGTCGGATGGGATCGACCGGGCGGTCCAGCCACAACCGGGAGACCAGGAACGGCGGGGCGGTGCGCAGCCGCGTGATGCGTTCCCGCCATCCGGGCTCGCCGAGCTGGGGCGACGCCGCGAGCAGCTCTTGCAGCCCACGTACGTCGGCCGCGAGCACCACCGCGTCGACCTCGTCGGAGTCGCCGCCGGCATGCAGGGCGAATCGGCGGTCCTGCCCGGGCGCCACCTCCTTGACGGCCACCCCGGTGCGCACCACCACGCCGAGCTCGGCCAGATAATCGCCCATCGGGTCCCACAACGCCTGCGGGAACGGTTCGGTGGTCACGTCGAATACCAGGCCCTCGGCCGAGCCCAGAAAATAGATGTGGAACATCGTGGCCAGCTCGGCTGCCGACAGTTCCCGCGGATCGGCGAAGAAGCTGCGGGAGAACACCGAAAACGCCAGGTGCCGAGCCGCATCCGGGAACCGCACCCGTTCCAGGAACGTCATCGCGTCCTGGTTGTCCAACCGCCAGTAGACCTCCGGCACTGACACGTCGATCAGGGGTAGCGCGGCAACCGGGTCGATCCGGGTGACCAGGTCACGAACCCGGAAGGTCGGGCTGGCCAGAGCGAAGGCCAGCGCGTTCCACGGTGGTGTGCGGGGCAGGCCGGCGAAGGTGTCGCGGTGCCCATCGGCGTCGATCAGCGGGTAGTCAGACAGCGGCGTGAGTGTCCGGCCCAGCGGATCGGCCCGGCGCAGCAGCGCACGCAGGTTGTAGTACTGCCGGAAGAAGGCATGGAACCCGCGGCTCATGGTGAC
>JBOHGX010000145.1:0-26787 GCA_050700255.1 Pseudonocardiaceae bacterium
GCGCTGGTCTCCTCCGAGGCCGAGCAGAACGGACACCTCATCGCAGCGTTGCTCGCCGAGCAGGGCGTTTCCTACCTGTCACATGCGACGATCGCGCACCAGCTCGCCGTGCACCTCAGCGCCAGCCGGGCCGCGGTGTCCAACGGATTCCCACCGTACGGTCTTTACGAGCTGCCACCCGAGGTGGGCAAGATCCCGCCGCACCGCACGGATACCGGCGCGTTCCTGCTGGCTGACGCCTACGGTGCCGCCAGGACGATCTACGTCAAGGACGTCGACGGTGTGTTCACCAGCGACCCGGCGACCGCCGAGGGGAGCCCCCCAGAGCTCATTCCGCGAATGGGGGTCACCGAACTGATGGCCATGAACCTCGACGCGCTGCCCATTGACGCACTGGTGCTCGAGCTCATGGCGCATGCCAAGCATCAGAAGGAGATCCAGATCGTCAACGGGCGCACGCCAGGGAACATCACGAAGGCCCTGCACGGCGAGCACGTGGGCACGATCATCCACGCGGGCTGACACCCCGCCACGCCGGCGCCCCAGTGGGCGGCACGTGAGTCGGGAGCGACTACGGACTGTATGGACCGCAAGTGCAAGGTGTCATGCAGCTTTGCACCGCTGTTGCAGAGATATATGGTGATTGCGTCCGCAACTGAGCCGTAAGTCCAGTCGCATGGTGCGAGTGGAAGGGTCAACAGATCTGGGGTCGATGGGTGGAGCGGTCCGGGTCGGAGGCGTTGTGCACGTGATGCACCCGGCGTTGTCCGCGCTGCTCGCGGAGGCTCGTGCTATGCCTCCGCAGCCGCCATGTCCGCGGCTATTCGAGTCATGATCAACGGGATATCCGGTCGCCGGCGGCGCACCGCCGTGTCAATGTCGTTGCAGCTCACCGGCAGCGATTCAGTCGACCAGCTCGACCAGATCGTCGAGATTCTCCATCAGGTCAACCGGACGCTACCGAAGACGGTGCTGGACCGTGAGGAGTTGATAGCGCTCGGTGGCCTCCTCACTCAGATCAACAGTGCACTCTTGACGCTTATCGATCTGCTCGGCACACCCACGCATCATTATGTCCGCACCCGGCTGCCTCGTGCGGACACCGACGCCATCTCAGAACCACGACCGCCAAGCGCCACCAGCTTGCTACGGGACTGCCGAGACGGTTACCTCGCGGCCTACACGTCCGCGCGGGCGTTACACGCCGACCTCAGGCGGTGCCCACGGGGCGTGGAGCACTCATGACCAGGGACGGTGCAGATCGGTCGGCGGCGTACACCTGTGAGGGACAGCTGTGCCGACCCCATACCCGGTGATCCCCTGTTCGAGGATCTAGATAGATGCGGGCTTAAATACGCAATAAATCCGCATATGCACGCTTGTACGGCTTGACCAACCGCATCTGCTGGTACCACTATAGGCCTGGAGTGATCGCGCTCGCCGGAAGGTAGGTGCCGATGCGGTGCGGCACGCGCTTGTTTGTCGCCGTTCTGGCGGCCTTTCTCTATACGCTTGGCGGGCTACTCAACCGTAGCGCGAACAATCTCGACGACTGCTTGGAGCATGTGAAGGAGATCGCCGAGCACGCGCAGGTGATTGTGCCCGCTGTAGGACGCATCAACGAAACGGGTGAAAAATTGGTAGGCGCGCTGTCGGTGCTGTACGAAAAAGCTGAGCGAATCGGGGCCAGCTCGGGCTCTCCTGCGACTACTCCGCGGGGTTTAGGTTACTTAGATGTGTAGGGACGACACCGGCCTCACGACACGATTTTCGGACAAGTACCGACAATGTCCGGGCTCGC
This sequence comes from Pseudonocardiaceae bacterium, assembly GCA_050700255.1. Classification (GTDB taxonomy): domain Bacteria; phylum Actinomycetota; class Actinomycetes; order Mycobacteriales; family Pseudonocardiaceae. The sequence goes on from JBOHGX010000145.1 coordinate 1,802, forward strand.
CGGGACGATTCCACGGCGCACTCGGTAATGCGACAAGAGGCGCTACGAAACATCGATCGGCGAGGAGCACCATCCCGTGAGGCGAGCGCCAACGCATCAGCGCGGCCATCCTCACGACGCTGTCGCGCGCTGCTCGACGAGGCCACGCCCGCACCTCCGTGTAAGACCCTGCTACTCGCTGCCCGCCGCCCACCCATGATCCAAAAAGGCGAACAACTGTTCGGTCTGGCAACAGCTCACCGCCCAACGAGACGCCCATGAGTTCATCCCTCAAGACCCGGGCCGCCGTTTCTGCACCCGAAGCGAAAACCCCTCCGCACTGTCAACCGTTGCTGCGGAGCACGGCCGCGATTAACTACCATATGTGCGGAAATACACGACAAAATATTCCGCAGATGCGGAGCAAAGTATTGACTCGCCTGACATGTGATGCAAGAGTTGGTTCGTGGACGCGTTCGACTGCCTCGGAGACCCGGCTCGACGCCGGATCCTGGGGAGACTCGTCAGTGGCCAACAGACCGACGGAGCCGCTGCCGCACCGGACGAGTTGGGGAACTCTCCGTCGGGGATGTCGCGCAGCACCCACGGGCGCCGCGCGACCCTGAGTTCGCCATCGTCGGAGCCGGGCAAGACGATGCTGTAGTCGTTGATCGGTTATCGGCGCTCGACCGCGACGGGCGAGGGGAAGCCGACGGTGCCGTCGGTGTCGAAGAGCGTCGGTGCCTCACCGGCGTGCATACGTTCGATCGACAGCAGCCGCCGCTTCGTGGTGGCGCCGCCGTTGGCGGAAAAGCCACCGAGCTTGTCACCGGCGGCGAGCACCCGATGGCACGGCACGACGATCGCGAACGGGTTGCGGGCGAGGGCCTGGCCCACCGCCCGTGCGGACCCGGGCGATCCCAGCTGCGCTGCGATCTCGCCGTAGGTCATCGTCTCGCCGGGCGCAATGGTGCGCGCGACCTGGTACACGCGGCGGTGAAACGGCGGGACGCGGTCCATGTCGAGCTCGATGGCGCAGAGATCGACGATCTCGCCGTGCAGGAGCGCGACGATGCCGTCGATCGCCTGTTGCACGGCTGGCGGTGGTGACGCCTCGGCAACATCAGGACATCGCCCCCGGTATCGCCGCAGAATACCTCTGCGAGTGGCGTCCTCGTTGACCTCGGGAAGCTGCACACCGATGATGCCGCGCGCGCCCCACGCGATGCCGCATCGGCCCATCGCGGTATCGAAGAGTGCAAAACTGTCTGCCGGCATGATTCGATGTCAGCCTGTCACGAACGGCTGAGCACCGCCACCGCCTCGGCGGCGACATCAGCGACTCGGGCTGCCTGGTCAGCCAGGTCACCATCGAGATCACCGAGCTCGACGTTGAGCCGGACCAGCTCGGCGGCCGACCGCGCCGCGGCCGCTGCCAGGGTGGCCGCCGTGAAGGCATCGCCACGCAGGTTGCAGTTGCCCCGCTCAGCGAGCTGGACCGCCTCGATGGCGATCCCACTGGCCGCCTCGGCAATCTCGGCCGGCACCTGGGCGGCACGCTCCAAAGTGCGCCGGATCTGCGTGCGACGACCCTCCGGGTCGAGCTCACGGGGTAGCGCGAACGCATCGAGCACGGCTTGATAGGCCTCGACATCCTGCTCAGCGAGGGCAGCGACCTGGTTGCGGAGCCGATCGGCCTGCGCCGCCCGCCCCGCGGAGTCGATCAGTTGCTTGGTCGAGAACCGCGCAGCCATCCCGAGCAGTCCCGCGGCCATCGCAGCAGTGAACGCCGCAGCCGCGCCACCGCCCGGCGCGGGCTGCTTCGCGGCGAAGCGGACCAGCAGGTCCTTGACCGAGCAGTCCAACATCGGAACGTTTCGCGCAGGCATCACGAAAGGCCGACGATCTCGCCGCGGGAATCGATGTCAATCCGAGTGGCAGCGGGGGTGGCGCCCAGACCCGGCATGGTGCGCATATCACCGCAGATCGGGTAGACGAACCCGGCGCCTACCGAGGCCCGCGCCTCCCGCACCGGCAGCACCCATCCGGTCGGCGCGCCCTTGAGCGTCGGATCCGACGAGATCGACAGGTGCGTCTTGGCGATGCACACCGGCAGCTTTCCGAATCCATTGCGCTCATAGCTTTCGAGCTGCCGGGATGCCTTGAGGTCATACTCCACCCCCTGCGCCCCGTACACCCGCAGCGCCACGGTGAGGATCTTCTCCCGCAGCGTCGCGTCGTTGGAATACAGGAAGGCGAACTCCGACGGCTCCTCGGCGGCCTCGGCGACTGCTGCGGCCAGTTCGGCAGCTCCCTTGCCGCCCTCGGCGAAGTGCGTGCACAGCGCCGAACGGGCACCCACGCTGTCGGCGATCTCGCGGATGGCCGCGTGCTCCGACGGGTGATCGGTCGGGAAGGCGTTGATCGCCACCACCGGTGACACCCCGTGGATCCGCACGTTCTCGATCTGCTTGCGAAGGTTGGCAGCGCCGGCGTGCACGTCGTCCGGGTTCTCCGCCAGCATGCCCTCGGGCAGCGGGCGGCCTGCCCCGACCTTGTACCGGCCGGAGTGGGTCTTGAGCGCGCGCACCGTGGCCACCAGCACAGCCGCGTCCGGACGCAGTCCCGACGCGCGGCACTTGATGTTGAAGAAGCGCTCGGCGCCCATGTCGGCCCCGAAGCCGGCCTCGGTGACCAGGTAGTCCCCGCAGTGGATGCCGATCAGGTCGGCGATCACCGACGAGTTGCCGTGTGCGATGTTGCCGAACGGCCCGGCGTGCACCAGCACCGGCGTGCCCTCCAGCGTCTGCAACAGGTTCGGCTTGATCGCCTCGCGCATGATGACCGTCATCGCCCCGGCAGCGTGCAGATCCTCCGCCGTCACCGGTTGGCCGTCATAGGTCTGGCCCACCACGATCCGGCCCAACCGAGACCGCATGTCCTGCAATGACGTGGCCAGCGCGAGCACCGCCATCACCTCGCTGGCCGCGGTGATGTCGAACCCGCTCTGCCGGGGATTGCCGTCGGCCCGGGAACCGAGCCCGACCACGATGTTGCGCAAAGCCCTGTCGTTGACGTCGAGCACCCGGTTCCAGGTGATGCTGTGCGGGTCCAGATCGGCACCGTCGCGCAGGTGCAGCTGATTGTCGATCAACGCAGCAAGCAGGTTATGCGCCGCGGTCACGGCGTGCATGTCTCCGGTCAGGTGCAGGTTCAGGGTCTCCATCGGCACGACCTGGCTGTAGCCACCACCAGCCGCCCCGCCCTTGATCCCGAAGGTGGGGCCCATCGAGGGTTGCCGGATCGTCACCGTGGCCCGCTTGCCGATGTGCGCGAAGCCCTGGCCCAGGCCCACCGTGGTGGTCGTCTTGCCCTCGCCGAGTGGCGTCGGCGTGACAGCCGTGACGACCACATACTTCGCCCGGGGAGCCCCGGCCAGCTCGTCGATGGCCGCCGGCTTGACCTTCATGACGTGCTCGCCGTATGGCTCGAGCAGGTGTGGACCCAACCTCATCGCGGCGCCAACCTCCGCCAGCGGGGCGAGGGTGGCACCGCGGGCGATCTCAAGATCGCTGGGAAAGGCCATCGTGCTCCTCCGGAGGTCGTGAGTGCGTAACAGTGTTATGGCACTCAATGCCACTCACGAGTAGGTCAGTAGCGGTAGTGCGCTGGTTTGTACGGGCCCTCGACGTCCACGTCGATGTACTCGGCCTGGTCTTTGGTCAGCTTGGTCAGTTCGCCACCCAAGGCCTCGACGTGAATCCGGGCGACCTTCTCATCCAGCACCTTGGGCAGGGTGTGGACCTCCCGGTCGTACTCCTGGTGCTTGGTGAACAACTCGATCTGCGCGATCACCTGGTTGGAGAACGAGTTCGACATCACGAAACTCGGGTGCCCGGTGGCGTTGCCCAGGTTCAGCAACCGGCCCTCGGACAACACGATGATCGAATGCCCGTCTGAGAACGTCCACTCGTCGACCTGCGGCTTGATCACCAATCGACGGGCACCCGACCGGCGCTCCAACCCGGCCATGTCGATCTCGTTGTCGAAGTGCCCGATATTGCCCAGGATCGCCTGGTGCTTCATCCGCGCCATGTGGTCGACCGTCACGATGTCCTTGTTCCCGGTGGCGGTGACGATGATGTCCGCGCGATGGACGACGTTTTCCAGGGTGTCGACAGAGAAACCATCCATCATGGCCTGCAGCGCACAGATCGGGTCCACCTCGGCCACCACCACCCGGGCACCCTGGCCCCGCAGCGACTCCGCGCACCCCTTACCGACATCTCCGTATCCACAGATCAGCGCCAGCTTCCCGGCGATCAGTACGTCGACCGCCCGGTTGATGCCATCCACCAGCGAATGCCGGCACCCATACTTGTTGTCGAACTTCGACTTCGTCACCGAGTCGTTGACGTTGATCGCCGGGAACAGCAGCTCCCCCGCCGCAGCCAACTGGTACAAGCGGTGCACGCCGGTGGTGGTCTCCTCGGTCACCCCGCGGATGCCTTCCCCGATCGCCGTCCACTTTCCGGGCGCCGCGGTCAATGAGGCCCGCAACACCTCCAGGAACACCTTCCACTCATCCGAATCAGCTTCCTCGTCCGGGGCAGGCACTACTCCGGCCTTTTCGTAAGCGACCCCTTTGTGCACCAGCAGGGTCGCGTCTCCCCCGTCATCCAGGATCATGTTCGGCCCCTGCCCGTCGGGCCAGGTCAACATCTGCTCGGTGCACCACCAGTACTCCGTCAAGGCCTCGCCCTTCCAGGCGAAACACGGCACCCCACCCGGCTCCTCCGCGCTGCCGTGCGGGCCGACCACCACCGCCGCCGCCGCCTGATCCTGGGTGGAGAAGATGTTGCACGATGCCCACCGGACCTCGGCGCCGAGACTGACCAGGGTCTCGATCAGCACGGCCGTTTGCACCGTCATATGCAACGACCCGGAGATCCGCGCTCCGCGCAACGGGAAAACTTCGGCATACTCCCGTCGCAGCGCCATCAAACCCGGCATCTCATGCTGCGCCAACCGGATCTCGTTGCGGCCGAAATCAGCCAGACTCAAATCCGCAACAGCGAAGTCAATACCAGCGCGGCTCTGTAGCTTTTTCTCAGCGGCAGGCGCCACAGTCATCGAAATGCACTCCTTGCCTCGAAGTTAGTAGTCACGCGCGCACGTGGTCAGCCACCTCGGCCGCGCTGTCGGGTCCGTAAGCTTCGCTGAATCGCTCCATGAAAGTCTCAGGCGCAAAACTGTGCTCCTGGGTCCCCACCGACTCGATAACCAGCGTGGCCAGCATGCAACCAAGCTGGGCAGCCCGCTCGTCGGTCACACCCCATTGGGCTCCGGCAAGGAAGCCGGCTCGGAACGCATCACCGACGCCGGTGGGATCCGCCTTGGCCACCTCCTGCGGCGGCGTCACCGAGATGACCGGTTCGCCCGGCCGCTGCACGGTCACACCCTTGGCGCCGCGGGTCATCACAGAGACGTCCACCCGCGACAGGATGTCCTCCTCGGACCAACCGGTCTTGCGTTCCAGCAGTCCTCGCTCGTAGGCGTTGGTGAACAGGTAGGCCGCCCCTTCGACCAGCTGCTTGATCTGGTCGCCTTCCAGCGAGGCGAGTTGCTGGGAGGGGTCAGCGGCAAACGGGTAACCCAGATCCCGACACTCCTGAGTGTGCCGCAGCATCGCCGCCGGGTCGCTGGGCCCCACCACCACGAGATCGGTGCCGCCCAAGCGGTCCACGATCGGCTTCAGCTCGATATCGCGGGACTCGCTCATCGCACCAGCGTAGAACGATGCGATCTGATTCTGGTCGGAGTCGGTGGTGCACTGGAACCGGGCAGTGTGCAAGGTCGGCGAGACGTGCACCGCGCTGATGTCCACCCCATGCGCCGACAGCCATTGCCCATACTCGGCGAAGTCGGCACCGACCGCGCCCACCAACGCCGGCGCCAGCCCGAGGCAACCCAGGTTGAACGCGATGTTGGCGGCCGCGCCACCACGGTGGATCGCCAGATCTTCCACCAGGAAGGACACCGAGAGGTTTTCCAGCTGATCAGGCACGATCTGCTCGACGAACCGGCCCGGGAAGACCATCAGGTAGTCGGTGGCGATTGACCCTGTGACGATAATGCCCACCATAGCCTCCCTTAGCCCTGTTAAACGGTTGCCGGCTGCGTGCTGGCAGGTAGCCCGGCGGACTCGCGCAGCTCCGCCGCCTTGTCGGTCCGCTCCCACGTGAAGTCGGGATCGTTGCGCCCGAAGTGACCGTAGGCAGCGGTCTTAGCGTAGATCGGTCGGTGCAGCCCCAGGTAGCTACGGAAGGCCGCCGGACGCAGGTCGAAGTGCTCACCTACCAACTTCTCGATGATCGTGCGAGGCACCTGCTCGGTGCCGAAGGTCTCCACAAACAACGACAGCGGCCGGGCGACGCCGATCGCGTAGGCCACCTGCACCTCGACCCGGTCGGCCAGGCCGGCGGCCACGACGTTCTTGGCCACGGAGCGGGCCGCGTACGCCGCGGAACGGTCCACCTTGGACGGGTCTTTACCGGAGAACGCGCCGCCCCCGTGCCGGGAGAACCCGCCGTAGGTGTCCACGATGATCTTCCGGCCGGTCAGCCCAGCATCACCGACCGGGCCGCCGATCACGAATCGCCCGGTCGGGTTGACGAACAGGTTGCGCGCCAACTCAGCCTCGTTGTAGAAGTCGACGGGCAGTACCGCGTGCACCACGTGCTCCCACAGGTCCGCCCGGATCTGCTCGGAGGTGACTTCCTCGGCGTGCTGGGTGGAGATCAGCACCTTCTCCACCCCGATCGGCACGTGATCCCGGTACCGGACGGTGACCTGGGTCTTGCCGTCGGGCCGCAGATAGGGCAGCGTGCCGTCCTTGCGCACCTTCGCCAGCCGCTGCGACAGCCGGTGCGCCAGCGCGATCGGCATCGGCATCAGCTCGGGGGTCTCGTTCGTGGCGTACCCGAACATCATTCCCTGGTCACCTGCACCGGCGCTGTCCAGTTCGTCCTCGGACAGCTTCCCGCGCCGCTCCGCGGCCATGTCAACACCCTGGGCGATGTCCGGTGACTGTTTGTCCAGCGCGGTCATCACCGCACAGCTGTGCCCGTCGAAACCGTAGATTCCGTTGTCATAGCCGATCTGGCAGATCATGTCGCGCACGATCTGGGTGTAGTCCAGCACGCCCGGCGTGGTGATCTCGCCCGCCAGCACTACCATCCCGGTAGTGACTAGGGTCTCGCAGGCCACCCGCGAATTCGGGTCCATCGTCAACGCCGCGTCCAGCACAGCGTCGGAGATCTGGTCGGCCATCTTGTCCGGGTGGCCCTCGGTCACCGACTCGGAGGTGAACAGATACTCGATGCTCTCCAGCTGGGTCACGCAGATCACGCTCCTTGCTCGGCGGTCGGTTCCGACGGTGTCACGTGTGACGGTGCCACTGGGGGTTCCGGGGATTTGTGTCCATCGGACTGGGTTTCAGGCTGGGCAGGCAGCGTGCGGCGGACCGCGACCGTCCCTTCAACCATCGCTGCCAGCTTCGACCTGGCGACGTCGGCGGGAAGATTGCGCAGCCCACAGTCCGGGTTGATGATCAACTTGTCGGCTGGGAAAATCTCCAGCGCCTTGCTGATGCGCTGGGCGATGAGATCCGCGGACTCGACCTGCTCGGTCTTGACGTCCACTACGCCGAGCCCGAGCGCGCGGTCCCAACCGAGCTGCTGGATCACATGCAGGTCCTCGTAACCTTTGCGGCCGAACTCGAGGATGAGTTGGTTCACGTTCGCGTCGAGTACTGCGGGGAACAGGAAGTCGTAGTGCCCTTCCCATGATGGCCGAGCGTAGCGGTTGCCGTAGCAGACATGCAGCCCCCAGATGACGTCAACGCCCTGGGTCACGATGTTGATCGCCTCGACCGCCACCCTCACGTCCTCGGGGTAGCCGGCCAGGAACGGCTCGTCGATCTGTAACAGCTCCGCACCCGCCTCGGCCAGCGCCCGCGCCTCGGCGTTGAGCACCTGCGCCAACGCTCGAACCAGGTCTGCGGAATCCGAATACGCCTTGTTGTGGATCCGGTGGGACAGTGAGAACGGTCCGGTGAATGAGAATTTGACCGGACGGTCCGTGTACTGACGGGTGAAGCGATAGTCGTCGGCGAGGCCCAGCGACGGCGGGTCGGTCGGCAGCGGATCGGCGACGACGATGTCGTAGTAGTCGTAATAGAACGACTTGACGGTTACCGGAATCTGCACTCCCGGTATCCGGGCCAGCAGGTAGTCGATGTCGTTGTCCCGGCGCAGTTCCCCGTCGGAGACGATGTCGATCCCGGCCGTCTCCTGATCTTTGAGCGCCGCCTTGATCGCCATGTCGTGGATCTCGCCGAGATGGCTGCGGCTGATCCGGTTGCGGTAGTAGTCGGTCTTGAGCCGCTCGAGCCATTCGGGGACCGAGTACGACCCGACGACGGTTGTGGGCAGCAGGGGGGTCATATCAGTCCCTCACCTGGGCGGTCATGGTGACGATATTAGTGCCGGTCCGGTGCGCGAACCGCTGGTAATCCACCTCGAAGCCCTTCCGGCGCCCGATGTGCGCCAGCAGCGGACCGTTGAGCCAGTTCACGACCGAGCCGTCGTACTTGCCGGGCCCGCGGAAACCGGTGCGGTAAGCATGCACGTCGGTGACGAACAGATCGTGGCAGATCAGCCGGCCGTAGGGATGCAGCAGCGGGATGGTGTCCACGAAGCTGGCCACCGCACCGTTGTTGACGTGCATCCGGATGGTGGCGCCGGACTCCAGCAAGGGACGCAGCATCTCCCCGCTCACCGTCGGCGCGATCTGGTAGAGGTCCAAGCCCGCCAGCGGCAGGTACCGCTCCTCCAAGCGCAACGCCGCCCAGGTACGGCGCCAGAACTCCACCGCCACCTCAACTGAGGGGAAGTGCGCAGGCGCAGCCTCCGCGAGTAAGGCCGGGCCCAGCCGCAGCAACTTGCGGATCAGTTCCGGTACCCCGTCGGGCTGGGTCAAGACCAGCTGCCCGATCTCGGTGGCAGCCTCTTTAGCTAGGTAGGCCCTGGTCTGCACGATGTAGGTGCGCCCACCGATCTGCGCGACCTCGTCGGTAGGCAGATTGTCATAGACGTTGGAGATGTAGATCAGGAACACCTTGTATCGCAGGAAACCCAGCGCGGTCCGGGGCTGGGTGGCGTCCAGCACGAACGAGCTGACGTGCTCCGCGTGGTGGGCCACCGCGGCCCGGGCGAGTTCCAGGACGTGCGGCGAGTAGTCGCACATCAGGTACTGCAGCCGCCGGTAGTACTCCTTGCCGTGCTTACGGTTCAGCTCGACGAACTCGTCGAGCCAGGTCGTGGCCTGATTGCCGTTGCCCGGGCCGATCTCGACCACGTACAGCTCTTCGGGCAGCGCGTTGCGCTCGGCCAGCGAATCCCACAGCGCGAACAGGTCAACGATGATCTCGCGCACCGAGTCCCGGTTGCGCGCGTCGCTCTCCCCGCCCGGCAGAGCGGACTCGTAGGCCTGGCCAGTGGCCTGCTCCCACAGGTCCAGCGCCTTCCAGTACAGCGCATTGAAGTCCCAGATCAGACTGGCGCTGGTGGCCAGCCACGGCTCGAGATGGATCCGGGACGGTTCGGCATCGCCGTAGCTGGCCCGGATCAGATCTCCGGTGAGCTCCTTGAGTGGCACATCGGGGCTGCGGCGGACGTCGATCGCGACTTCCATCTCGTCCTCGGTCACCACCGCCGCAAGCGGCACCGGCTCCAGCACCGAATCGGTGCCATGGGCCGCCAGGATCGGCCGGAGGTCGACGACGTCGCGGAAGTTGTTGCGATACTGCACCCAGTCACACACCACGCGAACCCGGGACAGGTCCACCGAATCCTCGGCGAGCGCGTCCAAGACCGGGCCCAGCGCAGCCGTCACGTCCACGGGTTTCTTGCCGCGGAGCCTGCCGGTAGGGCGGAAATCAACCAGCACAGCCACTCCCGTCGGTCATCGATGTTCGGGGCCGATCAGGATGACGCAGGGTTCGCATCGAGATTTCGCGGTAAGGGATTGAAACCAGCCCCGCGCAGCCGGGCCACCGTGGCACGTAGGTGCTCGATCTCCCGGTGGAGCATCTCGACGGTGTCCACATCGGGCACCCGGACAGTGCCCGGGACGGTCAGCAGCGGGCAGCCACAATGCGGGCAGTTGAGCTCGTGCGGCATTGCTCACGCTCCTGACGACCACCGTCGGCCCGGGGCTGCAGCGGCCCCTTTGTGAGCAGGACCACACCACTAGTGAACGGCGAAACCTGCGGGCGGAACAACCGGATACTGCCACGAAATCCGGAGCTGCGGGTTTGTGCTGCCACCACAAACTCGCTGCTGTCGCCGCAACGGCCTGGTTTACCTTGACGCGAGTCAACGTTTTGATGTGACGGAATTCGTCTCCGTGCTACGCCGTATCCATCCGGACTCCGATCGACGTCCGCGGTGTGCCGGTGGGCCCGCCGACCGAGTGCATCGGCCGTCCGTCCGGATCGCCGGCCAGCCCCGGCCCGCGCAGCAGCACCAGGCTGCCCTGTTGCGCCTGCCAGGTCCGGATGGGATCGCCGTCACGGTTGCGGCACAGCGTGAACGGCGCCGATCCGGCGATCGTGATCACGGCGACGAGCTGGGCGTACCGGCGCTGGTCTCGGTGCGGCGTGATGCCGACCGATCCTGGCCGGTAGCGCTGGATCGAGATTTCATTCGGCATCCACTGCGGTACTCCGTGCCCGTGCACCTGCCGGATCAGCTCGTCACACAAGCTGCTGAGCACGGGATAGCGACCCGGCTCCGGGATGGCGACCTCGAACGACTCGGTCTCCTGCCGGACCTGTCCGATCACGGACTCCACCGGCTGATACGGCCCGCCTCGTAACTCGTCCGCCAGTTGCTCGCAGACCGGCTCGCGGACGGCGTGAGCGGCGAACGCCGCCCCCTGCTCGGTCACCTCGCGGAGCAGCGTGGGCCAGTCCAGGTCGTGGTGCACCAGAGCACGCAGGCTCACGGTCGTGTTCAACTCGTGTCGGGGGCCCAGTAGGCGAGCATCTCAGCGAAGGTCTCGAAGGCGGGTGCCGAGACGCCGTAGGGAGCCTCGAGGTGGATGCTCAGCGGGTAACCGAGGTCGGCGACACCGTCGATCACCCGCTTGTACAGGTCCAGCATGATCCGGCGCTTCTCGTCGGGCTCGCTGTCGGCCAGCTTTGTGACCAGGGCCTGCTCCTGGGCGACGGCGTCGTTGCCCGGGTCCTGGATCAGCCAATTGATCAAGTGAATCCGATTCTCGAATTTCGGGACGAATCCGAATGAGAGCAGGATCTCCGGCCGGTGTTCGGTCTGCTGGGCGAAGTCGGTCAGGAAGCCCACGATTGCGTCGGAATACAGCAGCTGGGTCATAGCGAAGGTGGCGCCCTGGTTGCACTTGAAGTTGAACCGGCCCACCTCGCTGTCCCGGGTCGGGATCAGGATCACACCGCGATTGCGTACCAGCTGATCGTAGAGCGACAGGGCGTCCGTCGGTGCGACACCCGATCCCTCACCGTCTTTCATCGTGCGGGGAACGCCGACGAAGATGACGCCGTCGATCCCGGCACCCCGCAGGTTTGCCAGCCGCTCACCCAGCGCCGGCTCGTCCATGAACGCGGTGACCTGCGTGCACAGCCCGCTCACTCCGGGCAGCTCCGGCTGGATGGCCGACCAGAAGTCGAGCACATCGAGCTTCGGCTTCATCTCGACCGGCCGGTCGTCCTCCTCCTCGATCAGCCCGGGGATCATCACGTGTTTGATCCGGCCTTCGATGCCGAAGGTCTTGGAGTGCTCGAGTACCTTGTGCGCCTCGTCGACGGCCCGCTGTGTGCCGTGCTCGACGTTAGGCGGAACGAGCTCAAGGGCGATGGTGTTGAGGGTCACGGCGTGGGCTCCTCCCGCTCTGGATCTTGATGATACAGATCGGTCTTCCCGGTGTCCCCCTGTAACCACTCCCGTCTTCAGCAGATCCATGCAGTGCTGCCGCCAGCACGGCGCCAGTCTCCTCGGCGATCCGGCAAGCAGATCAACCGGCCCGCGGCGCTGTGTCCGCACCGCTTTACCTCATCACCGGCCTGTCATGCCGCAGACACGACGTAGTGGAAGACTTTGTGGGGCCCTGGCCGCGGCCCTGGCCCGTCATCCCGCAGATGTCATATAAGTCGGCGGTTCACTGGTGAATTTCTCCGGATATCAGCAGTTTGTGGATCGGTCCAGTCAGCTGGGCTCACCCGGTGCGGGAGTGGTGGGCTGATCCCAGAGTGAGTGGGGTTCGGTGACAAGTTGGGCGACAGTTGCGCTTGTCAGCTCGGTGACCAGCAAGCTGGTATTGAGGGGTAATAGGCGGTGGGCTTTGCAATGCTGCGTGGGCAATACCGCAACTTCCTCGCCCAGGATTCGCGTGTACCCGTCGTCGAAGGTGACGCGGATGATCACGTCCGGGACATTTGATGAAATGATCGACGAGCCCAGCAGCCACGCGCTCGGCGGCCGGCGCGCAGTAGGCGGGTCGAATGCAATGTGCAGCAGCCCAGCTCGGTTGACCTCGGAAGAGGTCAGGTGGAACCACGTGAGTGCACCTTGGCCGTCGATGCGTCCAAAAGTGCCGGTGCCTTGCTCCGAGGTGCCCAGCAGCGTGACCCATGCTCCGGCCGGTCCCGGGACCAGGCCCACTGGGGTGGCGCCGTGCTCAGCCGGGACCTGCAACTGCGTGGTTGTTCTGGTGCGGTGGTCAATGCGCATGATCATGCTCGCCTGGTCCTGGCTGGCGTAGAACTCACCGCTCTGCGGGTGTCGCGCCACGAAGATCGGTTGTTCCTCGGCGTCGTAGAGCCAGTGCTGCTGTGGATCGGTGTGGTTAATCACCAGCACCTGGTTGCTGCCCTTAAGGCTCACCAACAGTAGGTCCTCGTACTCGCCCACGTAGTGCGGGCCGCGGCCACCGCCGGGAACGTCGATCTCGCGCATGATCTTCGGTGGTGCGTCCAGCCGCGCTGCTCCCGGATCCACCAGCAGCAGCTTGTCGCCCATCTCGTGGGTGGCCCAGATCAATCCGGGATGGCGGGTGGACAGTGCCAGCCCATGCAACATCGCATCTGCCGGCCCCAGCGGGAAGGCGTGCATCCCGATGATCTGCTCAGTGGCCGGGTCCAGCCAGAGCTTGACCAGCTGGCTGTCGGACTGTTGGGAGACCAATACCAGTGCTGAATCAGGCAGCTTGACCAGCTCATGGGTCTGCGCCGCAGGCGGAAGCACGTACTCGGTGAGCGTGCGGCGATGCACCACCGAAGCAGCCCGATCGTGGTTCTGCGCTGGGCCTGTGGGTGCCTCCTGGGTGCACCCAACGACGGCAGGAGAAAGGGCCGTCAACACCAGGCCGCGATGAAAACTCCGTCGATCCATAGGAAACTCCGTCAACCATAGGAATCGTTTGCTCACGTGATGATCAGTGAGCTGCACAATCGCGCGACGGTTTCGTCGTCATCACGACCTCCCCTGAAGCGGGATTGGCTGAGCTGGCTGCTGTGCAATCATGAATCCCCCTCTTCGGATGGCTGCGTCCCGTCTAAACTTCCCGACGGACCGTTGACGCTGGTCAGCCATCACATGCTGCTTACCGATACTAAAGGATGGGAGCCGTATGTGCTTGAGCGCCAGTAAAGAGCCTACTATCAGGTGACAGGTAGCTGTCAGTAACAAAGTCTTGCCCGTGGCACGCAGGGGCGGGAGGTTTGAGATGCCCTACTGCGAGGTGTCTGCTGAAATCTGACCCGAATCCGCGAGTAGCGAGTTCGGGAGTACTCGGCAGGACAATTGTCGGTGGGTTGACCGCGGCGCAGCTGGCGGGTGAGGATCATTTGATCAGGTCAGATCGACAGATCGGCCAGCGCGGCCAGCAGCCGCTGCTGCTCCTGCCCCGTATCCAGGGCATCCAGATCACCGGGGCGGGCGACCATGCCCAGGATCCGCAGTGGCGCCGGGACCCGCAGCGGCTGCAGCGGGGCCAGCACCTGGGGGTGGCGCACCAAGGGCATGTCCAAGCCCAGGTAGTCCTGCCTGCCGGGATCGAACAGGAACTCCCACGGCAGCCGGGCCAGCTCCGGCGGGCGCACCCGCAACACCAGCCGCAGCACACCGCCGTCCGCCCGGGCGCGTCGCTTGCTGTCCTCATACAGGACGCGCACATCGTCGGCAATCAGCGCCTGGAACAACCGCTGACCCAGCTCCCGCACCGGTTGCTCGTCCTCAGTGGCCATGCGCCGCACTGGGGTCGACGACGCCAGCATGTTGTCCTGGATCGCTGCGAGCTGGCGGTTGAACTCGGCGGGCGTCCAGGACCACCGCAGGGTGCCGTCGGCCTTCCAGGCCGCGCTCGCGCGCACCGGATAGGTGCCCTCCGCGCCCGGCAGGCCGATCTCCACCTCGAGGTCAAGCGTGATCATTATCACCCTCCGAGCCAGTCACCTCCGCGCGCCACACAGGAGTGGTCGCCCGATCTCACGACTGCCCAGCAGGAGACGACGCACCGCGACCGTATCTAGCGAACAGTTCGCCCGAATTCATGGCAGGGCAAGGACGTGTCGTGGGTTTCACCAAATGACGGTGACGGTGCGATCGGTCTCGGCATAGCCGTGTAACAGGCGATCCTTGGACAGCAGCGGGACGTCCAGGAACCGCGCGGTCGCGTACAGGAAACGGTCAGCCGGGTCGCCATGGAAATCGGCGAGCTCAGCAGCCGCCACCGCGATACCCGGGGTCAACTCGGCGACGCCGATGTTGTCGATGGAGAGCACGTCGCGTATCCACGCTGCGGTAGGCCGGTCGAGCCGAATCCGCTCCTTGCCGACGAGCATGCCAACCTCCCAACAGCTGATCGGGCTCACCAGAACGCAGCTCGCGGTGGTAATCCGTTCCCAGGCTGGGATGGAGATCCGCTCCGGCCGAGCCTGATCTGGCTGGGCCTGCCACCAAAGCAGCGCATGCGTGTCGACGAGGACACGTTCAGCGTTCGACATGCCACGTTTCCCCGGTGGAGAAATACGCCTCGTCATCTTCATCAAGAAGGGTGACCGAGCCGCGGGTCGGCGCTGGCTCGTCGTTGATCGGGACCAGCTTCGCGACCGGCTTGCCGTGCTTGGTCACCACGATGGTGCTGTGTGAGCGGGCAACCTCGTCAAGCAACGCAAGACAACGGGCCTTGAAGGTGCTGGCCTGCATCACCACTTCGTCCATGGGCTCATCATAGACCATGGTCACTGACCATAGTCATAGTTAGCCCTACTCCCATTCGATGGTGCCGGGGGGTTTGCTCGTCACGTCGAGCACCACCCGGTTGATCTCGGGCACCTCGTTGGTGATCCGACCGGAGATCCGGGCCAGCACATCATAAGGCACCCGGGACCAGTCCGCGGTCATCGCGTCCTCGCTGGACACCGGGCGCAGCACCACCGGATGTCCGTAGGTCCGCCCGTCGCCCTGCACGCCGACGCTGCGCACCTGCGCCAGCAACACCACCGGGCACTGCCAGATGTCGCGGTCCATCCCGGCCGCGGTGAGCTCCTCCCGGGCGATCGCATCAGCGGCACGCAGCGTCTCCATGTGCGCGGCAGTGACCTCGCCGATAATCCGGATCGCCAGGCCCGGTCCAGGGAATGGCTGGCGGTGCACGATCGTCTCCGGCAGCCCCAGTTCCAGCCCTACCCGACGCACTTCGTCCTTGAACAGTGCTCGCAGCGGCTCAATCAGCTCAAATTTCAGGTCCTCAGGCAGGCCGCCGACGTTGTGGTGGCTTTTGATGTTGGCTGTGCCCGATCCACCGCCGGACTCCACCACGTCCGGGTACAGGGTGCCCTGCACGAGGAAGCGGATCTCTTCGCCGTGCCGGCCCGCTTCGGCCTTCAGATCCCGGGCCGCGCCCTCGAAGGCCCGGATGAACTCCCGCCCGATGATCTTGCGTTTCTGCTCCGGATCGATCACCCCGACCAACGCTCCCAGGAACCGGTCCCGGGCGTCGACGGTGACCAACCGGACTCCCGTCGCGGCCACGTAATCCCGCTCCACCTGAGCGCGCTCACCGGCCCGCAACAAGCCGTGGTCGACAAACACGCAAGTCAGGTCATCCCCGACTGCTTTGTGCACCAGCGCAGCGGCGACCGCGGAATCCACTCCGCCGGACAGGCCACAGATCAGCTTGCCGCCCTGGGTCTGGGTCCGGACCGCGGCCACGGTCTCGTCGATAACGTTGGCCGTGGTCCAGCTCGGCCGGATACCGGCGAGCTCGTGCAGGAACCGGCGCAACACCTCCTGGCCATGCGGGGAGTGCACCACCTCCGGGTGGTACTGCACGCCGGCCAGCCGCCGACCGGTGTCCTCGAATGCCGCTACCGGCGCACCCGCCGACCGCGCGGTGACCGCGAACCCGTCCGGCGCCGCGGTGACAGCGTCGCCGTGGCTCATCCACACCGGACCGCGCGCGGGCAGCTCACGGTGCAGCACGCCGCCCCCCTCGAGTACCTGCAGATCGGTGCGCCCGTACTCGCGGGTGCCGGTCTGCTGGACCACGCCGCCCAGCGCGTCGGCCATCGCCTGGAAGCCGTAGCAGATCCCGAGCACCGGAACACCGGCCTCGAACAGCTCCGGGTCGACGCGGGGGGCGCCCGGGG
Organism: Pseudonocardiaceae bacterium; assembly: GCA_050700255.1. GTDB lineage: Bacteria > Actinomycetota > Actinomycetes > Mycobacteriales > Pseudonocardiaceae. Next base: position 18,531 of record JBOHGX010000145.1, read on the forward strand.
CGTACACACTGGCCGGACCACCGGAGAGCACGATCGCCGCCGGCTTGCGAGCAAGGATCTCCGCGACCGGTGTGGTGTGTGGCACCACCTCGGAATACACCTGCGCCTCGCGGACCCGACGAGCGATCAACTGCGCGTACTGGGCACCGAAGTCGACGACGAGAACAGCTCGTGAGTGCGAAACAGTGTTATCGCACTCAATCGCGCTCACGAGCGCTGCCAAGCGCATATCGGCGGGATGGGGTCCAGGCGTTGGTAGACCGCACCGGGGGTGGGCCGCGGATCCGGCTCGTCCTTGTTGGGCCACAAGGCGAAGGCCCGTTCGGCCAGCGCGGTGATGGTCAGCGCTGGGTTCACGCCAAGGTTTGCGCTGACCGCCGAACCGTCCGTGATAGACAAACTCGGGTAACCGTGGGCTCGATGGTAGGCGTCGATGACGCCGTCGGCAGCGGTCTCACCCATCGGGCAGCCGCCGAGGAAGTGCGCGGTCATCGGGATTTCGAACAGTTCACCCCAGGTGCTGCCCGCCGTGCCACCGATGTACTGGGCGGTGAGCTGGCCGGCTCGGAAACCGGCTGGGAGGAAGGTGGGGTTGGGTTCGCCGTGCCCGCGCCGTGAAGTGAGCCGGCCGCGGCGGCGGTAGGTGGTCAGCGAGTTATCCAGGTTCTGCATCACCAGCAGGATCACCGTCCGCTCGCTCCAGCGCCGCACCTTCAGCACTCGCGCCATTTTGACCGGGTGCCGCACGAGGAAGCGCAGCAACTGCCGCCAGCGCGGAATGTCCGACGCGCCGTCGGTGGCCAAGGTTTTCAGCAGGGCCATCGCGTTGCTGCCCCGCCCGTAGCGAACCGGCTCGATGTGGGTGTGCTCGTCGGGGTGGAAGGAGGACGTGATGGCCACCCCGCGGGAGTAGTCCCGTTGCGGGTCCACAGTGTCGCGGCTGGCGCCGGCGATCGCCTCGGAGTTCGTCCGGGTCAGCTCCCCTAGCCGGGACGAGAGCCGGGGCAGCACACCGTCCTCGCGCATCCGGTGCAGCAGCTGCTGGGTTCCCCAGGTGCCCGCGGCGAGCACCACCTGGTTCGCGCGGATTGTCCATCGGTTCCGGGCCCCGGTGCGAACGGCGTCGATCAGCCAGGTTCCGTCGGCCTGCGGGCGCAACGCGGTCACCGTGGTCATCGGGTGCACGGTGGCACCGCCCCGCTCGGCCAAGTACAGGTAGTTCTTCACCAGAGTGTTCTTGGCGCCGACCCGGCACCCGGTCATGCATGATCCGCATTCGGTGCAGCCGGTGCGCCGGGGTCCGGCGCCGCCGAAGTAGGGGTCATCGACCTCCTCGCCTGGGCGGCCGAAGAACACCCCGACCGGCGTCGGGTGGTAGCTCTCAGCAACCCCCATGTCCTTCGCGACCTGCTGCATTACCTCATCCGCGGCGGTGTGCCCGGGGTAGGTGGTTACGCCGAGCATGCGCTGCGCCTGGTCGTAGTGGGCGTCGAGCTCGACGCTCCAGTCGGCAAGATGGGCCCACTGCGGGTCACGGAAGAACGCGTCCGGCGGCCGGTACAGGGTATTGGCGTAGTTCAGCGAACCGCCTCCGACGCCCGCGCCGGCCAGCACCACGAGGTCGCGTAGTAGGTGGATGCGCTGGATGCCGTAGCAACCCAGCGCCGGTGCCCAGAGGAACTTGCGTAGCTGCCATGACGTAGTGGGCAGCTCGTGATCGGCGAAGCGCCGCCCCGCCTCCAGCACGCCAACGCGGTAACCCTTCTCCGTCAGCCGCAGCGCTGCAACACTGCCGCCGAACCCGGACCCCACAACCACCACGTCGTAGCCGACCTCGCCCGCCACCTCACCCTCCTCGCGCTACAGGTGTCACCAACCGCAGGCTATCCACGCCACCGATCGCGAGTACCCGTCGCGGCCCGAACGACCGTGCTGCCTCGCCCCGCAATCCGTTATGTGGATGGTTGCCGAACGCCGCACCGCGGCCTCGCGTCACGCACGGAAATCTCAATCGTCTCCGTCAAGCTTGCTGCCGGTAGCAAGCCGGACATCCAGGGCGCCCTGGCTTGAGGGGCACGAGACCTGGCGCTCGCGACGTACGACGTCACGATTGCGACGGTGTGGCGCCATTACGACTGGGCTCTACCCCTGTGCAGTGGGGACGAGGTTGCCGAGGCACTCGTCGCCGAATAGGGCGGTCGGGTCACGCCATCGCCAGCAAGCAACCGGCATCCGGTACGTCCGGCGTGAGGTCCAGCCGGGTGAGCAGCTGGTGAACGGTCGCGGTCGTGGCGGTCAGTACCGGTAGACCCAGGCGTCGCTCGACCACTGGTACCGCTGGCAACGAAGGCATCTGGACGCATGCCGAGAGCACCACCGCGTCGGCGCCGCCCACGTCGAGCTGGTCAGCGAGCCCAACCAGCTGATCTGGGTCGAGTCGGCCCACTTCGATGTTGTCCGCGACGCCGAGACTGATCGCATCGACCACCTCGACGCCGTAGGCACCGAGGTAGCCGACCACCTCGGCGGTCAGCGGCGCAACATACGGGGCGATCAGCGCGATCCGCCGGGCGCCCAGCGCGGCAAGCCCCGCCACCAACGCGCCGGCGCTGGTCACTACCGGCATACCGTGGCCGGCGCGCACCGCGGCCGTGCCAAGTCGCTTCTCAGCAGCGTGATGCGCCCCCGGCCCTTCAGCCATGATCGCCACCAGGCAGGCGTACACCAGTACGTCGCATCGCGCGTCGGCCAGCTCGCCAGCGCAACGGTCGGCGGCGAGGTTCATCCTGACCAGTTCCTCAGGCGTGACCTGGCGCATCTGCACCCGGCTGGCATGGCAGGTGAACCGCTCAGGCGCCACCGCCTCGCGGCGTCGCAGCAGCTCCGGCAGCTCGGCCTCCACCGTGGTGTTGGAGCTGGGCACGAGCAACCCGATCCGCCGGGCGCTCACGTGCCCACCGCCGCCTCGGGATAGTCCCGGACCTGCAGCCGTTGCTGGGCGTGCGGCCCGAGCACCACGTCGAAGCCGAACGGTTCGGCAACCTGGCGTACCACGCTGATCGGCAACGAACCGTGCCGGTCGACGGTGAGCACCGCCCGCCCACCGGGGACACCGCCGGGTGCATGGAACGACAACAGGGTCACCGACGTAGGCGCGAAAGCGGGATACGCCGCCCGGGCGGTCGCCTCGTTGCGATGCTCGATGATCACCAGGTCGGGTACGTGCGCGAAGTCCGCGGCGATCCCGGCCGCCTGCCAGTGCGCGGGCTCCTCCACGGCGCCGGTGAGGTGCCGTGACCGGTTCGCCGAGGTGATGTACAGCAGCTCAGAACCCACTTCCGCCACGGCGCGTGCGAAGAAGGCGTTTGACGGGCAGCAGGAGCCGGGTGCAATCACCTGGGTGGTGCGCACGCCCTCGTCAAGTTGGGTGAGGTGATCAGGCACGTGCGCGGCGGCCGGACCCCGGAAGCCGAATGGGCCGACCCCGTACAGGGTTTCCACGAGCGCCTGCACGCGGTCAGCAGTAAGCCGCTCGGACAGCTGGGACCAGTCGAACATGGCTGGGATGCGACTCGCCGCGGTGGTGATGCTGCCGACCTGGTGGATGGGACGGCCCTTGACCACGTTGACCCGGCGGACGGTCTCGACGGCGGGTCGGGTGACGATCACATAGAAGTTGCCGAATGCGGTTGCCGTGACAGCGCCGGCGGCCAGCGCCCGAGCGGCGTAGGCGACGTCGGCGGCGGAGTCGATGAACAGGCGTCGGGAGCGAGCCGAGCGCAGGCCCGCCATGCTGTCGCCGATCACAGGTGTCGAGCTGGGGTTCATGTAGCGACCTTTCCCGGGCGCGGGTCGACCCCTCGCTGAAGCACACCTGCCAGCGGGTCGCGCCGGCAGTGAGGCGCCTCCAACCGTTGAGAGCTGGCAGCTGCATCCCCTGATACGTGCGGACCTCAGGTGGTTCTCGCGCACGACTGCTGATCGGCAGACATCGCGGTGCGAGGATGACGAGGGTGCGCAGCATCAACCCTGCGGCGCACTGAGGGCAGCGAGGACAGCAGCGCTGCGTGAGGTGGCCCGCGTTGCCGACGAGCTGAACGCGCAGCGCGACTCCTACGCGAGAGCGCGGACCGACCCAGCCGCATTCTGATGCAGACAGCTGCAAGCACGGCCCGAGTAACCGCAGTCTGCATCCAGAACGCGAATCGGTGAACCTCAGGGGCGGACGGTGAGGCCGACTTTTTGGAACTCTTTGAGCTCTGAGTAACCGGTTTTGGCCATCGCCCGGCGCAGCGCCCCGAACAGGTTCACCTCGCCGCCGGGCTGGCTGGAGGGCCCGAACAGCAGCGTGTCGATGCCGAGCGAACCCTCGGGCACATCGATGACGTGACTGCGCGGTAGTGACGGATGCGCCGCGGCGGCGGTCCAGTACAAACCATTGCCGGGCGCCTCGGCGGCAGCGGCCAACGGTTCACCGAGCATCACTGCGTCCGCCCCGCAGGCGATCGCCTTGGCCACATCGCCGCTGGTCCGCATCCCGCCATCGGCGATCACATGCACGTACCGTCCACCGGTCTCGTCCAGGTAGTCCCGCCGGGCGGCTGCCGCATCGGCCACCGCGGTCGCCATCGGCACCCCGATGCCGAGTACGTCGCCGGTCGAGGTACTCGCACCGGCCCCATGGCCCACGATCACACCGGCGGCCCCGGTGCGCATCAGGTGCATCGCGGTGCGGTAGTCGCCCACTCCCCCGACGATCACCGGGACGTCCATCGACGCGATGAACACCACGAGGTTGAGCGGCTCGGCAACGCGCGAGACATGCTCGGCCGAAACGATGGTGCCCTGCACGACAAGGATCTCGACACCGGCGGCAAGCAGGTCAGGCGCGAGATCACGGGCATGCTGCGGGCTGACCCGGGCAGCCACTGTCACGTCGGACTTGGATACCTGGCCGATCGCCTCGGTGAGCAGCTCAACCCGGATCGGGGCTGAATGCCACTGTTGCAACAACCGCACCGCCGACGCCTCGTCGGCCTCGTCCATCGCGGACGTGAGCGCGAACAGCAACTTGTCAACATTCGGATGCCGCGCCCACAGCCCCTCGGCGTTGAGCACTCCCAACCCACCGAGCTCACCGATCCTGACCGCCATCGCCGGCGACACGACCGCGTCGGTGGGATGGGTGACCAGCGGGATGTCGAAGCGGTAGGCGTCGATCTGCCAGGTGGTGGATACATCACGGGAGGAGCGGGTGCGCCGGGAAGGCACGATCTCCACATCGTCGAAGGCGTAGGCCCGCCGTGCAGTGCGGCCCATGCCGATCTCCACCAGGTCCCGCATCTCAGCGCACCGCGTAGTTCGGGGCCTCCACCGTCATGGTGATGTCATGTGGGTGGCTCTCCTTGATCCCGGCCGCCGTGATCTGCACCAGCTGCGCGCTTTGCAACGCCGGGATTGTCGCAGCACCGGCGTAACCCATCGCCGCTCGCAGGCCCCCGACCAGCTGGTGGGCCACCAGCGACAATGGCCCGCGGAAGGGGACCCGCCCCTCGATGCCCTCGGGCACCAGCTTGTCGTCGGACAGCACGTCGTCGGCGAAATAGCGGTCCCTGGAGTACGACCGCCCGACACCGCGCGAGGCCATCGCACCCACCGAACCCATCCCGCGGTAGGTCTTGTACTGCTTGCCGTCGACCAGGATCAGGTCCCCGGGGGCCTCCGCGGTACCGCCGAGCAGGCTGCCCAGCATCACGGTGCTGGCGCCCGCGACGATGGCCTTGGCGATATCGCCGGAGTATTGGATGCCGCCGTCACCTATCACCGGAACACCCGCGGGGCGGCACGCCCGGTCTGCCTCGAAGATGGCGCTGATCTGGGGCACGCCCACCCCAGCCACAACCCGGGTGGTGCAGATGGAGCCAGGGCCCACCCCGACCTTGACCGCGTCCGCGCCGGCCTCGACAAGAGCCAACGCCCCGGCCCGGGTGGCGACGTTGCCGCCGATGATGTCCACCGTGCTGCCCAGCTCGGCCTTGAGCGTGCTGATCATCTGCAGTACACCGCGGGAGTGCCCGTGTGCGGTGTCCACGACAAGCACGTCAACGCCGGCCTCGACGAGCAACGCCGCCCGGTGCTTGCCGCCCTCGCCGACCCCGACAGCAGCTCCCACCAGCAGCCGCCCGTCTGGATCCTTGGTCGCCAGCGGGTACTTCTCGGTCTTCACGAAGTCCTTGACGGTGATCAGCCCGCGCAGTCTGCCGTGCCCGTCGACGATCGGCAGTTTCTCGATCTTGTGGCGGCGCAGCAGGCCCAGTGCCGCTTCGGCGGTGACACCTACCTGCGCGGTGATCAGCGGCGGCTTGGTCATCACGTCGGCGACCCGCTTGCCATGGTCGACTTCGAAGCGCATATCCCTGTTGGTGATGATGCCGACCAGCACCCCATCGGAGTCGGTGACAGGCACGCCGGAGATTCGATAGCGGGCACACAGCGCGTCCACGTCAGCCAGGGTGTTCTCCGGCAGGCACGTCACCGGGTCAGTCACCATGCCCGCCTCGGACCGCTTGACCACCTCGACCTGGGCGGCCTGCTCCTCGGCCGGCAGGTTGCGATGCAGCACTCCCATCCCACCCTGGCGGGCCATCGAGATGGCCATTCGCGCCTCGGTCACCGTGTCCATCGCCGAGGAGACCAGCGGCACCCGCAGGGTGATGTTGCGGGAAAGCCTGGTCGACGTATCGACCTCCGCGGGTACGACGTCGGACTCGGCAGGCAACAGCAGCACATCGTCGAAGGTCAGACCAAGCAGCGCGAACTTCGACGGGAAGCCGGGCGCGGTGAGCTCGCTGGTCATGCGCAGGGACGACCTTCCTGGCGGTGGCTGACGTCGGTTGGCGGCCGGGTCGGGTTGATATCTGGCGGTGTTGATATCTGGCTGTGTTGATATCTGGTGGGACGACCCTCGTGTGGGGTCGAATCCATGGTATCCGTCACAGCACCGTTTACCGCTGGCATCTACCGGGAAGGTACGGTGCCAGCCGTGGCGCATGACTCACTTCCCCCCGACCCGTTCGCCGGTGACCCGGAGGACCCGGCGCTGGCGCTTGAGGCGTTGGATGACCCGGGGGACGCCGATGAGGAGCCGCTGGACGACGAGGAGCGGGCGGGACTGCTCGCGGACCTGAGCGATCTGGCCGTCTACCAGGCCCTGCTGGCGCCTCGTGGACTACGCGGGATCGTAGTGGACTGTCCCGATTGTGCCGAGCAGCACTACCACGACTGGCACCTGCTTCGGGCAAGCCTGCAGCAGCTGCTCGAGGCCGGCCGGATGCGCCCACACGAGCCGGCGTATGACCCGGATCCGACCGGATATGTGAGCTGGGAGTACTGCCGAGGATACGTCGACGCAGTCCTCGCTGAAGACGGCGGCTGACCCGATCAGCCGCCCCCGCCCGGCGGTTGCCCGGGCTCGACAGAACCGTGGTCACTCGGATCTAGATCGTTGGGACCGCGCTCGCCCGGATCATCCATTGCGGGAGGACTGGGCGGTGAGTTCGGAGGCTCAGGTGGAGCGACGTACGGCGGAGGCGGTTGAGCCGGCACCTGGTTAGGGCGGCTGGGTTTGGGCATGTCATTTGCCCCCGCCGGCGGCGTGTATGGCCCCGTCCTCGGGTTGGATCCGGCCGGCGGGGCGGGTTCGGTCGGCGAAGTGGGTTCGGTCGGCGAAGTGGGGTAGGTCGGCGACATGGGGGTCAAGTCGGCCTCAGTGCGCGAGTCGGCATCGCTCGGGGAGGTAGGGGCGCTCGGGGAGGTGGCCTCAGACGGCGGGATGCCGGGCGAGGAGGACGTCACAGATCCCGGTGCTCCGGGTCGCTGGGCTGGGTTGGCATCCGGCGATCCGGGTAGCAGCTCTTGCCCGGACGGACCCCCGCCCAGCTCCCGCTCGAGTTCATGATGGCGAGCGGTGAGATCGGTGCGGCCTTCGGCCTCGGCGATCGCCGGGAGCTGCTGTTGAATGCGGTCCAGCGATGCCTTGGCTTGCTCGGGCTTGCCTTGCTGCAACGCCGTCTTGGCCTCTTGGAGTTCGGCCTGGACAAAGGCCGCGGCCTCGACCGAGCGGGCGTAGTCGGAATAGAGCACCTGAGTCACGCCCCACAAGTTGTCGCCAGGATGGGCGGACTTGGCGAGCAGACCCACTGCGGAGAAGGCAATCACCAACACCGCAGCGGCCGCCGCGACCGGCGCAAACACGAGA
>JBOHGX010000146.1:0-3662 GCA_050700255.1 Pseudonocardiaceae bacterium
CGCGCTCTGCGCAGGATCCGTCGGACCTTCTGCTTGCGGATCGAGTCCGGGCCCGCCAACGCGTTGAACGCTTCCGCGTCGAGGGCCACAATCATGCGGCGCCGCCGAGGAGCCGATCCAGGCGCGCGTCCTCGGCGGGATCGTCGGGTAGCGGCCCGTCCTGTTCGTCGAGTGCATCGAGCAGCGCATCCAACCGTTCACCTCGCTGACGCCGTTCGAGCAGCTCCCATCCAGCGTCGTTCAGCTGCGATGAGACGTTCCCGGCCCGATCCAATGCGGCCACCAGCTCCTCGTCGACCGTGATCGTGATCTTTCGCTTGCCGGCCATAGGATTATCGTACCGGAATACATCCTCATTCCGGCCCCTCGCGAACGACGTCCTCGGGCACAGTGTTCTGGTAGATCCGTCAGAACCCGGCGTGTTCGCCCAGGCTACGGACGTGTGCGCGGTTGAGCAGGGCGCCGAGGTTCGCCGGGGTCACGCGGATCGAGCGGACGAGCTGGGCAACGCGCTCACAGCTGCCACAGCACGGCGATCGGCAGCGCGAACAGGCGGTCACCGAGCCGGCCTCCCCGGGCGCCGGTGTGCAACACGACCCCGGCAGCGAAGCGGTCACCGAGCCGGTCCCGCAGCCGGGTGAGGTTGCGCACGGCGGTCGGGTCGGCCGCGGCACCCGCCTTGACCTCCACCGCTGCCACCTGGCCGCGCGCCTCGACGAGCAGGTCCACCTCTATGGAGTCGCGGTCGCGGTAGTGGCTCAACTGCGGCCGTCGCGGTGACCACTCGGCCTGGCGCAGCAACTCGGCAACGACGAAGCCCTCCACGATGGGACCGTCGGTGCCTCGGGCCAGCTCGGGACGAACCAGCGTCTCGATGTCGACCTGGCGCAGGTGAGCGGCCAGGCCCGGGTCGGTCAGCAGGATCTTTGGCGCCCGGATCTCGCGCTGGCTCAGGTTCGGCGACCACGCGGGAAGTCGCACGCTGAGAAAGACCGCCTCCAGGACATCCAGATACCGCTGCACGCTGGCGCGGGGCAGCTGGGCGTCGGCGGCGAGATCGGTGACGTTGAGGATCGCGGCGTGCCGCGCCGCGATCAGGCGTAGCAACCGGGGCAGCTCCGCGGTGCGCGGTGCAGCCGAGATGCCCGGGGCCTCCCGCTCCACGACGGTCTGCGCGTAGGCCGCGAACCAGGCGTCCCGGCGACCGTCCCGCCGGGCCACCGCTTCCGGGAACCCGCCTGCCAGCGCACGGGAGAGGTAGTCCCGCTTGGATAGCGAGCTGGTGAACACCTCCGGGAACGTCGCGTTGAGCAGGTGTTCCAGGAAGCCACTGCGGCGCCCGGCCAGCTCGTCCTGGGTGAACGGCCACAGCGTCAGGCGCTCGATGCGACCGCTCAGCGTCTCCGAGACGCCTCGGTTGGCGGACAGCTGCGAGGAGCCGGTGACCAGGAAACGCCCCGGCCGCCGGTCCTGGTCCACCGTCGACTTGATCGCGAGCAGCAGTTCGGGCACCCGCTGGACCTCGTCGATCGCGAGCAGACCCGGGCGCCCTTCCACGAAGCCCGCCGGATCCGCACTCGCCGCGGCGCGGATCTCGCGGTCGTCGAGCGACACGTATACGGCGCCCGGGGTGTCGGCGACGATGCCGAGCACGAGGGTCGACTTCCCGGCCTGCCTGGGACCGACCACGCCGACCACCCGCGTGTCGGCCAGCGCCTCCCGGACCTGCCGGCACAGGAATCGGGGTACGTCCACCCGCAGTCCGACATCGCCCACCGAACCAGGATGACATGGTTCGGGCGATCCGCGCTATCGAACTGGTCGATAAGCGGCTCTGCCATGGGCATTCAGGCCGAATGCTGCCTGATGCGCCTTACTCGGTGCCCTTCGACATCGACCAGGGCCGCACGCTGCCCCGGAACCTCACCTTTCGGGTGATCTACCCTCTCCGATCGGGCGGTGGAGACCGCCTCACGATCAATTAGGCAGCTCCATGCGACGGTCTTGGATGACTATGCCGACAGAAGAGTGAGGGGGAAACACAGATGGGTGACATCGGTGCAAGGCGAGGCTAACCTCATCTTCACTCGCTGACAGAGGAATTCCCATGGCCACGCTGCTGCTCGACCGTCCTGCCCCACCCGCCGACGACGCGACCCGCCGGGAGTTCCTAATCAGCGGGCTGTCCCTGACCGCGCTGCTGACCGGCTGCGGCGGCCGCCACACCGACGCGCCACGCGAGGATACGGCGGGAGGCGGCCGGTTCCCGGTCACCATCGACCACAAGTACGGCAGTACCGAGATCCCCGCCGAGCCACAGCGGGTGGTCACCGTCGGCTTCACCGACCACGATGCCGTGCTCGCCCTCGGGGTCGCCCCGGTCGCGGTGGGCACCGACGACGACGGGTACTCGGCAGGCCAGCCCAACGGGATCTGGCCGTGGGCCCAGCAACAGCTGGGTGACGCGATGCCCGAGCAGCTCAGCTACCAGGAACTCAACGTCGAGGCGATCGCCGCGCTACAACCCGATCTGATCCTCGGCCTGAGCTCGGGTATGACCGAGCAGGAGTACCGGCTGCTGTCCCGAATCGCCCCCACGGTGGCCCAGTCCGGCGACTACCCCGACTTCTTCATGCCCTGGCAGGCGCTGACCCGATCGGCCGGGCGGGCCCTCGGGCGGACCCAGCGTGCCGAGCAGCTCTACTTCGTCGAGTCCAGCGCCAGCCCGCGGGTGTCAATCCTCACCGAGCTCGGCTTCACGGTGCCGCCAGAGATCGACCGCCTGGCCGGTGAGCTGACCTACGCCGAGATCAGCGCGGAGCAACTGAGTCTGCTCGACCGTGACGTCATCGTCTGGGACGTCAGTGACACGCCTGAAGCGCGCTCGACCATCGAGGGCAACCCGCTCTATCAGCTGCTCCGGGTAGCACGCGAGGGTCGCGGCGTCTTCGTCGAGGAGCGGGTGCTCGCCGCCGCGATGGTCCTGATCTCGGTGCTCAGCCTGCCGGTCGTGATTGACCGAATCGTCCCCATGCTCGCCGCCGCTGTCGACGGCGACCCGACCACGGAGGTTCCGTCGTGACCTCGATGCTGCTCGACCCGGTCGACGAGCTGACCCGCCGACGCCTGCTCGGCGCCGCCGGCGCCATCGGTGTCCTCGCCGCCCTTCCTGCCTGCGGTTCGGACGGGCCGGACGACGCCCGGCCGGGAAGCGCGAACGGGCCATTCCCGGTCACCATCGACCACCAGTTCGGTCAGACAGTGATCCCCGGCGCAACTGCCGGCGCAACACCGACAACACTTCAAGATCAACTATCGATGGAGCGTGCAGATCGGGATCGGCCAGCAACCGGCTGCGGGCGAGATCCCCGTCGGCGTCATCGTCAGCCAAGGCGTTCACCAGGACGGACGCATCAACCACGATCATCCAGAGTCACGCTCAGCTCGCAACGTCTCGGCCGCCTCAGCCAAGCCGACGCGCCCGCCCGCCCGCCCGCCGGCGCGTCTCAGTACCTCCTCCACGGTGGGCTTGGAGGCAAACTGGCCGAGCAGCGTCACCAGGTACTCCTGCATCGACATACCGCGTTCGGCGGCACGCCGCCGCAGCACCGCGTGCGTCTCCGGGGGTACATGACGCACCTGGATCGTGGTCATGCAGGCAT
>JBOHGX010000147.1:0-3659 GCA_050700255.1 Pseudonocardiaceae bacterium
CCAGCGCGTCGTAGATCGCTGAGTCACCGTGCGGGTGGTAGTTGCCCATCACGTCGCCGACGACCCGGGCGCATTTGACGGCACCGCGATCCGGGCGGAAGCCGGAGTCGTACATCGAGTACAGCACCCGGCGGTGCACCGGCTTGAGCCCATCGCGGACGTCCGGCAGCGCACGTCCGACGATCACGCTCATCGCGTAGTCGATATAGGAGCGCTGCATCTCCTGCTGGATGTCGACCGGCTCGATGCGGTCCCCGTCCGGCGGCAGGGTGATCTCGGTCAAGGAGCTCAGTTCCCTTCAGTGGCCCGCTGACGTGCGCCCAACCTCATCAGTCTACTGGTGAGGCATCGCGCCCCCCGGGCCGGACGCGCCGCTCGCCCAAACGTCTAGCGAGGCCGGGGGTGTTGGCCGATGCCGGCTCCCTACACCGACGTTGTCACCCTAAGTAACAAGCGGTCCACACGAGAGGACTTGGGCCGGCTCCTGGAGTGCACTCAGCCCCCGAACTCGACACCAGGGCTGTTCGGCCGCCTGTGGACAGCGCTGCTATCGAGTTCGGGAACCGGAGGGTTGATCAACGGTCCACGATCTCTGGGACACGCCTGGTCGCGGCCGACGACACCTGGCTGCTCGGCCAGCTTCGAAACGACCTCGAGCGGTTGATCGACATCGAACGAGGAGCAGCCGAGCTCGTCAAGCGGTGATGGCAACTGTGTCGAGGTGGCCAAGTTACCCGATTGGGTCGCGATGCGTGACTCCAAGGACCCCGACGGGCCCGTCCTGGCGTTCAGCCGTGCCGAGTGGCGAGCCTTCCTCGGCGGCATCCGGCCCGGCGAGTTCGACTGATCTTGACCTCGGGTCAGCGTTATAGCGCGCCGGTGCTGAGCTGGGCGAGTGCTTCGTTGATCTCGTCGAGGTCGAAGCGAGCCGGGTCGTAGCCGAACGGTATCCACTTGCGATACATCTCGTGCTCAGGGTGCTTCTCGTCGCCCACTGCGCCCATCAGCTCCTCGAAGCCCCAGGGGCCACCACAATCCTCGGGCGGGCAGGTCCGGCGCCCGGTCACACATCGCGGGTAGGTCAGCGCCGGATCGGCCCGCTCGACGGACTCCACGGTGATGTCGTGCCACCAGTCATCACCGAAGTCATACCAGTAGGCGAACCGTTGCCCGACCGGCATCCGGGCCAGCGTCCGGCGCGCCTCGTCTGTGGTCTCCTCGAGCATGTGCTCCGGATCGGCGTAGTCCCGACCGTCCACCTCGAACTGGTGCAGGTGGCAGTCATACCAGCCCATCGCGGCCTGGATGATGTGGTGTAGCTCGGCCAGGCTCGTCTTGGAGGGCACCTGCAGGCGTCGCCAGACTGGCGGCTTCATGTACCGCAGCGACACCTTGATCGTGTGAATGCTGGGCCGTACCGGCATCGGACGACCCTAATGGTCGGCACTCAGCGTCGTCGTTGAGGCTACCTCGCATATCGTGGCTGACCGCGATCTGGGCACTCACAGAAGCTCACCAGTCTGATCGCTGTCTTCGTCCCGTGCCCATGTCACCAGCGTGGCCTCTGGCGATGAGCAGGTCGGCGTCTTCGAACGGCATGAGCACTTCCATGATTTCCTCGCGCTCAGCCTGCCCGGCGTTCTCTCGCCCCTCAACAGCCGCGATCGTTGCGCACAGGTACAGCGTGTAGGCCAGCTCAACGGCGACATCCACCCTGTGCGGTTCCAATCGGTGGACGGCACGCCGAATATGGACCGCACCGTCGACAAGGTCCCGCGCGATCTCCAGCTTCCCCGCTTCCCGGGCCAGGTCGGCGAGGAGTTCGTAGGAGATGGACGGGTCCCGGCGGTAGGTGGTGTTGCCCGGCTCCAGCTCGTACTTGCGCTTGTCGATCGCGAAAGCGCCTTGGAAGACGACCAGCGCCTGTGTGCTGCGGCCGTGCTCGCGGGCCAGGTCGCCCAGGGTGTCCGCCGATGAGCTGAGTGCACTCTGCAGGGTCAACGGCAGGTCGGCGACCCGCTGGTCGGTCAGCAGTCTTATGTGCAGCCGGGTCAGGCCATCGAGTAGTCCGGTCCGCCCCGGCCGCTGCGCGGTGCCTCGGGTCTGCCCAGCGCAGCGTTCCACGAGAGCGGGGTGATGCTGCGCCACGACCACGGCCATGACGTCCTCGGTGGCGCGGTCGACGGCGAGGCGGACCAGCACGTCCAGCACCCGTTCGAGCTGAGCGTCAGAGTGCAGGTCCAGCGTGGCGGCGAGCAGTGCCTGCCCGCGGTCGTCGTCCGCTCGCAGCGTGCGGACGATCAAAGCCTCGCCGAGCCGGTCGGGGCGAAGCGGATTCCACCAGTCGGAGCCCTCGTAAAGACCCCACAGCCAACGGTCGAGCCGGCGCCGCGAAGCGGTCGGCAGCTCGCCGACGAATTCGGGAACAAGATCAAATAGTGCCCCGGTTTCGGCATCGTTCCGGGCCCCGGCCAGGGTGGCCGGCGTCACGCAGCGGACCAGCACCGCAGGCTCGATATCGGGCATCCGGGACCGCCAGTGCCGGACCTCATGATCGAGAGCCCGGTGCGGCGGCCGGCCACCGGGCTGCCAGCCCGGCCCGGACAGTGCGGCATCGTAGGCTTCGAAAAGCACATCCAGCGGCCGGGCGTACTGGCCCGCGGACAGATTCAGCTCAGCTGCACCCTGACCCGGTCCATCCCGGGCCGCGCCAGGTCAGCCCGAACTCCCTGAGCGCGTCATCGAACAGCGGACGGCGCTCGGCCACCGCGAGGTCCAGCGGCGGCTGAGGAGCGATCCTTCGCGGTCTCCACGGCCGCCAGTGCCGCCCCGGAGGCCTGCGCCCTGAGTGGTTCCAGCGCCCGCCCGGCTAGCACACCGGCCACCGGCCGGCTGAGCAACAGCACCCGTACCGGAGCCATCTGCGTCGCCGAGCGCTCCATCGCCGCCAACCGCTCGGCCAAGGAGGCTGCCTCGCGCTCCTCGACGTAGTCGACGACCAACCACCGCGGCAGCGGCACGTCATCGGCGCCGCGGTGCAGCTTGGGCAGCAGCCCGGCCACCCATCCCCGCGCCTGGGCCTCCACACACGCCTCGATAGCGAAGCGGGTCTTGCCCGCACCTCCCGCCGCCTCGAGGTAACTCACCGCCAGCCGGGCTTTGCCGTCGCACCAGTCCAGGAAGACGTGCAGCTCAGTGTCCCGGAACCGGTAGGGCACCACCCGGAACTCCGCGCGCCGACGACGGTGCCGGGTCCTGGTCCACTTCGGCACCGTCCCACGGCTGGTCAACCAGGGCATGCGCGCCCGGGATCGGCAGTGCCGACTGCCAGGCGTCGCGGTGCCGCCAACTCACGTCGCGGTTGCGGGCCAGCACCTCGCGGCCGAGCCGCGCCAGCTCGTCCGGTACTCCGGGCCCTCCGTCCAGTGCCGCGACCGGGGAGGCCCAGCCCCCGCGGGCGTCGTTGGGGTTGCGGCTGACCGACATCAGCCCGGTGACAGCACGCCGCCGCGGGCAGACCAGCGGCGCCCCACTCAGTCCCGGCGGCGCGTCCCCGACCTTGAGCTGAAGGTAGCCGTCACCGTCCTCCCCGACGGAGTGAAACGACGCGGCGGAGCCCGGCGAGGCGACCCCCTGCTCCCGGCGGCCGAACCCCCAGG
>JBOHGX010000148.1:0-16731 GCA_050700255.1 Pseudonocardiaceae bacterium
GTGGGCCAGCACGGCGCCCGACCACCACATGCTGCTGTCGGTGTGTCGCATCCACCATCCGTGTCTGTTCTCTTCAGACGCAGCGGGAAATGCGCGGGCCGCCCGGTCCAGTAGACCTCCGACAAGCCTTGGGCTGCCCGGGTCGACCCGCCTCGATGTCTCCCCTCCCAACGTCGCAGGAGACTGGACAGTCCGAGTCTGTTCATAGGTGGCGGCGTCCGACGACCTGTCATTCACGCGTCCATGCTCGCATCTCGATCGTTGTGCCTGTGATCCGTAGTCGTGACCAGGGCCGCAGTCGGGCTCGTCGAGCTGCGTAGACGAGGCATTCGCGCGCGGGTTAGTCCAGGTCTGTCCGGTGGCGCGTGTCCTCGTTGATGTAGCAATCGATGTAGCCGTTCGTTGCCGGGGGAATGCCATGCATGAACGCACACGGAGGCATCGGTGTCTACGGCTCCAGTTGTTGGGCCGGGCTGCCATTCTTGGTGCCATGGAGAGTTGGTCGCACCTGACCGAACGGATTGAGGGCGAGCTGGTGGTGGTCGAGCCGCTCGCGGAGGCGCACGAGGATGATCTGTTCGTCGCTGGGCAAGATCGGGAGGTCTGGCGGTACCTGACAGCATTCCCAAATGCGTGCGAGACCCGGGAGCGGTTCCATCTCTGGATGGAGCAGGCCTTGGCTGCCGCGGGGAGTGGAGGGGAAGGCGTGTGGACGATCAGCGAGCGTCGGACTGGCACGCCGATCGGCAGCACTCGTTACCTGGCGCTGCGCCCCGAGCATCGTGGTCTCGAGATCGGCTGGACCTGGATCGGGAAGCGCTGGTGGCGTACCGGCGTCAACGTTGAGACCAAGCTCCTGCTGTTTGGGCACGCTTTCGAGACGCTCAGCTGCGAGCGTGTCGAGCTCAAGACCGACGCGCGCAACGCACGGTCGCGCGCCGCGATGGCTGCATTGCCCGCACAGTTCGAGGGGATTCACCGCCGGCACCTGAAGGTGCCAGATGGATGGCGCGACACGGCCTGGTACAGCGTGATCGCGCCAGAGTGGCCCGTGGTGCGTACGGGACTTCGCCGTCGGCTCGCGGAGCACGGCATCGCCGCCTATGACTCACCTTGATCGGGCTACCGGGAGGCTCAGGATGACGAAACGAACTGAGGCCGAGGTCGATCGACTGCTTGCCGAGACCGCGGCCGAATACGCAGACGAGGAACGGGACGCCGCAGTCGCGGAAGCCCAGGAAACGGCCGGTTCCGCGGTGTTCTCCGTTCGCCTTCCTCCTGCTGTCTATGACGCGGTACGTCACGCGGCAGCTCGGGCGCACTTGACTCCGTCCGCGCTGATTCGTCAGTGGGTCAGCGAGCGCGTCGAGGACACCGGGACGGACGATCTGACATCGGCCATAGCCGCGTTGCGGCGCGACGTGGATCGCCTGGCGCACATCGCCAAGCCCGCCTGACACACGCGTAGGCCGCAGCGCTCCTCCCACGTCGATCGGCGTTTCCGGTTCCCGCAGTCTGTTGTGAGTGCCGCTAATCATGCCTGTGTCTCGCAAATCTTTGCGTTTATCGCAATTTTGGGCGATGCTGCGTGCATGAGAAACGTGCTGAAGGACCTGAGCCTGCTGCTGTACCGGACGCCGTCCCTGGAGAACGTCCCGGACGAGGCGCACGGTGACGCGCTGTCGGAAAACGAGCAGGAGCGCACCGACTACGTCGACAACATGGAATTGGCCCTGGAGGCCGAGGACCACGGCTTCGATCCTCTGCTCTCGGAGATCGAGAGTGCGCGGCAGGCGATGCTGGCCGCCGAGCAGCGGATGCGGCTGTTGATCGCCTACGGTCGGGAGTTCATCACCCCCCGCGGGTACCGCTTGGAGGACTTGGCCATGGCCGCCGGCTTGTCGATCTCCGGAGTGCGCACCAGCTACGGCGAGGAGGAAATCGCCGAGGTGGCCGAGATCCTCGGGGCACAGCCGCGCGCGGCCCGACCCTCGCCCCGAGAACCTCGATGACCACCACGGCGCCCCCGCCGACGACGCCTGATGCTGCGGAGATTCCCGAGCAGCTTCGCGCGCTGATGACCACCGAGGTCGCCGAGTCGCTGGCGCTGGAGCACGGGGTGTGTATCCGCCCGTTGCCGATGCGCACCATCGACCTCGAGACCAGTGAAGTCAGGGTCGTCGCCCGGGCGTGCGAATGCCGGCAGTCCTCGGTGTGCCCGCCGTGCGCGGACAAGCACCGCCGACTGCGCATCGCCCAATGCCGCGAAGGCTGGCACCTCGACCATGAGCCGGTCACGAAGCTCCGGAGCCCAGCACCGAGCAGAAGGAGCTGATGGCGCTGCGGGCGAACCTGCTCGCTGCCTATACCGAGTGCCGGTCTGAGGGCGACGAGGATGACGCCCAGCAGATCAAGGAGTCGGTCACCGAGCTGCTCGACCCCGCGCTACGCGCCACCGGTGTCCGCGGTCGGCTCGCGCCGTTTGACCCACCACCGGCCGGACGCAAGCGACGCTCCACCCGGCGCCGAGACGATGCCCGGACCTGCCGCGCAAGCCCGTCGACGGCCGCACGGTCGGCCGGGTCTACGCGGGCAAGTACCGGCCCTCGATGTTCGGCACCTGGACCCTGGATTCCTACGGCAAGGTGACGTGGAAGGGGCCGCGATCGAATTTCGCGACAGAGACCCGGCGCCGTGTTTGGCTGCCGGGCCTCCGACCTGGGTGGGCGATACTGGGATCGAACCAGTGACCTCTTCGGTGTGAACTGTCGGCGGTGGGGTTTGCTGAGGTCATTCACGCACGTCAGATGGTTTCTTGGGTGGTGCTGTGGTCCGCTGGGGACGCCACGGTTGCTGTACTTCACTGCTGTACCGCTATGGACCGTCGCTGGTGGTGGAGGCTTGCCGCGCGCCGTCTGCGGGGACCAGGCGCAGAACCCTGGTGTCGCGCTGGATGAAGGGAAGCATTGCCTCAGAACGCGTAGCTTCGGGCGGACGGTGGCCCGTTGTCAGTCGCGGTCTCTAAGCGGCGACGGTGACGGTGATCGCTTGGGGGGCGACCTTCTCCTCGGGGATGGGCTCGCCCGAGTCGTGCAGGTCGTCAAGGTAGAGGCGGATCGCTTCCTCGGCGTTTTGGATGCACTCGACCACGGTCTCCCCTTCGGTAACGCATCCAGGCAGGGCGGGCACCGTGACGGTGTAGCCGCCATCCTGAGGGTCGGGGTCAAGCAGGATCGTGTAGGTCGCCATCCCACTCATGACAGCAGATTACAACAGACTCGGAAGCTCATCGCCCGCGATCTCTGCCGACTTGAGGATCGCCGCGAGCGTCTTCGGCTTGAGAATCCGGCCGGCGTGGACCGGGACCACGACTCGTGCTCCGGTCCGCTCGGGGTGAACCAGAATCACATGGGAACCGGATTGACGGCTCGTGGTCCACCCCGCACGGTGCAGCGCGCGGAGCAGATCAGCGCTCGTGATGCGAGGCGCTCGGGGCATGTGGGCGCACGGTACTGAACCGCCAAGGTGTCTCGCCGCCCGGACCGGCCCGAGTGTGGCAACCGCGCGGTGGGCTGGTCACAGGCGGTATGCGCGCGATCGATGGCATCACGCCCTGCGGCGTGATCGACCCGATCCGCGTGAATGGTGGCCCTCGATGGTGATGAGCCAGCAAGCAATGGCCAGGCTGATGGACAGCGACGGACTACCCGCTGGCCGAGACTGGCGGCGGCGCAGGCGCACGGACCAGCTGCGGGACCTGGTGACGTGCTGAAGGAGCAAGTGAGATCAGGGGGTGCACCCGCCCCCTGATGAAGCGGCCGATAGCGGGTGTTGGCGCACCTGCCCTCGGCCTTGATCCCCAACCCTGTACAGGAGGGTGGAGACCCGATGACGAACCCTATGCAGCCCGATCCTGACCACTTGCGGGTAGCTCTGGACAACAGTGAAGTGGTGGAGCTGGACGGCGGCACGCTCATGCTGGGTGATGAAGAGTCCCCATCGGTGCTGCTGCGCTTAACCCCGTGGCGGGCGCGCTCAGTAGCCCGGGTATTGGAGGAGTGGTCGACGGTTTCCCGGGTGTTCCACCGGGCACCGCGACCAATCCTCACCGAGCTGGAGCTATCCCGCACGTTAGATCTCGCGGCATCAGCGTTCGGCGACCCCGAGCCGACCGTTCCCCTCGTGCGGGGTGATCGTGTCATACCGAGTCGTCAACGTTTGGACGCGGTGGCCGTGCTCGCCGAGCGGGAATCTCGGCTCTCGGCGCTGCAACGCTTGGCCCTGGTGGATGCGGCGGCTTCGTGGCTGTCCGAGCCCAACGGCGGAGATCAGCTGGCTCATGCGCTGCTCGCAGCGGCGTGCACGACGGAGATCACCGTGGAGCGCAGCCGGCAAAGCGGCAGTTGTTCGTCGCCGGGTAGGTGGCCGGTGACGTAGCCGTAGCCGCCGCGCCAGGTGATGGTGACCTCTTCCAGCTGTGGCCAGCGCTGGGAGGCGTGAAAGTCCAGATGACCGGCGAGGTAGGTCTTCAGGCGTGCAGAGGGGACCGGCATGGTCTCATCGTGGCGAACCGGTCTTGGTCTGCGCTCGGCGTGTCGCCACCGGTTGTGATCATCTTTTCGGAACCCTCGACCTCCTTGATCATGTCGGGTCGATTCGGGGGGTCGGGTGGCACGGGCCAGCAGCCAAGACATCATCGTGCTGGGGCAGCGCCGTCGAGGACGGCTAGAAGCGATCGTGGCCAAAGCGACCGCGCCGCAACGGCTGGTGCTGCGCGCCAAGATCGTGGGTCACCAAACCCAACGGGCAGCGGCAACGCAAATACGTCTACGGCGCAACCCGCCAAACGGTGCATGACAAATGGCTCACGCTGCAACAGCAAGCCCGACAGGGCCCCATCGCTACCCGGGTTCCGCAACTCGGTGAATTCCTCAACTACTGGCTCGATGAGGTGGTGAAACCGAATTTGGCTCCCCTCACCCACGCGACCTATGAGACCTTCGTCCGGCTCTACATCACTCCCGGCATCGGGACTAAGCGAGTTGACCGGCTCCAGGTTCGAGACATTCAGACCTGGATCAACAAGGTCGCCCAGACCTGCCAGTGCTGCGCGCAAGACAAAGACGTCCGACGCCCCGATAGGAAACAGCGATGCTGCGCTCTGGGCCAGTGTTGTCACAGCATCCCCTCCCCGCGAACGATCAATGACATCCGTGGTTGCCTGCGCGCAGCGTTGTCCCATGCCATCGCCGAAGATTTGATCAGCAAGAATCCCGCGGCGGCGACTAAGGTGCCCTCCGCTCGGCGGCGTACCCGCAAGGTGCAAACCTGGTCCAGCGAGGAGGCCCGTCAGTTCCTGGAATCAGCACGAGCTGACAATGACCCGTTCTATGCCGGTTACGCTCTCGTTCTCGCGCTGGGCCTGCGCAAAGGAGAGGTGCTCGGGCTGGTGTGGGAGGACATCGACCTCGATGCCGAGGAACTCACCATGGGACGCCAACTTCAACGAGTCCGACACCAGCTCCTACATCGCGAGCCCAAGACCGCCACCTCCGACGACGTCGTGCTCCCGCTGGTTGACCTGTGCTCCACCGCTCTACGACAACGTCGAACCCAACAAGCGTCCGCACGAGAGACCGCTGGAGCAATGTGGCAGGGCGGTAGCTGGGTGTTCAGCACCAAGTGGGGCACCCCATCGAGCCGCGCAACTTCAACCGATCCTGGGACGCCCGCTGCCACAAGGCCGGGGTCCGGAAAATCACCGTCCACGACGGTAGGCGTACCTGCGCCACCCTGCTGGTCGACCTCGATGTGCACCCGCGCGAGGTCATGCAGATCCTGCGCCACGCGCAGATCGCGGTGACCATGGAGATCTACGCGCAAGCCTCCTCCAAGGCCACCCGTACCGCGCTGAAACGATTGGGAGACAGCCTCCATGGGTGACCTACTGCTGTACTTTGTTGCTGTATTGCAGCAAATCCATAGCCGCAAGATCACTGATCAGTGCGCTGACCTGGGTGGGCGATACTGGGATCGAACCAGTGACCTCTTCGGTGTGAACGAAGCGCTCTCCCGCTGAGCTAATCGCCCCTCGCTGACCTGCGGTGCGACTACCCTACCGGATCAGGCGAACGGCGAACGCACCCAATCCCAGTCCAGCCCGACCCAACCTGCAACCAGGCCGAAGGCGTCCACCAGCCACAGTGTGACCAGGACGATGGCCCCGGTCAGAGCTATCGCCGCCAGACGCACCACGGGCGACTGCTGGCGTGTCCAGTCCATCCAGGAGTCGTAGCGATCCCGGATCCACTGCAGCACACGCTGAGCCCAGTGAAACTCGGTTCCCAGGATCGCCAGGCCAGCGAACAGGATCAACCAACCCGGGCCTGGGTAGGGGATGGCGATGACACCTAGGATGAACACCGCCGCACCGACCACGCCCACCATGATCCGGTAAGCAAGATCGGTACCTGACCGGCGGCGTATCCGCTCCCGTAACCGGGTGTACCAGTGCTCGTGCTCAGCCCGGTCGCTTAATTGCCGGCTGGGCTTCTCCTCGACCGTCAGCTTCTCACCTGCCCACTCGCAAGGACTTTCGTTGGCGCAGCGGGGGTGCGCCTGCCCGGTTCCAGCGAGACAGCGTAACCGGTGAAGTTCTGTGTTCCCGCCGCAGTGGGTACCGCGTGCAGACCGGCCACCTCCGACGTCACATCGAAGGCCGTCAGCGCGGTCGGTACTTGTCCGGCGAGCCCCCACAGGACATACGTCTGATCTGCCACCCGGTTGCCCGGCAGGCTGGTGGTCACGACCGCGACACGATCCCGGCTCGCGAGCACCATGCCTACAGCGCCACCGTCGTTGGCCACCAGCGGCACCCGGATCGCCGCCGGATCCGCCACTGCCTCTATCGCCCCGGACACTGCCGTTACCTGGCGTTCCGCTTGGTTGCGCTCATCGCTGAGCTGCGCTACCCGCACACCGAGCCCCACTACGGCGGCTACCAAAACTACAGCCGCGGCTGCGACCAGCAGACCGGTACCGGGCCGCGAGGGCTGTGGGTGGGGTCGCATCGGCTGCGTCGGGGTTGGCAACGGCTCAACCTGCGCTGCCCGCCGGTCGATCGTGACCGCGAGCACGTGCTGCTCCAGCTCGGCGCTGGGGATCAGTTCCGGCACCGAAAGGCCCAACGTCGCGCCGATCTGCTCGGTCTGGGCTACGGTACGGGTGCATGCCGGGCAGTCTGGCATGTGCGTGGCGACCAGTGCTTCTTCGGCAGGCTCCAGGGCGTGCAATGCCCACCCGACCGCCAGATCCCGGTGCGGGCAGTCTGCAACACGGGTGTTCACCTGCTCGCCTCCCTCGCCACGTGGGCCTCGGTGACCAGAGCGTCCGGCCCCAACTGATCGGTAAGCAGCACGCGCAGCCGCTGCACCGCGGTGAACATGCGGGACTTCACCGTGCCCAGCGGGACACCGGTCAGAACGGCGATCTCACGCTGAGTGTGCCCACCGAAATACGCCAAGGCCAGCACCTGCCGCTGCTCGACCGGTAAGCGATGTAACGCCGCGCGCACCTGACCGGCCGCGACTCGGGCCATCGCCGCCTGGTCGGCGCCCGGTACCGGCGTGGGCGACCAGTCCTCGCCCGCCTCGGGGGCAGCCACCATGCGACGGCGGATGGTGCTTTCTCTCCGTACCGCATCCACGGCCTTGTGGTGGATCAGTGTGAGCAGCCAGGTGGCGAACCCACCGCGTGATGGGTCGAATCGGCTCGGATCCCGCCACAGCGTCAGGAACACTTCCTGCACCACATCCTCGGCCAGCCCCTCATCTGCACAGATTCGACGAGCCAGCGAGTAGCAGGGCCGGCCAAAACGCTGATAAAGCTGCGATAGTGCCGCCCCGTCGGCATTGCCGAGCCTGCGCACAAGCTCAGCATCGGAAGGTCCCTCGACCGGGCTGGAAGCCGGTGGCGCGGATTCTGCCGCGTCCTGCGCCCGGTCAGGTCGCGGAAGGCCCGATCGCGCTTCATCGGCCACCAGAGTGATCCTCACGTCGTACCTACGCCGGACACCACCTACTCGGTTCAGGTTAGTTGTGTCGCATATCTCCGCATACAGCGGTCGGCAGGCACGTTGAGCGACGATGCTGCCGCTTGGCTGAGAGTCCCCTGCCCCGTCCGAGTGGTCTGCCTTAGGCATCCGGGCGTAGCTCATGCCCCCCGGCGTCACAGGAGCGAGAGTCAGTCGTTTCAGGGGCCGAAGGCACAGAAAGGGCGAATACGATGCGTAACGACCATGTGACCCTCCGTTCATCGGCGGTCTTCGATCTGTTGGCGCCGCGCACACCCGCGGTGCCTGTTCAAGTGGAGCTCCGCTACGACACCCGTGACCCGTACGCCATCATCGCAGCCTTTCGCACCGGACGGGCCGGCTGGGTTGAGTGGGTGTTCTCCCGTGACCTGCTCGCAGACGGCCTACTCGCCCGCGCCGGAGACGGTGATGTGCGCATCCGGCCGGGCTCCGGTGACCCTGAGATCGTTGTGGTCGAACTCAACTCGCCGTCAGGCCACGCCGTGTTCGAAGCCAGCGCGCAGCGGCTCGCCGAGTTCTTGGACGCCAGCTACGACATCATCCTGCCCGGGAACGAGACCCTGTGGATGAATGTCGACGATGCGCTCGATCAGATGATCGCCAACGATCTGCCCTGAGCCCGGTTGATCCGGACTTCCCGGGTCGGCTACAGTTCTGGACGCACCAGGGCGGGGAGCCGGGCCAAATCCCGTCGGGAGCATGCGGACGTAGCGCAGCTGGTAGCGCATCACCTTGCCAAGGTGAGGGTCGCGGGTTCGAATCCCGTCGTCCGCTCAGCGCGGCCCGTCGTGTCGGGTCGCCCCATGGAGCGTCTTAAGCCGCTCTTTTCGGGGCGACAACGTCAGACCGTCGGCCGTGGGAACCGCTCCGATGTGAGGTGCGGCGGAGTGGCCGAGTGGCTTAGGCAAGGGCCTGCAAAGCCCTGTACGCGGGTTCGATTCCCGCCTCCGCCTCGGGCGATTAGCTCAGTGGGAGAGCGCTACCTTGACACGGTAGAGGCCACTGGTTCAATCCCAGTATCGCCCACCAGCACCGCCGCGAACGGGCCCTGTTTTAGTCGTGATTGCCCAACTACAATCGGTGTCCGTGCGCAGATCTCAGCAAGACAGCGACGACCTGGTTCCCTTGCACCAGCCGTTCGAGACCTCGCTCCGTGGATTCGACCGACGGCAGGTCCTGGAACATCTCGAATCGCTCGATGGTCGAATCGCGATAGTGATTGCCGACCGGGATGCGGCGCTGGCGCAAGTCGCCGACCTCAGCAAGGTGTTGAACCATCTTCGCTCGGAGAGCGAGCTGCTCGAGCACCTGCGCCGGGAGGCTGACAAGGCGACCTCGCAGGTCGAGCACCTGCTGGAGTCGCCGATGGCCGCGGCCAACGCTCGGATCCAGCGCATCATGCGGCTGGCCGAGGAGGAGGCAGCCGAACTCAAGGCCAACGCCGAGAAAGAGATCACCGAGCTGAGAGCCCGCGCCGACCAAGAGATCACGAGGCTACGAGCGCGTGCCAGCAACGAGACCCAGGCGCTGTTCGAACACACGAAACGGCACTGCGATCAACTCGAGGCGGACTCCCTCCGGCGGCAGGAACTCGCCGAACAGGACGCGGCGCAAGTGATCGCCCGGCGTGATTCTGAGGCGACCGACCGCATCCGCGGCAGCGAGATGCGCAGCATCGTTCGCGTGTGCCTCATGCTGCGGGCCGTCGACGAGCAGCTGACAACCCGGCTCGGCGCGATCGAGCGGGAAGAGACTGCGTTGCGCGAGCTAAGAGCCCAGGCCGCCGAGGAGGCAACCGCGCTGCAAGCGTTGCGCACAGAGGTCACCGCGGCGCTAGCCACCACGCACCAGCTCTTGACGGAGGCGATCGGGCAGGTCCAGCGGACCATGACCGAAGGTTCCGACGATTCCGTACAGGTGCCCCTCCAGCGCAGTACCGAGGGCGGGAAGATCTACCTGCTCAACGCCGGAGCCGAGGAACGACGGTCCACGCACCCATCCAGTTGAGCTGGTGGAACCCCGGCACAGTGATACGGTTTCGCAGGCCATGACCGTCCTCGACATGTCAGATCCGGCCACGTCAGATCCGGCCACGTCAGGGTTCATCGCCGCCGACGAGCAGTGGAGCACGCACAACTACCACCCGCTGCCCGTGGTGATCGCCACGGGTGAAGGTGCCTGGGTCACTGACGTGACCGGCCGCCGCTACCTGGATTTCCTCGCCGGCTACTCGGCGTTGAACTTCGGGCACCGGCATCCCGCCCTGGTGGCCGCCGCGATGCACCAGATGGGACGGCTGACGCTGTCCTCGCGTGCCTTTCACCACGATCTGCTTGGTGCATTCTGCCGAGAGCTCGCCGAGTTGACCGCGACCGAGATGGTGCTCCCGATGAACTCCGGAGCCGAAGCCGTCGAGTCCGCGATCAAGGTGGCCCGGCTGTGGGCCCACCGGGTCAAGGGTGTCCCGGACGGCACTGCGGAGATCGTGGTGGCAGGCGGTAACTTCCACGGCCGTACCACCACGATCGTCTCGTTCTCCACCGACGAGATCGCCCGCGCCGGATTCGGCCCGTTCACCCCGGGTTTCGTGGTGGTTCCCTACGGGGAGCTCGACGCACTGCACGACGCGATCACGGCCCGGACAGCGGCCGTCCTCGTTGAGCCGGTGCAGGGCGAGGCCGGAGTTCTGGTACCCCCGCCGGGTTATCTCGCCGCGGTCCGCGCAGCCTGCGATGACGCGGGCGTGCTGCTGATCGCCGATGAGATCCAATCCGGGCTGGCCCGCACCGGGGAGTTGTTGGCCCTGGACCACGAGGGGGTGCGAGCCGACCTGTACACCCTGGGCAAAGCGCTGGGCGGGGGAATCCTGCCGGTCTCGGCGGTCGTCGGGAGGCGCGCCGTACTCGGGGTGCTTCGGCCTGGGGAACACGGGTCGACCTTCGGAGGTAACCCGTTGGCCTGCGCGGTGGGCCTCGCGGTGGTCGCGCTGCTGGCCACCGGCGAGTTCCAGGCCCGCTCACGAGAACTGGGTGCGCACCTGCACAACCGGCTGGCCAAGCTGATCGGGCACCGGGTCGCGCGGGTCACCGGCCGGGGGCTGTGGGCCGGGGTGCACATTGCTGCCGGGGGGCCAACGGGACGGATGGTGGCCGAGGCGTTGATGGCCCGCGGCGTGCTGTGCAAGGAGACCCATTCCACGACGGTGCGTATCGCGCCGCCGCTGGTGATCACCCGCGACGAGCTGGATTACGGCCTCGACGCGCTTACCGACGTACTCACCCACTGAACCGACCCATTCATCCCGTGCGCCATTCGAAGCGAATCGCGCCCCGGCGACCGGCGCTCGAGAGGTCAGCTGTCGATGAGGGCCGCCAGGCCGTCGAGGACACGACGCAGACCGAAGTCGTAAGCGTGCTCAGGGCTGTACGCACTGCCATATGCGGCGCCAGCCGCGGCACCGACGCGGGCCGCGATCGGATAACCCTCGGCGTCGAAGACCCTGACGAGCAGCGGCGCGTTGGCTGCCCACCACTGCTCGTCGTCCATTGCGCTGTCCTGCTGGGAGATGCGAGCGGCAGTGGCGTCGCGAGCGCAGCTTTGGACGAAACTGAGCAGATAGGTCAGTGCGGCATCCATCTCGACGTCGTCGAGACCGAGGCCGTCCAACGCTGACAGCTCGTGCTCGTATTTGGCCATCAGCCCGGGACCCAGTGGTGGCCTGGTGGTGGAGACGGTGGCCGCCCAGGGGTGCGCCTCGAACAAC
This sequence comes from Pseudonocardiaceae bacterium, assembly GCA_050700255.1. GTDB lineage: Bacteria > Actinomycetota > Actinomycetes > Mycobacteriales > Pseudonocardiaceae. Next base: position 11,856 of record JBOHGX010000148.1, read on the forward strand.
GCCCTGTTCTCCTCGGCGACGGCGGTCACTCGCTGCCGCCAGGGCTGCCCCGTTGTGCAGGTACGGGGCATCTGCGCGTAGGCCGCGTCGAGCATCAGATCCAACAGTTCGGCCTTGCTCGGGACGTAGGTGTACAGCGTCATCGGCGCCACTCCGAGCGCCTGGGCCACTCGCCGCATCGTCACGGCCGCCAGGCCCTCGCTGTCCGCCAGAGTCGTGGCCCCACGCACCACAGCGTCGATGCTCAGACCTTGCCGTGGCCCGCGTCGTGATGTGGCGGGCACTCGCCAGAGAAGTTCAAGGGTGCGAGCCGGGTCACCGGCGCTGCTGCGTTCGATGGACACGGGAACATCGTGCCATGCCGTACGATGTACGATATACGCAGTACGATGCTCGGCCCCGGCGTGTCGCCACCGCATCGCTTGAGGAGAACCCATGCGAATCACCGCTTCCGCCGTCGCTTTGAACGTCGAGGACGTCGCGGCGTCCAGCGCCTTCCTGGTTGATCACTTCGGCTTTCACCAGGAGATGGCGGCCGACGGCTTCGCATCACTGACGCGTGCGGACGCCGGGATGAACGTCGCCTTCTTGCGCAGGGGCCGTGCGTCGCTGCCTGAAGATCAACGCGACGACCACGCCGGCGGCCTGATCCTCGCGTTCGTCGTCGACGACCTCGAAGGCGAGCTGGCCCGGCTGCGTGCCGAGGGCGTCACCATCACCATGCCGCTGACCAGCGAAGAGTGGGGAGAGCGGGCGTTTCAAGTAAGGGATCCCAACGGCGTGATCGTCCAGCTCGTCGATTGGAACGCCCGCACCGGCGAGTGAACCGTTCGCATGCTCACCGCAGGCTCACCGCGGCACTGTCAGCATCGCCACACCGCCAGATCTGGATGCGAGGAGAGTCCGTGCCCGTTCGCCTGCACCGGACCCCGCGGTGCCTGCGAGTGCTGGCGGTGCTGCTACTGGCGGTGCTCCTGGGAGGGTGCACTGCGGGCCCGTCCGACCGGCCTGCGGTGGCGGTGCGGGACTCCAACCTGCAACCGCAACGTCCCGTGGAGGTTCCGCCCAGCGCCACGCCGCTGCCGGCTCCCGGCGAGTACTACCGCAATTCGCTATCGTGGCAAGACTGCACTAGCGGGATCGCCGCTGCGCTGGGCATGCCGAGCCTACGACGGGTGGAGTGCAGCGAACTTCGGGTCGATGCCACGTTGTCACGGCCAGCATTCGGGAATTCGCTCAAGCTGGATCTGACCCGGGTCGGCGAGGGTCCGGCCCCGCTCGTGGTGCTCGGCGAGGCGTCCGATGAGCCCGGTACGGTTCGGGCGGTCCGGCTGGCTCACCAGCTGCCGCCCGGTCTCCTCGACCGCTTCACCCTGATCGGACTGGCTCGCCGCGGCACCGGGCCGAGCGAACCGTTGGATTGCATACCGAAGACGATCCGGAGCCAAATCGTCGGCATCGATCCCGACGTCAGCGAGCCCGGACAGCTGGACGCGCTGCTCGACACGAGCCGCGCCGCCATCCAGACCTGCGTGCAGGACCTCGGCGAGGTCCTGACGGCGATCAACTCGACGGGCACCGCCGACGACCTCGAGCAGCTGCGGATCAGTCTGAATGCGCCGGTGCTCAACGTGATCTCGCACGGCGAGGCGTCCCGGGCGGTCACCGACTTCGTGCGCCGTTATCCCAACTCAGTCGGGCGGGTAGTGCTCGACGGTGCCGTTGATCCCACGCTCGATGGCATTGCCGCAGCGGAGGCCACGCTGGCGGCAGCGGAGGCGGGCTACACCGCGTTCGCCGCTGACTGCGTGGCCCGAGGTTGCCCGCTGGGACCCGACCCCAGCACCGCCCTGCCGACCCTGGCTCAGGCGCTGCGTCTGGCCCCGCTGCAGGTCGACTGGCAGCAGATCACCGCGGGCACGGCCTACTTCGCGGTGCTCGAAACGGTCGGCGATCCGCAACGCTGGGCGCAGCTGTCCAGCGCACTGGCGACGGCCCGTGACGGCAACGGGGCACAGCTGGCTGCGCTCGTGGAGCCGATGTTGACCAAGACTCAGGGGCTGCCGGCGCGCTTTGACCCCAGCCTGGCAACCCACTGCAATGACACCTCGACCCGGGTACCACCCGAGCGGGCCCAGCAGCTGGTGGCGCAGTGGCGGCAGCGTTTCGCGCTGTTCGGTCCGCTGTTCGCGCAACGCCTCCTGCTGTGCAGCGCGTGGCCGGTACCCTCGCCGCCGCCGAAGGGGCCGGGTGACCGGGCAGTGCCGCCCGTTCTGGTCGTGGCGACCGCCGGTGACCCAGTGACCCCAGCCGAAGGCGCCAGGCGCACCTCGCAGTTGCTGCCGTCGGCCACGCTGGTGATCTGGCAGGGACAGGCGCATGGCGCACTGCCGCACAGTTTCTGCATGGTCGATCTGGTCACCCGCTTCCTGATGGATGCCTCGATACCCAGAGAAGGCACGCTATGCCCGCCTTAGTCGTGATCCGGCCGCAAAGTAACGCGGCTTGCACAGATCTGCAGAGGAATGTGAGAACCGGGCCCCCGCCGGGGGAGGCTCAGCGGGGGCCCGATGAGGTGGGAGTGAGGAGGAATCACCACCTGCCCGTCAGATCGCCCGGGACCTCGAGTCCGTTACCGGGCACGAACTCATACTGAGCTAATCGGACACGTTTTCCCTTGCCGGACGTTTAGCTCGGGAAGGTTGCACCCGTAGCGGTTCGCCGGGCATTTTCGGGTATTCCGGCGGGTAGGGTAGATCACCGAGGCCGTGATCACGCTCATCGCGCACCGCCCACTCCAGCAGTGTCTCCAAGCCGAAGGACTCATCGTCCAGCCCGGCGTGCGGGTCGCCCCGCTCGGCGAGCAACGCGGGCACGGTCAACACATCGAAATCGTCGGGGTGCACCTGCGGCAAGTCATCCCAAACCAGTGGCATCGACACGGTGGCGCGCGGAGTTCCGCGTACCGACCACGCCGAGGCGATCGTGCGGTCCCGCGCTGCTTGATTGAAGTCGAGGAACACTCGCTGGCCGCGCTGCTCCTTCCACCACGACACGGTGGCGCGTTGCGGAATCCGCCGCGTCACTTCTCGAGCCAGCGCGATCACCGCCCGGCGGACGTGCACGAACGACCACTGCGGGCGGATCCGGACCGCGACGTGGATCCCGCGTCCACCCGAGGTCTTCGGGTAACCGACCAGGCCTGCCTCTGACAGCACCTCGCGCAGTACGCCGGCCACCACAACGGCGTCGGCGAAGCCGGTGCCCGGCTGCGGGTCGAGGTCCACCCGCAGCTCATCGGGATGATCCACCAGTGGACGCCGTACCGGCCATGGATGGAAGTCGAAGGTCCCCAGATTCGCCGCCCAGGCCAGCACCGCAGGCTCGGTGGGACACACCTCGCGAGCAGTACGTCCGGACGGGAAGGTGATCTCCACCGAGTCCACCCAGTCCGGAGCGCCCCGAGGTACCCGCTTGGCGTAGAAAGGCTCCCCGGTCACCCCGTCCACAAAGCGCTTCAGCGTGACCGGGCGTTGCGCGAGCACCCGCAGCAGCGGAACGGAGACTGCAAGGTAGTACTCCACGACCTGCCGCTTGGTGATGGCACGCTCGGGGAAATAGACCTTATCCGGGTTGGATACTCGTACGGTGCGCTCGCCGCCAGGGCCGCCCACCGTGAGCTCCAGTGCGTCACCACGGCCCACGAACGGCAAGCTACCGCACAGCTCCGACAAATCGGGATACCGTGATCCCGTGGTGCATAGCGAACCGCAGCCCGACCGGTCGGGTCACCAACCGAACACTCAGGAACGACGCCGGCTCGACGACGATCTGATCGGGTTGGACCGAGACGATCCCGAGGTGCAGGCCTTCTTCGAGCACCTCGACCGCGCCCACCGATTGCGGCCCGGGTACACGGTCGAGGGCTGTCTGGCAGACGTCAGCGACTTCGCCGAGTCCGCCAACCGCACGCAGAGCGCACGGCGGGCGGCTGCCGTCCTGGTGGTCGGGCTGATCCTGCTCGGGGTGGCCTTCACACTGTGGGAAGCGGCGACGTTCATCGTCACGGTCCTGTTCAGCTGAGGCCGCGTAGCCTGTCAGCTATGAAACCGGTCAAAGGCGTGACGCCCAAGGTCGTCAAGTCCGACCCGGAATGGCGCGAGCAACTCAGCCCCGAGGAATACACCGTGCTGCGCCAGGCCGGGACCGAACCGCCGGGAACGGGCGAGTACGAGCACACCAAAACCCAAGGCGTGTACGAGTGCCGGGCCTGCGGGGCGGAGCTGTTCCGCAGCGACCACAAGTTCGAGTCGCACTGCGGATGGCCATCGTTTTTCACCCCGCTGGCCGGTGACGCGGTGCTGCTGCGCGAGGACCGCAGTATGTTCATGAAGCGTGTCGAGGCGCTCTGCGCCACCTGCCACAGCCACCTGGGCCACGTCTTCGACGGCGAAGGTTACGACACTCCCACCGATCAGCGCTACTGCATCAACTCGATCTCGCTTCGGCTGGTGCCCGACGACAGCCAGCCCGACAGTTAGGGCAGGGCAGCTACCAGTTCGGCGACGGGCACCCGGGGACCGGTGAAGAACGGCACCTCTGCGCGGACGTGCCGCCGGGCCCGGCTGGCCCGCAGCGCGCGCATCAGGTCAACGATGCGGTGCAGCTCGTCGGCCTCGAAGGCGAGGATCCACTCGTAGTCACCCAACGCGAACGAGGACACCGTATTGGCTCGCACATCGGGATAGTCGCGGGCCTGCATGCCGTGCTCGGCGAGCAACTCACGGCGCTCGGTATCAGGCAGCAGGGACCACTCGTAGGAGCGCACGAACGGGTAGACACAGACGTAGCGGCGGGGCTGCTCCCCGGCCAGAAA
>JBOHGX010000149.1:0-22542 GCA_050700255.1 Pseudonocardiaceae bacterium
CAGCTCGGCCATCTGTCCCCACCCGTCGCCGGGCACCTCGACGTTGATGATCTCCGGCTTCGTCACGATCACTTCGGGAATCCACGCCGTGGCTTTCTTGAAGTGGTCGGAGTTCACATGCACTCCGCCTGCTGTGCTGTCCGCAAATGCTTCGACCAGGATGAACTGGTTGGGCGTCTCGACGCTCCTCGACCAATCGAAGAAGATGTTGCCCTCTTCTCCCCGAGTGGCCTGGGTGAACTCGTCGATGAGCGAGGGCCACTGGTCGGCCTTGTCGGGATGAATCGTGAACTTGACGACGATGAAGATCACCGAGGACTCCTCTACCTTCGTGCTCCCACTCCAGAGATTTGTTATTGAACACCTGGGCGTCGTCGATGACAGCGCCCAAGGGGACGCTAGCGCATGCGGCACCGCGCAGCGTTAAGTTGACGACCTGTGGACGAGGGACCACAGAATTGGGGTACGCCACTGTTCGAGCGGGTCCTGCACCGGGCAGGCGTCGGTCGGGGAACGTTGTTGCTCGACCTGGGTTGCGGAGCCGGGCTGCTGTGCCGGATCGCCGCGGACCGTGGTGCGCGGGTCACCGGGATCGACCAGGACCCGGGGGAGATCGCGCAGGCTGCCGCGCTGGTGCCTGAGGGTGCCTTTGAGGTCGGTGACATCCTGGCGCTGCCCTACCCGGCCGCCAGGTTCGACGTCGTGATCTGCGTGCAATCGATCATGCACGTCACGAACCCGTTGACCGCGCTGCGCGAGGCAGCCCGGGTCGCGCGCCCCGGCGCGCCGGTGGTGATCACGGTCTGGGGCAAGGAAGAGAACTGCGACATCCGCGCCTTCGGGCAGGCCCTGTCCGGGCTGTTGCCCCGTCCCGCCGGCCGCGGTCAGGGCATGCAGCCCGCAGCGCTGTCGGCTGATGGCCGGCTCGAGCGGCTGGCTACGTTGGCTGGGCTCACCGTGACCGACGCCGGTGAGGTCGTCTGCCCGTTCCGGTATCCAGACGAGGAGGCGTTGCTGCGCGACCTCCTCGGTTCCGGCCTCGGGCGACGGGTGCTGCGCGTGGCGGACCCCGCCACCGTGCGCCGGGTCGTGCTGGCGGGGCTGGCCGGCTACCGGACACCACGCGGCGGCTACCGGCTGGACAACACGTTTCGCTACCTCGTCGCGAGCTCCACCCCAGACGACGTGAGTGGATGGCCGGCGGCACAATGACGGGCGTGAGCGCAAGATCATTTGCCGAGTACCTGTCAGGCTTGGATGAGGCGTCGTTGACAGCGGTACTTCAAGCGCGCCCAGATGTCCGGGTGCAGCCGGTTCCGCGTGGTTTCGGTCAGCTCGCACAACGACTGGGTGGGGCGGACTCGCTGGTCAACGCATTGCGCACGGTGAACCGGGACATGGTTGTCCTCGGACAGGCCATCGTCGCCCTTGGTGCCTTCGCGACGATGCCGAATCTGGCGCGGTTGCTGGTGCCTCGGAACAGGCGATACGCGCCGGAGTGGCCTTGCTGTGCGAGCGGGGGGCTGGCCTGGGACAGCGGCCGGGTGCTGTGCCTGCCGGAGCGGCTGGAGGCGCACTGGGTTGCGGAGATCGGTGGTTGCCGGCCGGTGGTGAAGATCGCGGGATCGGTCCTCGCCGATGACCTGCGGGCAGCGGTCGGTGCGTTCGGTGCCGCGACCGATGGGCTGCGCAAGCCGGAACTCCTGCGTCATCGCCGAAGACACCTTGACCACAGAGATCTTGCACACCCGGTCTCTCAGCAAGCTGCATTTCAGCCGACTCGCCCCTACCGTCCTGTCCAGTCCACATGACCTCGACGAGGTCCTGGCGCGGCTGCGCGAGGCCGGGCTGTCCCCGATGGCCGAGGATTCCCACGGCACGGTCATCGTCGAAGCCCGCCACGATCATGAAGCGCCGGCACTCGATCACCCGATCAGCACGAAGCCGCGCTCTGTGCTCTCAGCTCCCGAGCTGGCCCGGCGGTTGGCTGCTGACCCGCACGGCGACATCTTGTGGGCTTTTGTGGAATCTGGCAGCGTCGAGAGACTGGCACAGCTCAACGGTCACCTTGATGCCGCCGAGTTGGAGTTATTGTCCGACGCCGTGGAAAACCACAACGACGTGCTTATCGTCTACCGCGACAAGAACGGCAGTCGCAGCATCCGGGAGATCCGGCCGCAACAGCTCTACGGCAAATGGCTCGACTCATGGTGTCACCTCCGCAACGCGCAACGCGACTTCACCATCGCCAACATAGAGGCGGTCGCACCCGCCCGCTGATCCGGTGGCACCGTCACCTACGGAAGGGCGTCGTACAGCCGTGGGACCGTATCTTCGACTGTGCTCGAAAAAGAGGTGAACGGTGTGGCCGCAACGGTTTGCTTGGAGCCGCGACCGCTTCGCTTCCAGGTGCCGACTACCTTGCCGTCGGCGATGACGCTCGGCTGGAACATGCCGTTGTTGCCGGGGACGATGCGCTGGGAGAACTCCGCTGGCAGCGCCGCGCCGCGATCCTGATAGCCGAGCATGTATTCGTCGAAGCCAGGGAGCAGAAACACCCCTTTCGCGTGGCTTAGACACGAGTCGAGCAGGGTCGTTGTCTCAGGGTGCATGAAATACTCGACGCCGCCGACCTCGATACGTTCAAGTTGAGGTTTTGCGATGGCGAGTCCAGTCTTGACATCGGCCGCGATGAGCTTCGTCCACCACGCGAAATCTTTGACAGTGGCCGGTCCGTGGCTTTGGAAGTAGCGCAGCGCCCACTCGCCGAGTGCCTCCTCCCGCTCTGGGCGTTTCGGGTGGGCCACCCACTCGTCGAGCAGCACGATGCATTGCTCGCCGTCTCGTACCGGCCCGTAGCACAGTGTTCCGGTCTGCGCCAGATGCCAGATGAAGTGGTAGCTGCGTTGCTTCACCGTGAGCAGTCCGGCTTGGTCCCAGATTGCGAGCAGAGCATCTCGGCGCAGTTGTCGCCCACCCTCCAGGGCATTCCTGGCAATTTGCCTGGAGCGCTCGATGGTAGGCATATCCAGGCCTAATGCGGCACGCCGTGATGCCGCTCCGGTGAGTAACCGCTTTGTCGTGAGGTCGAGCATCCATGGCAGGTCTTCGGCCAGGACGAAATGTAGGGTGCCGCGCATAGGCCACGATCTGACGACCTCACCCGCATTCAGCGCCGCCTCGACGTCCTGGCGAGTTCTCGACTCGGTGCGCAGCGCGATCGAGGTAACGGCTCCGGGATAATCCTGTGCCTGCACGGCCGTGAGCCAGCCCACGGCATCTGTGGCCGTGGCAAATCCAGTCCCGGCGATGCGCTGCGCTGCGAGTCGCAGCAAGGCGATGTCGTGCGGTGTCATCATGTCTCGTGCGTCGTAGGGTGTCCCTGCGGTAAGAGGGTTCGGGTGGCTGGTCAAGTGACACCGTGCTCGGCAGGACTCGTCGAAGCGCTATTTCGTCTACTTCACTGCGGATGGCCAGGGTCTGACCGGCCCGGCCCGTCGACAACCAGACGACTAGCTGATCGCGCGGCGCGAGCATGGTGATCGGCACGAAGACCACGGTCGCCGACGGATACGCCAGTCGGTCCGTTCACCCGGGTCTACGGCGGGTCGACGGGTACCGATGCGCTGGACGTACTCAGCGTCGGGAACGTCGCCCGACACGCTGCTGTCCGACTCCGGTTCCTCGTTGGACACAGCTGACAAGCTAGTGACCTGGAGGACGACCGTTCTGGAGGGATGGGCGTGGACCGAAGTTGGTACCAGTGGCATCCGATCACGGAGCTTGACAATGCGCTGCTGGCGCGCTGGGCGCCGTCTCTCGAAGGCTTGGCTCAGGCATGGAAGGAGGAACGTGAGTCCATGCAGGAACTCGAGGTGGAGCGAGCATTCCTCGAGTGTTGGAAGAATAGGCTGGCCGTGGAGACCGGCGTCCTAGAGGGTTTGTATTCGATCGACAGGGGTGTCACCGAGACTCTGATCGAGCGGGGGTTCGATGCCGCGCTGATTCCCAATGACTCGACAGATAAGGATCCCATGGTCGTGGTTAACCTACTTCGGGACCAGCGGAGTGCCGTTGATCTCGTGTTTGATGTCGTCGTCCAAAAGCGCGACCTGAGCCTGTCCTTCGTCAAGGAGCTTCATGCCCTGCTGACCCAGTCCCAGCTCACCACGACGGGTGTAGACCAGTTCGGGCGGGTAGTGGAGGTCGAGCTGCGCCGAGGGGACTGGAAAGAGCTGTCCAACAATCCCACACGCGCGGACGGCATGGTCCATGAGTATTGCCCACCGGAGCAGGTGCAGCCCGAAATGGAGCGGCTGATCGCATTGCAGAAGCGCTACCTTGCGCAGGGGGTGAGTCCGGACGTGCTCGCGGCGTGGGTCCACCACCGGTTCACGCAGATCCACCCCTTCCAGGACGGCAACGGCCGCGTCGCGCGGCTGCTTGCCACGCTGATCTTCATTCGGGCCGAATGGCTGCCACTCGTGGTGCGTCGGGACGACCGTGTACGTTACCTAGACGCGCTTGAGGCAGCTGACAAGGGTGAGCTCCTGCCATTGGTGGCGTTCTTCGACACCGTGCAACGAGCCGGTTTCATGCAGGCACTCAGCGCCACGGCGCAGGTGACCCAGGAGCAGGATGAACTTGAGGTCGTCCTCGCTACGATCCGGGATCGATTTGCTGCCCGAGAAGAGGTCACCAGCAGCGAGCTTGAGGGGCTAGCCGTCAATCTCCGGGACGATGCACAGAACTTGATGACAGAGGTGCAGGATGAGCTGCGGTTGGTGCTCAAAGCGCGCGGCGTACCGGGGCGAGTATTTGTAGACGCCGATGCCACCGAGACGGCGATGTGGTATCGGAGTCAGCGGATCGATCTCGCCAGGGAGTTTGACTATTTCGCGGACTTCACCCGGTACAACCATTGGGTCCGGCTAAAGATCGACATAGATACTCGGTTCGACGTGCTGCTCTCCGTCACTGGCGTTGGCCGCAACACCAGTGCACTTGCTGCCGTCGTTGGGGCGTGGGAGGTTTCCTCGAACGGGGAAGACGGTTCCGATCGGCGGCCAGTTCAGGTGGTGAGCCAAGAGCCCTTCACCGCAACGAGCCAAGAAGTTCCTGGAACCGTGCGAGAGCGCTTCGCTGGCTGGCTCCGCGCTGATTTGGCCCGTGCCTTGGCGTTTTGGCAACGAGGCCTCTAACTCAGCGGGCGGGTGTTCTATGGCGGTACCAGTCTGGCTGGCGGTTCCACCAGGGTGATGTGTGCCATGCCGCTGGTCAGTGTGGCGCTCTGAGACGTCATGGTCGGCACCGGCGTCCAGCACGGGGCAGCGGCACCGCCGGAGCTGGTGAGGGCGAGGTGCTCGTGGCAAGCGAGTACGACACACCGGCACGGGGTGGTGCGGCAGACTGGCCTGGTAGCACCGCTGTCGAGAGGAGTGACCCGTGACCGCCTCGCTCGAGCAGGAAACCTGCCCGCAGGCCGACGTGCTTGCTGTTGCCCGCGAGCAGGTGCTGGAGCGCGGCGAAGGACTGTCGGAACAGCAGGTCCTCGCCGTCCTGGAGCTGAGCGACGACCGGTTGGGGGATCTGCTCGCGCTGGCCCACGAGGTACGGATGCGCTGGTGTGGCCCCGAGGTCGAGGTCGAGGGCATCGTCAGCGTCAAGACCGGTGGCTGCCCGGAGGATTGCCACTTCTGCTCGCAGTCCGGTCAGTTCAACTCGCCGGTGCGGGCGGTGTGGCTGGACATCCCGGGTCTTGTTGAGGCAGCCAAGCAGACCACGGCCACCGGGGCGACCGAGTTCTGCATCGTCGCCGCGGTGCGCGGGCCGGATCGGCGGCTGATGTCGCAGGTGAAAGCCGGCATCGAGGCGATCCGTGCCGAACCGGAGACCGCGAGCATCAACATCGCCTGCTCGCTGGGCATGCTCACCCAGGACCAGGTGGACGAGCTGGTTGCGATCGGCGTGCACCGCTACAACCACAACCTGGAGACCGCCCGCTCGTACTTCCCGACCGTGGTGACCACGCACACCTGGGAGGAACGCTTCGAGACGCTTCAGATGGTGCGCGAGGCGGGGATGGAGGTCTGCTGCGGCGGTATCATCGGCCTGGGGGAGATGGTGGGGCAGCGCGCCGAGTTCGCCGCGCAACTCGCCTCGCTGGCGCCCGATGAGGTACCGATGAACTTCCTGATTCCGCAGCCCGGCACCCCGTATGAGGCCTATGACGTGGTGGAAGGCGCCGATGCGTTGCGGACCGTCGCGGCGTTCCGGCTCGCATTGCCCCATACGGTGCTGCGCGGCGCCGGGGGCCGTGAGCTCACCCTGGGAGATTTGGGCGCCGAGCGGGGCATGCTCGGTGGCATCAACGCGATCATCGTGGGCAACTACTTGACTAATCTCGGCCGGCCCGCGCAGGCGGACCTGGAGATGCTCACCGAGCTGCGCATGCCGATCAAGGCATTGGGCCAGACGTTGTGAGCTTCTGCGACGCTTGTGGACGCACGGTCGGCGAGGGAGACCACCTCGGTTGTGCACGCCGCCGTGAACTCGATCCGCCGCGGTACTGCCCGCGCTGCGCACGCCGGATGGTGGTGCAGGTGACTCCGACGGGCTGGTCGGCCCGGTGCAGCGCGCACGGCGCTCATCCGGGGTCGGGATGAGCGCGGCAGTCCAGCAGGCTCCCGAGTCGGCACCGGCTCGGCCAAGTGTGGTGGTCCGAGGCGACCTGCTGCCCGCGCTCGGCGTGCTGTGCGCGGTGGCGGTGTTGGGTCTGCCGCTGGGCTGGCTGTGGTCACGGCTCGCGCCACCGGAGTTCGTTGTGTTGTCCGCCCACGCTGCCGGATCGGGCGGCGTGCTGCCCTTAGTCGGGCAGAGCGAGCACCGCTTCGACGACATGGCGACCTTCGTGCTGCTGGGGCTGGCCGCCGGGGTGCTCACCGGCGCGGCGCTCTGGCTGCTGCGCCAGCGGCGCGGCCCGGCGGTGCTGGTAGCCGCGATACTCGGTTCACTGATCTCGGCGTGGCTCGCGATGAACCTCGGGCTGTCGCTGGCCGATGCACGCTATCCCGATATGGCGGCTACCGGGGTGGCGTTCCTGCGGGCACCGGTGCTCGAATCAAGCTGGGTGGTCGTCGCGCAGCCCTTCGGCGCCGCCATCGCCTACTGCGTCACGACAGCCTGGCACCGTAGCGACCACCTAGGTCGTGAGTGCCATTGAGTGCTATAACACTGTTACGCACTCACGAGGTCAGTTGCGGCTGGTTTGCACGGCGAACTGGTTCAGCGGGACCGGCACTGCGCGCAGCGTACGCAGGAACGCCGCCTCCCGGACCAGCAGGGTACGCACGAGGCGCAGCCGATCGGCCGGGTCACATTCCTCGAGCAAGGTCTGCCGGTCCTCCAGGGTGAGCAGGCAGTCCGCGGCCAGCAGGTGCGGCAGCGCTGCGACGTCGACATCCGCGGCGGGCTCGTCCCAGTCTCCGTGCTGCCACGCCGCGGAGCAGTACCGCCGGTGAGCTTCCCGAGCCGCTCGCGACAGCATCGGCAGCAGCATCAATTCGTCGTCTGGTGGGTCGTCATCAGGCACCCACTCGATACTGCCGACCAGGTAGGGCGCCGACGTCTCGTCGATGTCGAGCAGCCGGAACCGCTTCTCGCCGCGGGTGACGATGTCGAAGCGACCATCGGGCAGCCGGCGGGCCTCCCTGAGCACCGCAGTGCACCCGATGTCGTGCGTCGTCTCCTCCGCAGTTTCGAGCCCCTGCTTGACCGCGATTACCCCGAAGCTGCGGCCGGGTACTGCTCCGGTCACCAGGTCGACGGTCAACTGGCGATACCGCGGCTCGAAGATGTGTAGCGGCAGCGATGCACCCGGTAGCAGCACAGTGCCCAGCGGGAACAGCGGGACGGTCTCGGCCACACGCTAACGTTACGATGCTGCGTGCGAACCCGCTGAATGGATCGGTTCACCTGGTGGCGGTCGCAGCACCGCGAACGGGTCGGTGACTCGCATGCCGCACTCGGCGAAGCGGTACAACGCCGCGGGCCGGCCGCCGGATGGCCCGGGTGCGGCGGTGTCACCGGTGGAGACCAGGACCCCGCGACGGGCCAGCACTCGTTGCAGGTTGGTCGCCGATACCCGGTGACCCAGGGCGGCGGAGTAGAGCTCGCGCAGTCGGGACACGGTGAACTCAGGTGGTGCCAGCGCGAACCCGAGATTGGTGTAGGACAGCTTGGCCCGCAACCGATCCCGGGCACGATGCACGATCGGGCCGTGGTCGAAAGCGGTGCTGGGCGATCCCCGCAGTGCATCCGCCACCGGATGCCATGCCGTATCGGGCGGTAACGCGGGATCGGCTAGGCACGGCACCAGGCCAAGAAACGCGGTGGCCACGGTACGCCGCTGCGGCATCCGGTCCGGCGCGCTGAAGACTTCCAACTGCTCCACATGCGCCACTTCGCGCACGTCGACCTTCTCGGCGAGCTGGCGCAGCACCGAGGCCTGCACGTCCTCGCTGTCGCCGAGCCGGCCGCCCGGCAGCGCCCACCGCCCAATGTCGGGCTCGATGCCGCGTTGCCACAGCAGTACCTGCAGCTGACCGTCGCGAACCTGCAGCACCGCCGCGAGAACTTCGTGCACCGCAAGCCCAGCGCTGTTATCATTCATGTTTTCGATTGTAAGGCGAAAACCCGGGCCGGGGCCAGCGCGGGTGCTAGCGAAGGAGGCGACATGGCCGCTACTGCTGTATCGGAGCGGACCCACGCCGGTCACCCCGGGCCGGTGACCGATCGAACGGCCTGGGCCAAGCAGGTGCGCAAGCTCGCCCGTCAGCGCGATGCGGTGCTGCTTGCGCACAACTATCAGGTACCCGAGATCCAGGACGTCGCCGACCATGTCGGGGATTCGCTGGCGCTGTCTCGCCTTGCGGCGGACTCGGCAGCGAGCACCATCGTGTTCTGCGGCGTGCACTTCATGGCCGAGACGGCGAAGATCCTCGCACCGGACAAGACGGTGCTCATCCCGGATGCACGGGCGGGTTGTTCACTGGCCGACTCCATCGACGCTGAGCAGCTGCGGGCCTGGCGAAGTGAGCATCCCGGTGCGGTCGTGGTGTCCTATGTGAACACCACTGCCGAGGTGAAGGCCCAGACCGACATCTGCTGCACCTCGTCGAACGCTGTCGAGGTGGTTGACTCGATCCCGGCCGACCGACCAGTGCTGTTTTTGCCTGATCAGTTCCTCGGCGCGCACGTCCAGCGCGTGACCGGCCGCGCGAACCTGCATATCTGGGCCGGGGAGTGCCACGTGCACGCCGGGATCAACGGCTCCGAGTTGGCTGCGAAGGCGGCCGCCGCGCCCGACGCCGAGCTTTACATCCATCCGGAATGTGGCTGTGCCACCAGCGCCCTGTACCTGGCCGGCGAGGGCGCGGTGCCCGCCGAGCGGGTCCGGATCCTGTCCACCGGCGGGATGCTTGATGCCGCCCGGGCGACCGGTTCGCGCGAGGTGTTGGTTGCCACCGAGGTCGGCATGCTCCATCAGTTGCGCCGCGTCGCGCCCGAGGTCGATTTCCGCGCGGTGAACGACCGGGCCTCCTGCCGGTACATGAAGATGATCACCCCGACCGCGCTGCTGCGCTCCCTGCGAGAGGGCACCGACGAAGTGCATGTTCCCGTGGAGATCGCCGAGCGAGCCCGCGGCGCGGTACAGCGCATGATCGCTATCGGCCGGCCGGGCGGCGGGGAGTGACCGCCGACGCACTTCGTCCCGCGGAGGCGGCATTTATGACCGCCGACGCACTTCGTCCCGCGGAGGCGGCATGACAGCCTGGGAGGCCACCGCGGATCTGGCCGTCATCGGTACCGGCGTTGCGGGGTTGACTGCTGCGCTGCGCGCCGCCGAGCTCGGCCTGCGGATGGTCGTCGTGACTAAGGCCGCGGTCGAGGACGGCAACACTCGATGGGCGCAGGGCGGTGTGGCGGTGGTATTGCCGGGCACCGACGACAGCGTGGACGGGCATGTGGCCGACACCCTGGCCGCCGGAGCTGGGCTGTGCGACGAGGTTGCCGCTCGGGCGATCCTGGCCGCCGGTCCAGCCGCGGTCAGCGCGCTGCGCGCCCGCGGCGCCGTCTTCGACAGCGACGGCCATGGCGACGTCAACGATCTGGCGCGTACCCGCGAGGGTGGGCATCGGGCCTTCCGGGTGATCCACGCGGGGGGTGACGCCACTGGCGCGGAGATCGAGCGGGTCCTGGTCCAAGCCACCCGTAGTGGGCAGTTGCCACTGTTGGAGGAACAGTCGATCACCGAGGTGCTGTGTGACGAGACCGGTCGGGTGGCTGGGCTGGCGCTGCTAGGCGGTAACGGCCGCAGCGACTGTGCCGGAGTGCTGCGGGCCCGGGCCGTGCTGCTGGCCACTGGAGGGCTCGGCCAGGTCTATGCCGTCAGCACCAACCCCGATGTCGCCACCGGCGACGGGTTGGCATTGGCGCTGCGGGCCGGGGCGCTGGCTGCTGATCTGGAGTTCGTGCAGTTCCACCCGACGGTGCTGCACCTCGGCGCGGGCTCGCGGGGCCGCCAGCCGTTGGTCACCGAGGCGATCCGCGGCGCGGGCGCGGTGTTGTTGGATGCCACTGGTGCCCCGGTGATGACCGGCGTGCACCCTCTGGGCGCCCTCGCGCCGAGGGATGTGGTGGCCGCGACGATCACCAACCGGATGGTCACGACGGGTACCGATCACGTGCTGCTGGACGCCACCCACCTCGGCGGCGCGGAGTTTCGCCGCCGCTTTCCTACGGTGCACGCGGCGTGTACAGCGATAGGCGTGGATCCCGGCCGTATGCCGATTCCGGTGGTGCCGGCGGCGCATTACCACTGCGGTGGCGTAGCCACTGACACCCGTGGCCGGACCACGGTGCCCGGGCTCTACGCCGCTGGGGAGGTGGCTCGGACCGGTTTGCACGGCGCGAACCGGCTGGCCTCCAACAGCCTGCTGGAGGGGCTGGTGATGGGACCCAGGGCCGTGGAGGCGGTGGCCGCCGACCTTGCGATGTCCCCGCGACCCGGCCCACCACTGCCGCCGTGCGAGGTGTGCCCGGTGGCCGATCGTGATGCGGTGCAGCGAGCGATGAGCGCGCACGCCGGCATTGGGCGCGACGCCACCGGCCTGGCTGCTGCGTCGGAGGTCGCTGGCGCCACCACGCGGCGGTCGGTGCTGACTGGCCGTGACGCTGAGGACGGCGGACTCACGCTGGTCGCGGCTGCGTTGCTGGCCGCCGCGACCGCGCGTACCGAGAGCCGGGGCTGCCACGTTCGCACCGATCACCCGCGCACCGCGGCGTACTGGCGGCGCAGCCTCACTGTGGAGCTCGACGCCGCCGGCGTTCCAGTGGTCACCCACCCGATGCTGGTGGGAGGGGTGGCGTGACGCTGGAGCTGGATTCCACGGGGCTGGACCTCGACGACGTCCACCGGGTCGTCAGCACCGCGCTGACCGAGGATCTGCGTTACGGCCCAGATGCCACCACCGCGGCCTGCGTGCCCCCCGGGGTTGTCGCAGCAGCCACCGTGTCACCACGCAGCCCCGGCACGCTGGCCGGGTTGCCGGTGTTCCTCGCGGTGCTCGACGCGGTGCTCGGGGCCGGTGGGTATGAGATCATCGCCCGGCGCCAGGACGCCGACCGGCTGGCCGCCGGGGATGTCGCTTTGGCCGTGCGCGCTCCGGTGGCTGGGCTGCTCACCGCCGAGCGCACCGCGCTCAACCTGCTGTGCCACCTGTCCGGGGTGGCCACCGCCACTGCGGCCTGGGTAGCTGCGGTAGCCGGCACTGGCACAGCGATCCGGGACTCCCGCAAGACGCTTCCGGGACTGCGAGCGTTGCAGAAGTACGCGGTGCGCTGCGGCGGTGGGGTCAACCACCGGATGGGGCTCGGGGATGCGGTGCTGATCAAGGACAACCACGTGACGGCCGCTGGTTCGGTGACCGCGGCCATCGCGGCCGTCCGGGCCATTGCCCCCCATCTGCCGTGCGAAGTGGAGGTCGGCACCCTCGACGAGCTGGACGAGGCACTGGCGGCCGAGGTGTCGCTGGTGCTGCTGGACAACATGACCGTCGCGCAGTGCGCCGAGGCGGTTCGCCGCGCCGAAGGCTCGGGCACGGAGCTGGAGGCCTCCGGCGGCCTCACCTTGGACGTCGCTTCGGCCTATACCGCCGCCGGGGTGCGCTATCTCGCGGTGGGCGCACTCACCCACTCCGCCCCAGCCCTCGACCTCGGTCTGGACCTGTGAGCCCCCAGGCGCCGTTCGGAGCCGAATTGCGGTTCCGGCCCCTCGCCGATCGCCATTCGGCTCCGAATGGCGCCTACGCGCGGCCTGGCGCCTAAACGGGCTTCAGGAAGAGCGCCGGGTGTCGTCCACCCAGTCGTCGATGCGTTTCCACCAGTGGTAGAGCCACTCCACTTGGGCGTCTTCACCGCGCGGTACCTCGGCGGCCGGCACCCGCCACCAGCGCATCCGCACGGTGCCGTCGAGCGGTAGCTCCCGCCAGATGTCGACCACGGTGTACAGGTGGTCCAGTCCCGCGTGGGCCACCCACACCACGTCGGCGTCAGTGGCCGCGGCCAGTGCGGCCGCGACCCCGCCCGGGCGCGGTGGCAGCACGTGGCGCATCGCCTCGGACCGGCGTGCCATGTCCTCGAGCCCCCGCGCTCGCAACCGGGCGATGCCGGCAAGCCGGCGGCGTTCGGTGAAGTTGCCGCCCTCGGGGAAGATCACGAATGCGTCGTTGTGGTCCAGGGCGGTCGCGAGCTCGCCGATCCGTTGTGGCAGTTGCTCGCCACCCCCGTCGGGCAGGAATCGGTTGGGCAGCCGGTTGAGCACCACGTCCAGCGCCGGGTCCCACTGCAGCGCCTCGGACAGCACGATCCGCGGTTCCCGTGCGTACCAGTTCACCAGGGCGTGGACGAGCAGGAACGAGTCGCCGGGACCGGCGTGGCGGCAGAACACGACTAACGGCCGGTCGAGGTAGGCATCAGGGCCGGGGCCCTCGATTTCCACCCGCAGCCGCAGCACCCGGGCCGCCTCCCGGTAGAGCACCCGCAGGTACCAGCCCACCAGCTGGTAGTGCAGGTATTGAAACGGTGGCGTGCGTATTGCCAGCCCGAAACCGGCGGCCAGCCAGAGTCCGAGCAGCGCCACCAGCGCCATGCTCTCCAGCACCAGCGCGACAACGGCTACCCACAGCACGCGCAACGCGCGCAGCCGGCCCGGCAGGAACGGCGACAGCGCGGCGGCCAGCAGCATCCATACCGGCAGCGTGGTCAGCACCGCGATGGTGAGCAACACCATGGCGGGGGCCAGCACCACCCGGCGGATCCACCGCGATGGGAGACTCACCGCAGGCCCCCAGTGCCCAGACGTGCCCGTAGGTACTCCGCCGACGCACGGTGCGCGGCGGTGATCCGGTTGCTGGCTGCGGCGGCGTCGCGGTAGCGCAGCGCCGCCCGGCTGTCCCAGCGCGGCGCGCTGCCCTCGCCGGCCGGCAGCACGTGCACCTCAACGTCATCGCCGACCGAAGCCAGATCGCGGGCATAGCGGTGCCGGCGGGCGATCTCGAAGGCCACCAGAGCCACCTCCCAAGGCCGCCGCGGCGGTCGCAACGGCTGGTCGACGCGCCCGACGTGCAGCACGAAGACCCGATCGGCACCCAGCTCGACGGCGCGGCCCAGCGGGATGCTGTTGACCAGGCCGCCGTCGAGGTAATGCCGGCCCTCGACAACCGCGGGTGGCAACAGCCCGGGCACCGCGGCCGAAGCCAGCACGGCGTCGACGACGAGACCGTGGTCGAACCAGTGCTCCGCGGCATCCTCGATGCGCGCTGCGCAGCACGAAAAGCGCACCGGCAGGTTCTCGATGCGCCGGTCGCCCAGCACGGCGGTCAGCGCCCGGCGCAGCGGAGCCGACGAGTGCGCGGCCACCCCGCTGCGAGCCAGCTCGCGCAGCCGCCGGACCGTCCCCGCCGCGAACAAGGCCTGCGCGTCGGGCGAGCGCCACAGCCCGTCAAGCCGGTCGGCGACCTCCTCGGGCGGCAGCGCGGCGAGCACCGCTCCGTTGAGCGCCCCGATCGAGGTGCCGACCACCAAGTCGGGTCGCACACCGGCCTCGACCAAAGCACGCAACATTCCGACCTGCACGGCGCCGAGCAGGCCGCCTCCGCCCAGAACGATCGCCGTGCCGCCGGTGCCCACCGGTCCTATGCTGCCAAAGTCCGCCCCCGTTATCGGTGCAGCGGCCACGACGCCAGCGCGGCGAGGGTCACGGGTCCTCGGTGGCGGAGATGCGGTACCTCCGCATGTGGGCGTCGCGGAGTTGGGCAGTCTGCCCGGCGTCCGGGCCCGAGCCGCGGAACCGTTCCAGGTGCTCGTCTGACTCCCATCGCTCATACACGTTGATCCGATCCGCCTCGACCGAGTCGGCGGTGATGGCGAAGTCCAGGCACCCCGGTGCCGTTCGTGCCTGCTCCACAACTGCAACGCACTCTGCCACGTATCCCCGGTCGACGCGGTCGACGTGGAGCCGGCCAGCAACAATGATCACGTTCGTCCTCCGAGGTACGGCCATCGCACCAACCTGCGGTTGCCGTATGTGTTGACCCCCTCCGGACCGGAAAATCATCGGTGAACCGACGGTTGACGTGGTCGGTCGAACCACACCCACACGTCGAGGAGAAGCTGGCCGACCTGCCGCCTGGCCGGGCGGTCGAGCTGGGCTGCGGTGAGGGACGGCAAGCGATCTGGTTGGCCAGCCACGGCTGGCGGGTGACCGCAGTGGACTTCTCCCCGGTCGCAGTCGACCGTGGGCGCAAGATCGCCGAACGGCACGGCATCCACGTCGGTTGGGTGGTCGCAGACGTGCTCGACTATGCCCTGCCAGTACCGCTGGACCTGGCGATGATCCTCTACCTGCACATCCGCCGCGACGAGTTCGCCGACATCCTCAGCAAGGCGGCGGCAGCCCTCGCACCCGGAGGCACGCTGTTCGTCCTGGGCTGGGATCGGCAGAACGTCACCGACGGCATCGATGGGCCGCAGCACCCAGAGGTGCTGTACTCCGTCGACGATCTGGCACGATCGAAGGGCTGCAGGTGGTATGCGCCGAGCGGGTCCGCCAGGCCGGGTCGTCCGGGGCCGTCGATACCCTGCTGCTGGCAAGCCGGTCAGGTAAAGACTGAGCTGAGTCAGTGCTTGCCGCCCAGCAGCATCGCGAGGGCCTCGTGCCACTGTTCGTGCACTTGGTCGTCGCCGCGCACGTTGCCGACTATCGCGCCACACGCTGTGCAGAGCTTCCCGGCCGACCGGAACTCATAGGTCGGCGCCCGATCGATCAGTTCACGCGCCATCTCTGGGGGCATCGTCCATCCTCCTGACGTGCCGTGGCGGCACTCCGAGAGATTACGACCACGGGTTCTGCGTCGCTCCTGCCGACCCTCCGCGGTATGGTGATGGTGTGACCGTTCGGAAACTCACCATCTCGCTGCCCGAGGAACTCGACCGCACGGTACGAATCGCCGCCTCGGCGGCCGGGTTGTCCGTCTCGGCGTGGCTGGCGCAAGCCGCCGCTCGGGTAGCGGTTGAGCAGGCCATCGTCGCAGACGGGCGGGCTGCCTTGGAGGAGTACGTTGCCGAGAACGGACCGATCACTGCTGACGAGGACCAGGACGCATGGGTGATCCGGGTGCTCGCCGATGCCGGTACTGGTGAGCATCGAGCTGCAAGCTGATGCCGGCTCTGCTCTACGACACCGGTGCCCTGGTAGCGGCCGAACGTCGGCACCCGATGATCTGGCGGCTGCACGACCGGGCCAACGCCGCTGGGATTGTTCCTGTGGTGCCGGTGGTCGTGCTGGCGCGGGCGTGGCGCGGTGGTCCACAGCACAACCTGTCTCGGCTGCTGCGCGGATGTCGCATCCTGCCGGATGACGAGATGGCCGGCCGGGCGGCCGGGCGAGCCTGCGCCGCGGCGGGCACGTCCGACGTGGTAGATGCCCTCGTGGTGGTCACCGCTACCCAGCTCGCTGCGCCGGTGGTCACCAGCGATCCCGACGACCTCGCCCACCTTGCCTCCAGCCTCGGCGCCACGCTGGTCGTGCACTCTCTGTAATCAGGCTGCAGCGCCACCTCCGGCCGTCTCCGGCAGAGTCAGTAGTTTCGTGGCCTAGCAGTTCGATATGTGACTGCCAGGCCGTTGGTGCGGTGGACCGCGCGTTGGCTAGCTCGCTCGGACCGGGTCTGGGTGGGCACCAGACTGGCGCCGTGCCCGGTGCCTGCCCCACAGCATGTACAGGCCTACTGCTGAGGACCGCAGGAATCCCCGGTGATCCGCCGGACGCAGTCCGCGTAATCCAACAGCAGGTCAACCGCGGCGTCGTTGCGTTCCACCTCGCGCTTGATCTCGGTCTCTGGCGGGTAGAAGCCGCCTTGCGCCTGACTGGTCGGGTACATCTCGAAGGTATATGACCAGATGCCGTGCTGCGCCCACATCCAGTCGCCCACCGTGCCGTCGGTGATGTAGAGGTCGCTGGACTGCTGTGCGGTGTAGCCGTTGGTGGCGGCCATCGCCTCACCCAGCCGGCGGAAGGTCGCCGCGTCGGAGGCGTTCAAGCCCGGGCCGGTGTCGTCGGTGGTGAAACCGTAGGGCCAGAGCACCAGCTCGGAGTAGCTGTGGAAGTCGATCTGCGCGGTGATCTGCTGCACGCCGCCGATCACCCGGCTGTTCACCCAGTCCCGCAGCTGCGCCGTCTCCGGAGCGGAGAACGGCCCGGTGCCGTGGTAGGTGTCACTTCCGGGGTTTGTGCTCGAACCGCCGCAGCAGGCCCACTCGGTGCCCCAGTTCCGGTTGGGGTCGGTGCCGATCTCGGTGTTCTCCTGCGTCGGTTGGCGGTTCTTGCGCCACAGTGCGAAAAGGCCGCTGGAAATGTCGTATTCAGTGCCGTCCGGGTTGGCCGTCGGCACCACCCAGATCTCCCGCGATCTCACCAGCTCGGTGATGGCCGGATCGGTGCCGTAGCCCTGCGCCAGCCGCCGCACGATGTGCAGGCACATCTCGACGGTGAGGTGCTCGCGGGCGTGCTGCGCGCAGCTGAACAGCACCTCGGGCTCGTTCTGGTCAGCGCGGACATCGTCGCTGATCTTCACCAGCGGTAGCGGACGCCCTTCGGCGGAGCGGCCGTAGCTGGATAACGCAACTTGATCGGGGCGGGCTGCGGCGATCGCGCCCAGCTCGGCGGTGAGCTTGTCGTAGGTGTGGTATCCGCGGTACCCGATCGGGAACTGGCCGGGTGCCACCAGGCCTGGCACTGCCGGTAGCGCCGGAAGCGGGAGCAGCCGCAGCCCGCCGGCCCGCAACCGATCGGCTTGTGCGGATGTGGCCCGGATCTCCAGGTAGTCCCGCCCGCCACCGAGCACGTCCACGCCCTGGTGCAGCACTGCGGTACGTGCGGCTGAGTCGTTCAGCCCCTGCACGCGGTACGCCGACACCGGTTCGGACGGGGCTGGCGGTGCGGCGCTCGCCGAGAGCGGGACGGCCAGCGCGAGCATCCCCAGCACAGCGATCACGACGATCCGACGCACAGACATTTCGGGAACCCTAACGGGGGAGTCGTCACCCGTTCCAGGCAGATCGATGCGCGGCGGCACCGGGCCGGCGGCGCATTACGCTGAACTGCATGCTCACCCGTACCGACCTGCGCGGTCACCTTCCCGCTCCCGCGACGTTGCGCGGCCTGCTGCCGCGGGCCGACGTGGACGTCGATGCGGTGGCCGATCAGGTGGCGCCACTGATCGAGGCGGTCCGTGACCGGGGCGTGGCCGCAGTGCTGGAGTTCACCGAACGCTTCGACAGGGTCCGGCCGACCGGTATCCGGGTTCCGGCCGACGCGCTACGCGCCGCACTGGTGCAGCTTGACCCGGCGGTGCGCGCCGCCCTGGAAGAGTCGATTTCACGGGTCCGCCAGGCGCACGCCGACCAGCGGCGCACCGAGACGGTCACCCGGGTCGTGCCTGGCGGCACCGTCACGCAGCGGTGGGTGCCGGTGGGAAGGGTCGGGCTCTACGCACCAGGAGGGCTGGCGGTCCTGGCGTCCACTGTGGTGATGACCGTGGTACCTGCCCAGGTCGCAGGGGTCAGGTCACTGGTGATGTGCTCGCCGCCGCAGGCCGCCCACGGTGGCCTGCCGCATCCAACCTTGCTCGCCGCCGCCGCTCTGCTCGGTATCGATGAGGTGTGGGCGGCCGGGGGAGCGCAGTCCATCGCGCTGCTCGCCTACGGCGGCACAGATACCGATGGCGCGGCACTGGACCCGGTGGACATGGTCGCCGGCCCCGGCAACGTCTACGTCACCGCGGCCAAGCGCGCCCTGCGCGGCACGGTCGGCATCGACGCCGAGGCCGGCCCCACCGAGATCGCCATCCTGGCCGATGGCACTGCCGACCCGGTCCACGTCGCCGCTGACCTGGTCTCCCAAGCCGAGCATGACACCCTGGCCGCCAGCGTGCTGGTCACCGACTCGGTGGCGCTGGCCGACGCCGTGGACGTCGAGCTGCAGCGGCAGGTTCCGGCTACCAAACACACCGATCGGATCCGCACTGCACTGACCGGGCGGCAGTCAGGCTGCATCCTGGTGTCCGATGTGGACGCCGGCCTGTCGGTGGTGGACGCCTATGCGGCCGAGCACCTGGAGATCCAGACCGCCGAGGCGGCCGCGGTGGCCCGCCGGGTGCGTAACGCCGGGGCGATCTTCGTCGGGGCCTATGCACCCGTCTCGCTGGGCGACTACTGCGCCGGCTCCAACCACGTGCTGCCCACCGGAGGCTGCGCCCGGCACTCTTCGGGGCTGTCGGTGCAGAGCTTCCTGCGCGGTGTCCAGCTCATCGAGTATGACGAGGATGCACTGGTGAAGGTCGGTGACCACGTCGTCGCACTGGCCGAGGCCGAGGATCTGCCAGCGCACGGTCAGGCGATCACCGCCCGGTTTCGCGGGACCGCGCCGTGACAGCGCTGCGCCCTCCCGACATGGAGCCTTATCGGGGTTATCGGACCGTCAATAGGCCCGATAAGGCTCCATGTCGGGAACGGCGCGACGGGGTGGGCTGCGACGTGACGCTTGCTGATCTGCCGCTGCCTGATGACCTGCGGGGGCGCAGTCCCTACGGCGCACCGCAACTGGACGTGGCGGTGCGGTTGAACACCAATGAGAACCCTCACCCGCCGCCGCCCGCCCTGGTCGCTGACATCACCGCCGCGGTCCAGCAGGCGGCTGGTGACCTGCACCGTTACCCCGACCGGGACGCCGTCGCGCTGCGCACCGACCTGGCCGGTTACCTCGCCGGGCGCACCGGGGCGGCGCTGACCGTGGCGAACATGTGGGCCGCCAACGGGTCCAACGAGATCATTCAACAGTTGCTGCAGGCCTTCGGCGGGCCCGGCCGCAGCGCGCTGGGCTTCACCCCGTCCTACTCGATGCACCCGATCATCTCCGCAGGCACGCGCACGCGATGGATCCCAGCACCGCGGCGGGCGGATTTCTCCCTGGATCCTGAGGGTGCGGTGGCCGCGATCGAGGAGCACCGGCCCGACGTGCTGTTCGTCACCAGCCCCAACAACCCCACCGGGCAATCGATCCCGCCGGTGGACCTGGCGGCCGTCCTGGCTGCCGCGCCGGGCATCGTGGTGGTCGACGAGGCCTACGGTGAGTTCAGCAACGCGCGCAGCGCTGCCGGGCTGCTCGGGCAGTTCCCGGACCGGCTGGTGGTCTGCCGGACGATGAGCAAGGCGTTCGCCTTCGCCGGCGGGCGGCTGGGCTATCTCGCTGCCGCGCCCGCGGTGGTGGATGCGCTGCTGCTGGTGCGGCTGCCCTACCACCTCTCGACGCTGACCCAGGCGGCTGCCCGGGCCGCACTGCGTCACGGACCTGCCACCTTGGCGTCCGTGGCGGTATTGGTGCAAGAGCGGGAGCGCGTGATCACGGCGCTGCGCGACCTAGGCGCCGAGGTGGTCCCGTCGGACGCCAACTTCGTGCTGTTCGGGCGGTTCGGCGATGCGGCTACCGCGTGGCGCCGCTACCTGGAACATGATGTGCTGATCCGTGATGTCGGAATCGGGGGTCACCTGCGAGTCACCGTGGGCACCCCTTCGGAGAACGATGCATTTCTGGCCGCGAGCGCGGCGGTCCTAGCCCAGGAGGAACCGTGAGCCGCACGGCCAGGATCGAGCGGGTGACCAAGGAGTCCTCGGTGCTCGTCGAGCTCGACCTCGACGGTACCGGGGCCACCGAGGTGAGTACCGGCGTTGCGTTCTTCGACCACATGCTCACCTCACTGGGCAAGCATGCGGCATTCGACCTCGTGGTGCGGGCCACCGGCGACATCGGCATCGACGCGCACCACACCGTCGAGGACGTCGCGATCGTGCTTGGGCAGGCGCTGCGCGAGGCCTTGGGGGACAAGTCGGGCATCCGGCGTTTCGGGGATGCCTGGGTGCCGATGGACGAAACCCTGGCGCACGTGGCGGTGGACGTGTCCGGGCGTCCGTACTGCGTGCACACCGGCGAACCTGACGTGCTGGCCGGGTTTGTCGTGGGAGGCAACTACCCCACGGTGCTCAACCGGCACGTCTTCGAGACGCTGGCCGTCCACGCGCAGCTGGCGGTGCACATCCGGGTGCTGCACGGCCGCGACCCGCACCACGTCACCGAGGCCCAGTACAAGGCACTGGCGCGCGCGTTGCGCGCCGCTGTAGAGCCCGATCCGCGCGCTTGCGGGGTGCCCTCCACCAAAGGCGTGCTGTGATCGGTCTCGGGCTGCTGGCTCTGGCCGGTTTCCTGCTCGGCGGTGTGGTCTCAATCTGGCGCACCTCGCGGCCGCTGGCCGTGGCGCTCGGGTTCTGCGCCGTACTGGCCGGTGTCGGCGGCGTCGCCTGGCTGTTGTGATCGGATCGGGCGCGGGAGCATGCCGGCATGACGAGACGGGTGGTGGTTGTCGGCGCCGACGCGACCGGGATGAGTGCGGCCTCGCAGGCGCTGCGGCGTGCGGGTCGGGACGCGCTGGAGGTGGTGGCCTTCGAGCGCAGCCACCACGTGTCCTACTCGGCATGCGGCATCCCGTACTGGGTGGCGGGTGACGTCGCCGATGTCGACGCGCTGATCGCCCGCAGCGCCACCGAGCACCGAGCCAATGGGATTGACCTGCGGATCCGCACCGAGATCACCGACATCGACCTGGACGCCCGCACGGTCACCGCCGTCGAGCTAGACGGTGGTAAGAGCCATCAGATCGGCTTCGACGACCTAGTGCTGGCCACTGGTGCGGTGCCGGTGCGCCCGGACTTGCCCGGCGTGCGCGCACCGGGCGTCTATGGTGTGCAGACCCTTGACGACGGTGCCGCCCTGCTGGCCGGGCTGACTGGACAGCCGGGTAGGGCGGTCGTGGTCGGCGGTGGCTACATCGGTATCGAGATGGCCGAGGCGATGGTGCGGCGCGGCTTAGCGGTCACGCTGGTGGACCAAGCCGCGGAGCCGATGACCACCCTCGATCCGGACATGGGCGTCTTGGTTCGCGAGGCGATGCAAGGGATGGGCATCGCTGTGCTCACCGACACCCCGGTCACCGGCTTCGAGATCGGTCCTGACGGCCGGGTATCGGGTGTGGGCACCGAAGGCGGGACGCTTCCCGCGGACATCGTCGTACTAGGCCTGGGCGTGCGCCCAGCCACCGAGCTGGCGGGGGCTGCCGGGCTGCCGCTGGGCGAGCACGGCGGCGTGCTGACCGATCTGCGGATGAGAGTGCCCGGCCATGACGGGGTGTGGGCCGGTGGGGACTGCGTCGAGGTGCTGCACCGGGTCTCGCAGCGCTGGGTGCACGTCGCGTTGGGTACGCACGCCAACAAGCACGGCCGGGTGATCGGCGCGAACCTGGGCGGTGGCTACGCCACCTTTCCCGGCATCGTTGGCACGGCGGTCAGCAAGGTCTGCGACCTTGAGGTCGGCCGGACCGGGCTGCTGGAGACCGAGGCGCGTGCAGCGGGGTTCCAACCGGTGAGCGTGACGATGCAGTCGACCACCCGAGCCGGCTACTACCCGGGCGCCACCCCGATCACCGTCAAGATGATCGCCGAGCGCGGCACCGGGCGGCTACTCGGCGCGCAGCTGGTCGGCAGGGAAGGCTCGGGCAAGCGGGTGGACGTGTGCGCCGTCGCGCTGTGGAACGAGATGACGGTCGAGGAGATGACCGGCCTGGACCTCGGCTACGCACCGCCGTTCTCGCCGGTCTGGGATCCCGTGCTGGTCGCTGCTCGCAAGGCCGCAGCGGCGGTCTGACGTAGCCGGGAGTGTTAACGGTCCGGGACAGTGGCGGCAGCCAATCAGCCGGATGGAAGGCCGTACTTGGTCACCGCGACGGGAATTACCGTCCACCGACCTTCGAAGATCCGCTGGTGCAGCTCGGCTTCGACGATGGCACGCACTATCGGTTCTTGCCGTGCGGCATC
>JBOHGX010000150.1:0-2685 GCA_050700255.1 Pseudonocardiaceae bacterium
GGCTGGCGCAGAGTGCCGACCTTCCCGTGCGGTCGGATCAACTCCACTGGGCCGCAACGACGCTCCAGCACCGCCGAGCTGATCCCGCCGCCAGGATCGCTGGCGTGACGCCGTACCGGGACCCGCAGGCGCGACCGCAGCCAGCCGGCGAGCAGGTCGGTGGACGGATTGTCCGCGGAGCCCGTGACGGTGACCGCCTCGACCTCCTCGTAGGGCGGCAAATCGAGTGCCGCGGCGAGCAGCGCGCGCCACGGAGTGAGCCGGGTCCACGCCAGGTCGGTGTCCCCCTCGGTGTAGGAGGTGCGGCGAATCTCCAACGCCTTGATCGGGTGGCGCTCCGCGGCGGCGTCGGTGATCCGGCGCTGCGCCAGCTTTCCGATGGGGTCCTGCGAGGGAACGGCCGGAGCCAGCCCCGGCCACCATGCGACCACCGGGCAGTCCGGCAGCAGCAGCGGTATCACCACGCTGTCTCCATGATCGGCCAGCGGACCGTAGAGGCGCAGCACCAGAACTTCGGAGGCCCCGGCGTCACCCCCGACGCGGATCTGCGCGTCCAGCCGCGTCGCGGCCCGTTTGAGGCCCCTGGCCACGACGAGTACCCGGCAGGGATGCTCCCTGCTGGCGTCGTTGGCGGCCTGAATCGACTCCTCCACCTGCGCCGAGTCGTCGGTCACGATCACCAGGGTGAGCACCCGACCCAGCGCTACAGCGCCGCCGCGCTCCCGGATGTCGATCAACGCGTGGTTCACCGCGGACGTGCTCGTCGAGGGCAGGTCGACGATCATTGTAGGCCCTCAGCAAGGACGTCGCGGACCGCGATGGGCTGGATCATGGCCGCCTCCAGGTCCGTCCGGTCCGGGCGATCATGCGGTCCGCGGACGGCGGCCCCCAGGTACCCGCGGGGTAAGGCTCGGGCCCATCCTGTTTCGCCCACTGCTCGAGCACCGGATCCAGGATCGCCCAGGACAGTTCCACCTCGGCGTTGACCGGGAACAACGACGGCTCGCCGAGCAGCACGTCCAGCAGTAACCGTTCGTAGGCCTCGGGCGAGGACTCGGTGAACGCGGTGCCGTAACGGAAGTCCATCGTGACGTCACGGACCTCCATCGCGGTTCCGGGCACCTTGGAACCGAACCGGATCGTCGCACCCTCGTCCGGCTGAACCCGGATGACCAGGGCATTCTGCCCCAGCTCCTCGGTCATGGTCTGTTCGAAGGGCAGGTGCGGAGCCCGCTTGAAGATCACCGCGATCTCGGTGACCCGCCGGCCCAGCCGCTTGCCGGTGCGCAGGAAGAACGGCACGCCGGCCCACCGCCGGTTGTCCACCTGCAGCGTGATCGCCGCGAAGGTCTCCGTGGTGGAGTCCCGATGGAAGCCCGCTTCTTCCTTCACTCCGACGACCTTGGTGGCACCCTGCCACCCGGCGGTGTACTGGCCGCGTGCGGTGGTCTCGTCCAGCGGATCCACGAGCCTGGTCGCGGAGAGCACTTTGATCTTCTCGCCGCGCAGCGAGCCGGGAGCGAAGGACAGTGGCTCTTCCATCGCGGTGAGCGCAAGCAGCTGCAGGAGATGGTTCTGGATCACGTCTCGGGCCGCCCCGATGCCGTCGTAGTACCCGGCGCGGCCGGCCAGCCCGATGTCCTCGGCCATGGTGATCTGCACGTGGTCGACGTAGTGGCTGTTCCAGATCGGCTCGTAGAGCTGGTTGGCGTAGCGCAGCGCGAGAATGTTCTGCACGGTCTCCTTGCCGAGGTAGTGGTCGATGCGGAATACCGATTCCTCGGGGAAGACGTCGTTGACGATCTCGTTGAGTTCGCAGGCGCTACGCAGGTCATGTCCAAACGGCTTTTCGATGACCACCCGGCGCCACTGGTCGCCATTCTGGGCCGTGAGGCCGGTGCGAGCCAACTGTTTGAGTACCACCGGAAACATTGCGGGCGGGATGGACAGGTAGAAGGCATGGTTGCCGCCGGTGCCCCGGTCGCGATCGAGGTCTCCAACCACCGACGCGAGATCGTCGAAGGCCGCGTCGTCCTCGAAGCTGCCGGCGACGAACCTGACGCCTTCAGCCAGCCGGTCCCACACCTCTTGGCGGAAGGGTGTCCGGGCATGCTCGCGGACCGACTCGTGCACCAGTCCGGCGAAGTTCTGGTCGGCCCAATCCCGGCGGGCGAACCCGACCAAGGCGAAGCCAGGCGGCAGCAGCCCGCGGTTGGCCAGGTCGTAGATCGCCGGCATCAGCTTCTTGCGGGACAGGTCACCGGTCACGCCGAAGATCACAACACCGCACGGACCGGCAATCCGGGGCAGTCGCTTGTCCCGGGCGTCCAGCAGCGGATTGATCCAGCTTGCGGCGGTCACGACGCCGCCTCCGCGGGACGAAGTACGTCGGCGGTCACGACGCCGCCTCCGCGGGACGAAGTACGTCGGCGGTCATGGCCGCAGCTCGTGCACCGCGCGCACCACCTGGATCAGTCCTGCCACCCGGTCGATCAGGTGCAGCCGCAGCACGGGACGGCCGTGGGCGGCGAGTACTGCGGCGTCGCCCACAGCCTGGGCTCGCTGCAGGTTTCCGAGGGTGAACGCGGCGCCGGGCACCGGTATGTCATCGACGACTTCACCGGTCAGCTGCAGGAACGCCCCGTTCTGATAGCCGCCCTTGTGGTACTGGCCCGTCGAGTGCAG
>JBOHGX010000151.1:0-13412 GCA_050700255.1 Pseudonocardiaceae bacterium
GGTTAATCTGCTGCGGTGACTGGTCATGGTTGGGCGACCACGGCTACCCCCCGGCCGGTTCGCGTCGCGGGCGTACTCGTCGCGCTACAGGGGTTGGCCGGGGTCGTGATCGGCGCCAGCCTGCTGGTCGTGGCTGCGCGCGGAGGCAGTGGGCCGGTGCCGATTGTGGCTACCGCGGTGTGGTTCGCTGGTTTTGGGGCCATCCTGCTCGCCATCGGCGTGAATCTGGTGCGGGGCCGCCACGGTGCTCGTAGTCCGGCCATCGTCGCTCAGCTGTTGATGCTCGGCGTCTGCTGGTACGCGGCAGGTCCATCGTCGCGGCCTGCCTACGGGGTACCGGCCGCGATGTTCTGCGTGGCCGTGCTGGTGTTGCTATTTTGCCCGCCTGCGCTGCGGTGGGCCACCGGCTACCGACGGGTTTAGTTGAGGTTCGCGCGTAAGCCGCGTGCGGCCTGCCCGAGGACTTCGGCGTGTTGCGGCCAGTCCGGGACCCGCGACTCCAGGAACGCGGCGCCATCAAGGAAGCGACCCTGCTGGCCGAGCGTATGGCCCAGCTCGATGAGCTCTTGGATTCCCACGCCAGGCAACGCGAGACGCATCCGCAACACCCATTCGAGGTCCGCGGACCGTCCGAGGCCCCGGTACACGACCCGCAGGTTCTCCAGAATGCGCGCAAAAATTGCCCTCCTGGGCGAGGTGGTCAACAAGTGGCGGCCGAACCGGACGTTAGGACCTGCCCGGGTCGAGGCGCGGAACAGCGCCTCGCAACCGGCCAGATCCAGTAGCTCGCCGCCGTTGAATGCATCAAGGTACCGGTCGGTGGCCAGCGGCCGGACCAGAAAGTGACCGGGCATGCTGACACCTTCCAGCGAGATCCCGGCGCGGCGGCCTACCTCGATGCAGACGACGGACAGCGTGATCGGGATGCCGAGCCTGCGGTCGATGACCTGGTCCAGCAGCGAGTTGCGAGGGTCGTAGTAGCTGCCGGTGTTGCCGGCGAATCCCTCTTCGACGAACAGCCGATGGATGAGCGTCTCCAGCGAGTCCACCCGCTGGGCCAGCCGATCCAGCTCGCGCAGCGTCGGGCCGGTGTCGAGTTCCGGGTCTGCACCGGCGGCGATCGCGAGAGCACCGACATCGAGCTCTGGTCCAGGCCCTCGCCCGGCCAGTAATGCGGTGAAGCGCTCGACTGCGTTCATGATGTAGCCGATCGTGCGCCCCATGCGGCCCCGCTGTCGACCCGCACCGGCTGTTCACCCTCGAGCGCTTACCGCGTTAGAGACGCTGACCAGCGATGCCCGCTGGTCAGCGCCGTATCACGAGTGTGGGTCTCAGCCTTGCATGGTCTCCCAGAAAATCTTGTCAATCTGCGCGATCTGGTCCAACAGCTCCTGCCCGGTGGCAGGGTCCATCGACGACTTGGCGCCTCCCTCACCGCCACCGGCTGCCTTGGTGGCCTTATTGAACAGCTCGTGCAGCTGCGGGTACTTCTCGAAGTGTGGCGGCTTGAAGTAGTCGGTCCACAGCACCCAGAGGTGATGCTTGACCAGGTCGCTGCGCTGTTCCTTGATCAGCATCGCCCGGGTACGGAACTCCGGGTCGGGGTTGGACTGGTACTTCTCCTGAATTGCCTTGACCGACTCGGCTTCGATCCGGGCCTGCGCCGGGTCATAGACGCCGCACGGGAGGTCGCAGTGCGCAGTAACCTCAAGGCGGGGGCGGTGCAGAATCCACGACAGCAGTCGCATCGTGCCTCCCTGACATGTGATTCTCCGACGTCACGCGACCCTACTACTGCGCGACCCGGCGAGCATCGGGACGGTGATCATCGGTGACATCCAACCCGGTCGGGTGGCCGTGGCGGCGCGCCGTGGTGCGTGGACCTTCGATGTCGCCGACCCTGTCCGACGGCGACATCGTGCTGGTCGGTTTGCGAGCCCGGCCGCGCCCCGGGGCGGTGGCGCTGGTCCGGTGGGCCCAGCGCCCCGGCCAGCTGTCGATCAAGCGGATCGTCGGGCGCCACGGTGACGGCTGGTGGGTGCTGGGTGACAATCCCGACGGATCCACCGACTCTCGCCAGCTCGGCACCGCACAACCGGTCGGGCTCGTCCTCGGCCGCCTCTGGCCCACCCCCTGCACGTTGTCCCGACGCTGCTCAACCTGGCTACCCCCGCATTCAGCGGGCTAAGCGGGGTTATTCGGACGCCGGTGACCCCGCTCAGCCCGCTCAATGCGCTGGGGGAAGGTCACTTCGCAGCGCGGAGCTCGGCGTAGCGGGCCTGGCATTCTTCCCAGCGCGGCAGGATCCCGGCTTTCGCGGCCTCGGCAAGGACCGGCGCTGCGCGGTCCTTGTCCGACAACTCCACGTCGAGGTCGGTAGGCCAGGGCAGCTGCAGCGCCGGGTCCAGCGGGTACACCGTGTGCTCCGCTGCGGGGTCGTACCCGGTCGAGCACAGATAAGTGATGACGGTGTCCTCAGCGAGCGCGATAAAGGCATGCCCGATCCCTTCAGCGAGGTACACCGCGCGGTAGGTTTCAGTGTCCAACCGCACTGCCTCCCAGCGTCCGAAGGCCGGCGAGCCCACCCGGACGTCGATCGCGACATCCAGCAGCGCGCCCCGGGAGCAGTGCACGTACTTGGCTTGACCGGGCGGCACGTCGGAGAAGTGCACTCCGCGGATCACACCGCGCCGGGACACGCTGTGGTTGACCTGGGCCAGCCGCAGCCGGTGTCCGGTGGCGTCAACGAACGCCAGCTCCTGGAACGGCGCCACGAACCGACCGCGGGCGTCAGGAAAGGCTCTCGGGGTGAATTCGATCACTCCCGGCACCGCCAACTCACGGAACTGCACGGTGCCCTACCCTAGCTAGCCCCTAGCTAGCCCCCAGCTAGCACAGTGGCGAGCTGGATTGTACCGAGTTCGTCGGCCGGCCCGGTCGGATGCTCCAGCGCCGCACTGCCACTCCCGCCACCTGATCCGGTGACACTCTGATCGACTGCTGTGGGGATTGATGCCGAGAGACGTCACAGGGGGTTGCTGACCCGCATAACCAATCGTCAGTTCGCGCGTTGTGCACTCGACAGAGTTGTGACACCCCGTTGTCAGGGCCAAGCTCCTGCTGCCAGTGACCGTCACGCGGACGAGTGAGGGTCGCCGGCAGGCGCGGCGAAAGGGTGGTGCCGGTGGCCGACCGGGCAAAGCGGGCCGACTTCGGGCCCTTATCGGTGGATGCCGGGCAGGTAGGCCGGGCCGCACCCGGCTGGCCGCTCGCAGCCGTCAGGGTGGGCCAGCCAATCCCGTTGCCGGAGTCACCCGCACTGGTCTGCGACGGCGGCATGGTAGTCCAGGCCAACCTGGCAGCGGCCCGGCTCGCCGGCCGCTGGCTTCCGGACTCGCTGATCGGGCTGCCGCTGCAGCGTCTGCTCACGGGTGCCGGCACCGATGCCGAACTCGTCAAACCGGAAGGGCACTCAGTACCAGTGCGGGTGACGCGCTGGATCGTGCCGGGTACGAACTTGCTCGTGGTGTTCCTGGTCGACGTGTCCGATCTACGTTCGACCGGCGAGGCACCGATGACCGAGCCCAGGCTTGCCGACGTCCAGCGGACCGAGGCCGAGCCGGTCGTCAGTCTCAGGCCTTGGCAGGCCGGTCCGGTGGCCGGTGCGACCCGGTGGTCACGGGGGCGCTCCGACATCTTCAGTGAACCTCGAGACCTCTTCAGTGAACCTCGAGACCTCTTCAGTGAACCCCGGGACCTCTTCAGCGAACCGCGGGTGGACAGTGAGCTTGCGCAGGAGCGCGCGCGGCTGCTGGAGGCGCAGCGGATTGCCCGGATCGGCAGTTTCACGTGGGAGTGGGGGACCAACAAGCTCAGCTACAGCCCCGCTCTGGCGGAGCTGTTCGCTGGACGCTGCGTCGATACGGCCGACCCGTTACGGCACGTTCACCCCGAAGACCTGCCGAGCTTGTTGCGGCGGGTGGAAGAGATGGTCTCCGACGCTGGTGCGGGCACCTTGGAGGTGGAATTCCGTGGGTTGCCCGAATACGGCGAGACCTGTTACGTGTGCCGGCTGCGCGCGCAGCGGTCGCACAGTGGGGAGATCCTGCGCCTGATGGGCACCGTGCAAGACGTCACGCAGGAACGGGCGTTGGAGCGTGAGCTGCGTGAGGAGCAGCGCCGGCTGGCGGAGGCGCAGCGGCTGGCCCGGATCGGTACCTGGGAGTGGGAGCCGGGCTCGGACCGGCTCGTCTGGTCGGACATGATGCAAGACCTCTATGGGGCGGTGCCGGCCCAAGGCCAGCCCACCTATCAGGCCTATCTGTCCTTGGTACACCCCGATGACCGGGAATGGGTGGACGAGCTGTGGCGGCAGCTGCTCGTCGACCACGTGCCGGTGGAGTGCGAGCACCGGGTGCTGCGGCCGGATGGGACGGTACGCACCTTCCGGTGTCACGGCGCGGTCATCGCCGACACGTCCGGAAGCCTGCGTCTGGTCGGGACCGCACAGGACGTCACTGACCAGCGAGCCGCCGAGATCCGGATGATGCGTTCCAGCCAGCGCTTTGTTGACCTGGTCGCGATCGCCCCGGTAGGCATCGGGATCTTCGACGACGCCGATCGGCTGATCGACGCCAACGAGGCGCTGTGCAAGCTGCTGGGTTATGACCTGGAGACACTTCGGGGGATGAGTTCCGAAGCGCTCACCCATCCCGACGACCGAGCCGAGCGGCTGCGCACCATGCGTAGCCACCGGGCGGTGCCCTGTGAGAGCTACACGGTGCCGCAGCGGATGCTGCTGCGGGCCGATGGTGAGCCGGTGTACTGCGAGCTGCACATCTCGACGTCGGTGCAAGACGACGGGCAACGGTTCATGCTTGTTGTCTTCACGGACGTCACCGAGCGCCGCCGAGTGGCCGAGGCCTTGAAGCACCGGGCGACTCACGACGAGCTCACCGGCCTGCCCAATCGGGCCGCGATCAAGGAGACCCTGACCGAACTGCTCGCCTCACCCGGCCGCGACCTGGCCGTGTTGTTCTGCGATATCGACAACTTCAAGCGGGTCAACGATGCGTTGGGTCATGACGCTGGCGACGAGCTGCTGGTCGCGTTGGCGCGGTGGCTGCGCGACGGGTTGCCCGAGGGTTGCACCGGCGGCCGGCTCTCCGGCGACGTTTTCGTGGTGGTCTGCTCCGACGTCGCCGCACAGGGCGGTATCAGCTCGCTGGTCGCCACGGTCTCGGCGTTGTTGCGTACCGCGATCCCGCTGCGTGGCCAGCTGATCCGGGTGTCGGCGGCCATCGGGGTGGCGGTGCCGGACGCTGTTACCAACACAGCCGCTACCGGCGGCGCGGAGGACCTGCTGCGTTTCGCCGACGCGGCCATGTTCGAGGCCAAGCGTGGTGGCACCGGGCATTTCGCCATGGCCAACGCGGCGTTGATGGCGTCGGCCGACCGGCAGGTGGAGCTGGAATGCCAGCTTCGAGAGGCGCTGGTGCGCGACGAACTGCAGCTGTACTACCAGCCGGTGGTCGATTCCGATGGTGCGATCCTCTCGGCGGAGGCGCTGATCCGCTGGCCGCACCCGGATCACGGGATGGTCGGCCCGGACGTGTTCCTGCCGGTGGCTGAGCAAGGCGACATGATGCGCGAGCTGGACCGCTGGGTGCTGCGCACCGCGTTGCATGAGGCGCGGAATTGGGTGACCCCTGACGGGCGTCCCATCGCGGTCGCGGTCAACCTCTCCGCGTTGATCCCTGGCGAGCCCGGCTTCGTCGACGCCGTGGCTACCGCACTGGCCGAGAGCGGGCTGCCGTGGGACCGCTTGGTGTTGGAGCTGGTGGAGACGGCGCTGGTAGACCTGCCCAACGCGGCCCGGCAAGCGATGGATGAGCTGGTCGAGCGCGGGGTGCGATTCGCGGTCGATGATTTCGGCACCGGTTACTCGTCGCTGGCCCGGCTCAAGGAGCTGCCCGCGCAGATCGTCAAGCTGGACCGGCGGTTCGTCAGCGGGGTCGGAGTCGACCCGTCGGACTTCGCGGTGGCCCGCGCGGTGGTCGACATGGTCCGCGCGATGGGCCGCACCTGTGTCGCGGAGGGGGTGGAGACCGCGACCCAGTTCCAGGTGTTGCACGGACTCGGCGTGCACGCCTACCAAGGCTGGTTTTTCTCTCGGGCGGTCGGCGGACCCGAGTTCCGCGCCTTACTCGGCCTCGGACCACTTCGCTAACGTCCCCCTCCCCCGGCGTGTCCGCACTTCTTGCCCGGTGTGTCAGCCTCGGGTGCCTGCTGTGACCGCGTCTGGTGCCCGGTACGGGATCCCGGGTTATGGTGCCCGGACACCTCGGGTGCTCCGACCGGTTACCGGGAAGACGGCCAAATGATCGAATTCCGCGGCGTCACCAAGCGGTTCGATGACGGCACCGTGGCCGTCGATGCGCTGGATCTGCTCGCCGGCGAGGGGCAGATCACCGTGCTGGTCGGACCATCGGGTTGCGGCAAGACCACGTCGCTGCGGATGGTCAACCGGATGGTCGAGCCCACCTCGGGCACGCTGCTGATCAATGGGCGCGACATCCGCTCCCGCCCGTCTGCGGAGCTGCGCCGGGGAATCGGCTATGTCATCCAGCAGGCCGGGCTGTTCCCGCACCGCACCGTGGTCGACAACATCGCCACGGTGCCGCGGCTCACTGGCACCACCCGGCGGGACGCCCGGGCTCGGGCCGCCGAGTTGCTCGAAGTCGTCGGGTTGCCCGCCGAGGTGGGTCGGCGCTACCCGGCGCAGCTATCCGGCGGGCAGCAGCAGCGGGTGGGGGTCGCCCGCGCACTCGCTGCCGATCCGCCGGTACTGCTGATGGACGAGCCGTTCTCGGCCGTTGACCCCGTGGTTCGGGAGGGCCTGCAGGACGAGTTGCTGCGGTTGCAGGGTGAGTTGGGCAAGACCATCCTGTTCGTCACCCACGACATCGACGAGGCGGTCAAGCTCGGTGACGCCGTCGCGGTGTTGCGGGCTGGGGGAGTGCTGGCCCAGTTCGACGCGCCGCAGCAGGTGCTCGCTGAGCCCGCCGACGACTTCGTCGCCGGATTCGTCGGACGCGACCGTGGCTACCGCGCGATGTCGTTCGTCTGCTCAAACGATCTTCCGGTCCACGAACTGGACACGGTACGGGTGGGCGAGCCAGGAAAAGGGCACGGGTGGCGGCTGGCCGTGGACGCCCACGGTAGGCCGCGTGGCTGGTTGGCTCCGGAGGCTGCCGACGGCATGCTGCGGTCTGGTGGTTCGCTGCACCGGCTGGGTGGTCCGATGCGAACTGCGCTGGACGCGGCGCTGTCCTCGCCGTCAGGGTTCGGCGTGGTGGTTGATGGTAACGGCGCCGTGGCGGGCGGTGTCCGCGCTGAGGACGTCCTCGCGGTATGGCGCCGGCAGCGGGGCGTCGATGTTCAGTGACATCGGCAGCTATCTGAGCAGTTCAAGCAATCGCGCCAAGGTACTCGAATTACTTGGCGAGCACGTGGTTCTCGCTGTCCTGCCGCTGCTCATCGGGCTGGCGGTGGCGGTGCCGCTGGGGTGGGCAGCACAGCGCCTGCGCTGGCTGCGGGCGGTAGTGCTCGGATCGGCCAGCGTCCTGTACACGGTGCCGTCACTGGCCCTGTTCGTGATCATGCCCAGCATCCTGGGCACCCGGATCCTGGACGGCACCAACGTGGTGGTGGCACTTGCCCTGTACACATCTGCGCTACTGGTGCGGCCGGTGGTCGACGCGCTGGATGCGGTGCCCGGACGCGTGGTGGCCGCAGCCACCGCGATGGGCTACCAACCCGTGCGGCGATTCGTCGTCATTGAGCTGCCCATGGCTGTTCCGGCACTGACCGCCGGCGTCCGGGTGGCGTCGGTGAGCAACATCAGCCTGGTCAGTGTGGGGGCATTGATCGGGATCGGCGGGCTGGGCCAGTTGTTCACCGAGGGCTTCCAGACCCAGTATCTGGCACCGATCGTGATCGGCATTGTGCTGACTGTCGTGCTGGCGATCGCGATGGACTTGCTGCTGGTCGGGTTGCGCCGGGTGAGTACTCCCTGGACGCGGGCTCAGCTAGGGGCAGGAGTCGGCACGTGATCTTCTCCCAGGTGCTTGCCTGGTTCGCCGACGCGGCGCACTGGCGGGGTCCTGGTGGCGTCCCGCTGCGGATCGCCGAGCACCTGTACTACACCGCCGTCACGGTGCTCATCGCGTCGGCGATCGCGGTTCCGCTCGGGTTGTTGGTGGGGCACACAGCTCGTGGCGGGGTGCTGCTGGTGGGACTGGCCAACGCGATGCGGGCGCTGCCGACGTTGGGCCTGCTGACGTTTCTGTTCTTGCTGTTTCGCTCGCAGGGAGTCTCCACGGTGGTTGCGCTGGTCGTGCTGGCCGTGCCACCGGTATTGGCCGGCGCCTACGCCGGGGTGCAAAGCGTCGAGGCCGGGGTCGTCGACGCTGCGCGGGGGATGGGTATGACACCGGCGCAACGCCTGTTCCAGGTCGAACTGCCAGGGGCGCTTCCGTTGCTGCTTGGTGGACTGCGCAGCGCGGTGCTGCAGGTGGTAGCCACCACCACCGTGGCGGCCTACCTGGGGCTGGGTGGCCTGGGCCGGCTCCTGCTGGACGGGCTGCGTTCGGGGGATTACCCGCAGATGGTGGCCGGGGCGCTGCTCACCGCCGGGCTTGCGGTAATGCTAGACCTGCTGCTGGCTGGGGTGCAGCGCCTCGCAGTGCCCATCGGAGTGCGACTGTCCTCTGCGGGCGCGGCTACGCGGGGTGAGGATTCGCGGTGATTCCGGGATTCGGAGGATGAGGATCGATGACACGCATCGTGACGCTGGTCATGGTCGTCCTGATGGCGGCCGCTGTCGCAGCGTGTGGAACCGGCAACCCGCTCGCCGAGGGTGGCAGCGGCGGCGCCATCGTGGTCGGCTCGGCCGATTTCGCCGAGAGCGAGTTGCTCATGGAAATCTACGCCGCGGCGCTGCGCAAGACGGGTATCGAGGTGCAGACCCGGCCCCGGCTGGGTAGCCGCGAGATCACCAACGCCGCTGTGCAGGACGGGTCGATCACCGTGATGCCCGAGTACTCCGGCAACCTGCTGCAGTCGGTCGATCCGAACGCGACCGCAACGGCGGCAGATGAGGTGTACGCCGCGCTGCAACGGTCCCTACCTCAGGGGCTGGAAGTGCTCGAGCAGTCTGCGGCTGAGGATTCCGACGTCCTCGTGGTCACCCAACAGACCGCTGCGACGCTAGAGCTTACCAGCATGGACCAGCTCGGACCGCATTGCGGGCAACTCACCCTAGGCGCCGCGGGCGAGTGGCCGGGTCGCTGGAAAGACAAGATCGCTCAGATCTACGGGTGCACCTTCCGCGAGATCCTCAGCACCGATGTGGCCGGCCCGGTGATGCTGGAGGCACTAAGCAGCGGGGATGTTCAGGTCGTGAACCTGAACACCACCTCGCCAGACATCGCCGCTAACGGCTGGATCGAGTTGGCGGACCCGAAGAACATGTACCCGGCTCAGCGCATCCTTGCGCTGGTGCGCGCCGGGGCGTTGAACCACGCGGGTGTTGACGCGCTCAACGAGGTCTCGGCCGCATTGACCACAGAGAATCTCACCGAACTCAACCAGCGGATGCTGCAGGAACGGGCGGTCCCCGCCGACTTGGCCAAGGACTTCGTCTCGTGAGTGCGTAACAGTGTTATAGCACTCCATGCCACTCACGACCACCGTCGGGTGGTCCGATGACGGTGGCGGTGCGAGGCTGGCGGGCATGGAATACACGCAGCTGGGCAGTAGCGGTCTTTCGGTTTCTCGACTGTGCCTGGGCACGATGAACTTCGGCCCGGAGACCTCCGAGGTCGACAGCCACGCGATCATGGATCGGGCCCACGAGCACGGCATCAACTTCTTCGACACCGCGAACGTCTACGGCTGGCAGAAAGGCAAAGGTGTCACCGAGCAGATCATCGGCCGGTGGTTCGCCGCTGGCGGCGGTCGCCGCGAGCGCACCGTGCTGGCGACGAAGCTCTATGGCTCAATGGGAGATGGGCCCAACGAAACAAAGCTTTCCGCGCTGAACATCCGGCGGGCCTGTGACGCGTCGCTTCGCCGGCTGCAGACCGACTACATCGACCTCTACCAGATGCACCACGTGGATCGGGCTACCCCGTGGGAGGAGATCTGGGAGGCCATGTCGGTGCTCCGGCAGCAGGGTAAGATCATTTATGTCGGCTCGTCGAATTTCGCCGGCTGGCACCTCGCCGCCGCCCAAGAGGCGGCTCGCCGCCAGCGCGTCACCGGGCTGGTCAGCGAGCAGTCGATCTACAATCTGCTCAACCGATGGGTGGAACTGGAGGTGCTGCCCGCCGCGCGGCACTACGGCCTCGGACTGATCCCGTGGTCACCACTGAATCGTGGCCTGCTCAGTGGTGTGCTGCGCAAGCAACGCGAGGGCGGTGGTTCGCGGAGTACCTCGGGCTTCTCGGCGGACGCGCTCGCGGCGAACCGAGAGCGCATCGAGGCCTACGAGAAGTTGTGCGCCGACCTCGGCGAGGACCCCGCCAACGTTGGCTTGGCCTGGCTACTGCACCAGGACGGAGTCACCGCGCCGATCGTCGGCCCGCGCACTGTCTGGCAGCTGGACGGCTCGCTACGGGCCGTCGAGATCACGCTGGACGGCGATGTGCTGAACCGGCTCGACGAGCTGTTCCCCCCGCCGGGACCCCACGGCGCCAAACCCGCCCCGGAGGCCTACGCGTGGTAGCAACCCCACTCCCCGGCGTGTCGTACTCTCCTGCCCGGCGTGTCGGGGGCTAATGCACGGCTTGTCAAACAGGGCGCACTCGGCGTCGACCACGTGGGCGAGCGGGTTGAACCGTGCCGCGACCGCCGCGGCGTTCGTCCGGGCCGGGATCGGCAATCTCCCGGCGCGGTACGCCCTCGGAGTGCTGGTGCACACACCTAGGCGGTGACCGTTCGCGACCAGGTCGGCCGGTGGGGCACCCTCGAGGACGTCGACGAACGGCGATGCCTGCTGCGGATGAAGGTGGACTCCCTAGACTGGCCCACCAGGATCCTTGGTGCGGTCGGCGCGGACTTCGAGGTGCTCTCCCCGCCCGAACTGGTCGACCACATCCACGAATGGGGTGACAGGTTCAGCCGTGCGTCAGTCGGCCGCAGCTGATCGGCCGGGTTAACTCGAGGGATGGCCGGAATGCAACGCACGGTGGCGGTTCGGATGCTTGGATCGCTGCGGCTCGATGTGGCCGGGAACCCGATCGGCAGCCGGAACCTGGGCGGCGTGAAACCCAAGCAGCTGCTGGAGATCCTGCTGCTCGAACGCGGACGACCGGTGCCCAAGGACCGGCTGGCCGACCTGCTGTGGGGCGAGAACCTGCCCAAGCGCGTCGCGGCCACTATCGAGACCTACGTGTCGCTGCTGCGCCGCAAGCTGGACGTCGAGCCGGGCCTGGGGCGCCGGCTGATCGCCACCGAGCACGGCGGCTACCGGGTCGTCACCGAGGAGCTGGACGTCGACCTGGACCAGTTCGAGGCCCTCCTTCGCCGCGCCGCGGCCACAGACGGGGTCCAGCGCCGCCAGACGCTGGACCAGGCGACCGAGCTC
The DNA here is from genome assembly GCA_050700255.1 of Pseudonocardiaceae bacterium. GTDB lineage: Bacteria > Actinomycetota > Actinomycetes > Mycobacteriales > Pseudonocardiaceae. The sequence goes on from JBOHGX010000151.1 coordinate 11,651, forward strand.
GGCGGGCAGGAGCTGCTGGCCGACGAACCCTACGCGCAGTGGGCGCTCGCCCCCCGCGAGCACTACCGCGCCCGCGAGGTCCAGGCGCTCGTGGACCTGGCCGAATGCTGCCTGGAGCTAGCTGACCACCGGTCGGCCATCACCGCGGCCGAGCAGGTGCTTGCGCTCGAGCCGACCAGCGAGCGGGCCTACCGGACGGCCATGCAGGCACACGACGCGCTCGGCGATCGGGACGAGGCGTTGCGAACCTACGTCCGCTGCCGGACGGCGCTCGTGGAGGCACTCGGGGTGAGCCCGACCAGGCAGACCGTCGAGCTGCACACCGCCATCCTGCGCGCAGCGGATCCGCTGGTACGGCCCGTCGAACGGGCAGCCGCGCCACTCGGCCACCTGCACGCGGCCATGCCGATCCGCTACGCCGACAACAGCGGCGTGCGCATCGCCTACCAGGTGGTCGGTGATGGGCCGGTGGATCTGGTGTTCTCCCCGTCGTTCGTGACCAACCTCGGCGCCACCTGGGACGACCCGACCTACGCCGCGTTTCTGCGCCGGCTGGCGTCGATGAGCCGTCTCATCCTGTTCGACAAGCGCGGCACGGGATTGTCCGACCCGGCGCTGAACTTCCCGACACCGCGTGAGCGCAGCGACGACCTCGTCGGCGTGCTGGACGGGGCGGGCTCGCAGCGCGCCGTCCTGTTCGGGGTGTGTGGCGGAGGCGCGCTGTGCGCCCACTTCGCCGCCGATCACCCAGACCGCACCGCGGGCCTGATCATGCACGCCTCGGCAGCACGCCTCCTGCGCACGGTCGACTACCCCTGGGGCTGGACGCTGGAGCAGCACAAGCAGCTTCGCGATTCGTTCGAACATGCCTGGCTCACCGGTGGCCGCCCGGACCGGCGCAACCCCGGCCTGGCCACCAACCCGCGCCACTGCGACTGGTTCGCCCGCTACATCCGACTCTCCGCGAGCCCCTTCATGGCAAGGCAACTACTCGATATGAACATGCATCTGGACATCCGAGAGCTGCTGCCCAAGATCGACACCCCATGCCTGATCACCGTGCCGACCGACGACGTCTGGATGTCCCCGGAAAACAGCCGCTACCTTGCCAGGAACATCGCCGGAGCACGGCTGGTCGAGCTGCCCGGCGTCGACCACGACCCGTGGGTGGGCGACACCGGGCAGGTCCTCTCCGCGATTTCGGAGTTTCTCAGCGAGATCCGTCAGGAACCCGGTCACGGCCGGCTGGTCGCACAGAACAGGTAGCGGTTCAGGCTGAAAAAATACGCAGGGCCGAGCCCGCGCAGATCGTTCGCCCACGCCTGCGCTTCCTGCGCGGTCACCCCGCCGCTACTGGCGACGAAACTCCCATCGGCATAGGGAATGTCGTTCGCGCTGCCTCTGCGGAATTCGATCGGGGCGCTGCCAGGTGCGTGGGCGCGGGCTTGGGCGATCGCGAGCATGCTGTCGCTGATGTCGATCCCGCACACCTGGCCGCCGGGTCCGACCTCGGCTGCCATCTCGGCAGCGAGCAGCCCGGGACCGCTGCCGACGTCGAGAACCTGCTCGCCCGGCCGCAGCGCGAGCGCGAGGTGCACGACCCGGCGTTGTTCGACCACGTCCGGCGTGGTGTAGATCGCCTCCACCCGCCGCGAGGTCTCCGCATCGAATTGGATCATCGTCATGGCCGGCTCCTCTGCTGGTTGGTGCCGACAATGTTGCTCAACGCACCTCTTGAGAACCTTTGGCCCGGCTGAGAGGG
>JBOHGX010000152.1:0-20609 GCA_050700255.1 Pseudonocardiaceae bacterium
GCAAGGAAAGTACCCACTCCCTGCCACTCTCAACATATAGCGCACTGGGGGCCTTGCGGCAAGACCCGGGTCGTGCCGCAGAATCTCCGGCCGAAGCCAGAACCTGCGGAAATCAGGGATTCGCGAAGTAGGTGTGCCTGTGTCGACGTATGGGTCTCGCGGGACGTCGAACCGCCGGTGGGACCTGCGGTGCGGTTGCGGGCACTCGGCGCGGAGGTGCGGGTGCGCGCGCCGCCGGACTGCGCGGAGCAACTGGCCGAAATACAACCTTGTTGAATGGGGGTTTCATGTTTGACGTGATCATCGCTGGTGGCGGACCGACCGGCGTGATGCTGGCCAGCGAGTTGCGGCTGCACGGCGTGCACGCGCTCGTGCTGGAGAAGGACGCGGAGCCGACCGGGCATGTCCGCGCGCTCGGCCTGCACGCGCGCAGCGTCGAGGTGATGGACCAGCGCGGTCTGCTGGCGCGGTTCCTCGCGCACGGCCAGCAGTACCCGCTCGGCGGCTTCTTCGCCGCCATCGCCAAGCCGCAGCCGGTCCGACTGGACACCGCACATGGGTACGTCCTCGGAATCCCGCAGCCCACCACCGAGCGCCTGCTGACCGAGCACGCCACCGAGCTCGGCGTCGAGATCCGGCGCGGCTGCGAACTGGTCGGGCTGAGCCAGGACGACCACGGGGTGACCGCCGACCTGGCCGACGGCACGCAGCTGCGTTCGCACTACCTCGTCGGCTGTGACGGTGGCCGCAGCACGGTGCGCAAGCTGCTGGGCGTCGGCTTCCCTGGCGAGCCTCCCGCGGGCGAGTGGCTGCTGGGCGAGATGGAGGTGGCCATGCCGCCGGAGGAACTGGCCGCCGTGGTGGCCGAAGTCCGCAAGACCGAGAAGCGGTTCGGCGCCGGGCCATCCGGGGACGGGCTGTACCGCGTCGTCGTGCCCGCCGCGGAGGTGGCCGAGGACCGCACCGTCCCACCGACCCTGGACGAGCTCAAGCAGCAGCTGCGGGTGTTCGCCGGCACCGACTTCGGCGCGCACTCACCGCGCTGGCTGTCCCGCTTCGGCGACGCCACCCGGCTGGCCGAGCGCTACCGAACCGGCCGGGTGCTGCTGGCCGGCGACGCGGCGCACGTCCACCCGCCACTCGGCGGGCAGGGCCTCAACCTCGGCATCCAGGACGCGTTCAACCTCGGCTGGAAACTGGCCGCCGAGGTCAACGGCTGGGCACCGGAGAGGCTGCTGGACAGCTACCACACCGAACGGCACCCGGTGGCCGCCGCCGTGCTGGACAACACCCGCGCGCAGACCGTGCTGATGTCTCCCGAACCGGGCCCTCAATCGGTGCGCCGGCTGGTGTCGGAGCTGATGGACTTCGAGGAGGTGAACCGGCACCTGATCGAGAAGATCACCGCGACCGGGGTCCGCTACGACTTCGGCGAGGGCCATGCACTGCTCGGCCGGCGGATGCGGGACGTGGGGCTGAAGCAGGGGCGCCTCTACGAGCTGATGCACGGCGGCCGCGGACTGCTGCTCGACCAGACCGGCCGGCTTTCGGTGGCGGGCTGGGCAGATCGGGTCGACCACGTCGTCGACGTCAGCGAGGAACTGGACGTGCCCGCCGTGCTGCTGCGGCCGGACGGCCACGTGGCGTGGGTCGGTGAAGACCAGCAGGATCTGCTCAGCCAGCTGCCCAAGTGGTTCGGTGCTGCCGTCAACTGAGCGCGCAGTCGTGGCTCGAAAGGGTGGGACCTATCTCCGGCCGAGTTCGGTGCGGTCCGGTGCCGTACCCCGCCAGCTCGAAGCCCTCGCGAAGTACGCCGACCCCAGCAAGATCAATCTCATCGGGATTTCCTGATCCGTAGTTAAGGACGTTCCGAGGTAGCGGGTGCTTCCCGGGATGTTCGAGTACCGGATCATGACATCTGGTCCTGGTGCTTGGGGGTGGTGGCGGCCGTGTGGGCGCCGGGAGGATTCCTTGGGATTTCCGGGGACCTCGATCCCTCGGTACAGAGCGGCGGCGCCCTGAGTCTTCGGCGCAGAGCCCCCATCGACCGTCTAAGCGAACGAACACGGAACCTCCCGCTGAGTGCCGCGCCACCAGGCCGGGCCAACCACGGTGCTCAGCGGGGCCAACTCAAGCGCTAAAGGGTCAACTGAATCGCTAAGTCACGCCACCGGGCGACCTCCGGCCACGGCTGTCACGTTCCGCGATTCTCATAAATGAAACAGATGCGAGAGTTCTGCGAGAGACCCGGAGGCGATCACGTTTCCGCAGGTCGCCGTTCGCAAAAGTGCTCTCGAAACCGGCGTGTTGTGCGAGGCATTTCTGAGAGACTGCCGTCATGGATTTGACGCCCGATCAGGCAGCATTGGCGGTAGAACGTCACGACTGCCCGAACTGTGACGCGCCCGCTGGCAGCGCCTGCCGCACCCGGGGCGAGAAGACGGCCGCGAAGTACCACACCCCGCGCTTCGTCCTCGTGCCCGCGCTGCGTGAGGAACTCGAAGTGCCGGTGCCCGCCGACCGTGGCCCCGGCCGGACGTGGAAGCAGGGCCCCGCGCTCGCCGTGGTCCCGGCGCCGGGCAGATCGAGCGCAACTACATCCGGGAGAAGACCCTCGAAGGCCAGGTCATCGCCGCCTCCAAGGGCAATCACGGCGGACGGCCGAAGGTCATCGACGACGACATCCTCACCTTCGCCGTCGCATTGAAGGACAAGGGCGTCCCCGTCCCCGAGATCGCCAAGAAGCTCACCATCAAGACCGGGAAGAACGCGGGCAAGTCCCCGTCGGTCGCCTCCCTCTACCGGGCGTTCGCCGAAGCCGAGCAGGCCGCCGCGGACGACGGCCTGCCGGTCAGGTCCAAGCCCGTCCGCATCCGGCGCCCCGACGACCCGCTCGCTGCTGTCATTCCTTCGCAGGGCGTCGCGCAGACCTTGGGCAACGTGCTCGTGTACCCGCTGATCTTCCTCTCGGGAGCAGCCGTTCCCCTCGCGGTCCTGCCCGACGGCGCGCGGCCGGTTCTCGCCTTTGACCCAACTCGTGGAGTTGCTCCAAGGCCTGTGGCGGGGCGATGCATGGTCCGAGAACTGGGTGCCCGTCATCGTGCTGCTGGGGATACTCGGCATCGCGACCGCCGTTCTTCGGCTGGGAGTGACGCCAGGGGACCGAAGAGCTCGTCGAAGCCGCTCTCGCAGCGTTCAGCGACGCGCCCGACGCCGGACCCGGCGGCACCGCGACCGAAACCACAGCTCGCCACCGACCGCTGCGTACCAGCGAACCTAGAGCCCCAAGTCTGGAGGACGGTGGGATTCCTGAGCTGGGGTATAGATCAACAGGTCGGCGGGTTGGCAGTCCAGCTCTCGGCAGATCGCCTCCAGTGTGCTGAAACGGATGGCCCGCGCGCGTCCGTTCTTGAGCACCGACAGGTTGGCCAAGGTCAGCCCGATGCGCTGGGACAGCTCGGTCAGTGTCATGCCCCGGTCCGCGAGGACCTTGTCGAGGGTGACCACCACGGGCACGGACGGTCAGATGGTGAGGTCATGGTCTTCGCGCAGGACGCTTCCGACCCGCAGGACCTCCGCGAACAGCACGAACCCGCCGGCGGCGGCGAGACTCCACAGCACCAGCTGCGGTGCGATGGCGGGTGCGACACCCGGGTCCGGAAAGACCGCGGCGGTGACCGCCGAGCGCGCGGCGTTCGCGGGCTCGCTGCTCGATGCGCCCGGCCCCGATCAGACTCCGGATCCCCTATTCGCCGAGTGGCACGACCAGCGATCCGGCCCGTTCACCACCAACGGCACCCTGGCGGCCTACATCACACGATCCAGCGTCGCCAAGACCGATCCGGACCTGTTCGTGTTCTCCTTGCCGGTGTTCTTCCGTGGCTACTACCCGGATTACTCGGTGGACTTTCGCGCCCGCCACGACGTGGTGAGTTGGGCGGTGCTCAAAGGCCCACACCAACAACAACTCGGGTCGGGTCGAATTGCGGTCCGCGGATCCGCGGGATACCCCCGAGATCAGCTTCGCCTACTTCGAGGAAGGCAACGACACGACCGGCGAGGACCTGGAAGCGGTTGTCGATGGCGTGCAGTTCGCCCGCTCGCTGGGCGTCCGCCTGGGCGATATGGTCACCGAGGAGATCCTGCCCGGATCTGGCGTAGCCACCCGCACCCAACTCCGGGAGTACGTGCGAACCAAGCCTGGGGGCACCACGCCTCATGCACCGTCAAGATCGGCGCCGACAACGACCCCACCGCGGTGCTGGACTCCCAATTCCGAGTACGCGGCGTGGACGGCTTGCGAGTCGTGGACGCCTCGGCCTTCCCCCGCATCCCCGGCTTCTTCATCGCCTCCGCGGTCTACATGATCGCCGAAAAGGCCTCCGACCTGCTCTTGGCGCAGTACGGCTCCCCGCATCACGCCGCCAGCGGCACCCCCTGGCCTCCCAGGACAGGGTGGTCATTACCGGCCCGCACACGGCGCGGGGCCGCTCAACCACCACAGGCCATGATAAATGTACGGACAGCCATCGCTATCCGGACAGGTTCAGTCCAGGCCTAGCACTGCCTGGAGTGCGGCATCGACGGCTTGCATTTCGGAGCTGTCCAGCCGCCCGGCGAACTCGCCGAGGCGTGTATTTGGGTCGACCACGGTCAGCTGCTCGACCAGCACACGGGTCTTGGTGCCGTTGATCTCGATCTCGGGACGAAAGGACGCTGCACGCCGCCCGGTCGAGGTCGGCGCGATGGTCCAGGTGGACAGTGGGAGATCGTCGGACTGCACCACGACGGCGTAGCGGGACCCGGCTTGCTCGTGGCCGCGGACGTCCTTGGGTGCCTTCAGCCGGTACAGGTCACCACGCACGGATGGCATCCATCTCCGCGGCCAACTCGCGCGAGGCGGCGACATCGTCGGGGTCGTTGCGCAGTTCCTCGGCCTCGGCCCGCAGCCGCGCCCGCCGGTGTGCCCGTTCGGCTTCCAGGATCGCCGCCCGGGCGGCCTCCGAGCGGGATTGCCCCTCGCGGGTCAGCGACTCGAGAGCCCGCTCCACCTCCGGGTCAGTGCGAATCGTCAGCGTTCCCATACCGCGAAGTGTAGTACAGAGCGCACTTGAACGGCGCGTGTCGCACCCGTGCGGCCCAGCGTCCCACGCTGGGCATCGGACCGCCCCCGTGGGCGCAAGTGTTCTCGCCGGCCCTGGCGATGTTCTCACCGCACCCGTGCCCGCCGCGCAGCCCGGCACGGTCGCCGAACCGCGGTAGGTCGCTGACAAAGGTGGCGAGGGCTTGCGGAGCGGGTGACGATGCTCGTGGCGGTACACGCCGAGATCGCCCGTATCCTCGATCGCTCGCCGACTGCGGTGCATCAGATCGCGCACCGCGCCCGCGAGCACGTCCGGGCCCGGCGGCCCCGCTTCGAGGCGGACCGCTGGACCGCGCGGACGGCCGCCGAGCACTTCGTGAACGCCGCACTGGACGGCAGCCTCACCGACCTGATGGACGTGCTGGCCCCTGACGTGACCCTGTGGAACGACGGTGGCGGCCGGGTGCGTGCCGCGCCTCGTCCCATCCATGGCGTGGACACGGTAGCTCGCCTGTTCGCCACGATCGGCCCGCGCTATGCGGGCTTGGAGGTGCGTTGGGCGGAACCGAGCGGCACGCCGATTGCGATGCTGCTCGCGGACGGCGTGCCCTGCGTCATTCTCGCGGTGGAGATCGACCCGACCGGGCGACCGGTGCGCGGGATCTACGGCGTCGTCAACACGGACAAGCTCACCCCGATGCGCCTCTCGCAGCCGCGCAGGGACGATGAGGTCGAGCGTTTGCCCGATCGCCTCGTCGGCGGAGTAACCCGAACATCGCCCCGGCCCGTCGTTCCATTGGCCGATCCTGCCTTCGGTGTCGACCACTGAGTCCAGGCGGTCGGCGTAGCTGAACAGCAGGTGCGAGCTCAAGACCAGGTCGAACGCGTGGTCGGCGAAGGGTAGGCTGGGTAGCTCGCCGGCGACGTAGCGCCCATTGTGGGCTCGTCGATCGGCGGTGAAGCGGGTGACCGCGGCGCGGCGGGACCGCTGGTGGTCGTCGGGGTCAGTGAAGAAACTCCATCGGTACTGCTCCGGGTGGGCACGAACGTAGCGTTTGCCATGGTCGGTCTCGGCTTGTGCGTGTACGGCGAGCTCGTCGACGCTGGTATGTGCGTAGACCGGGTCGCAGGCCGTAGCGTCACCCCCAGCGGCGTTGACCTCCGCAGTCAGGCTGGCCGCTCCACCCGGGCAATCCAGCACTCGGCGACGCAGGGAGGCTTCAGAGAGCGCGAACATGGCCCGGTACTCAGCCAGAGAGCGGGCGCTGACCAGCATCGCACCGATGCCACTGGTCGGCACGCGACTTGCTCCAACGCCTCATCGGTCGGATGCGGTGCGGCTGAGCATCCTCGGCCTTCACCTTGATCAGTTCGACAACCCCCAAGACGCCGGCCCCGACCGCGACGCGGGGTGTCGGGATCAGTAGCCATGGGTCGCTGGGTCTCAGCACCTCGGCCCGCATTGCCCTTCGTGGGCCAGGCGCGCGGGCATCAGCAGCCTGCTGTGGCTGTTCGAGTGACCGGCGGGAACCAGCCGGGTGCTGGGTCCGACCAGCACAGCGTGACCCTTCAGCTCGACAACGACCCGGCTTCCGAGCCCGCGCCGGCTGCGGCTGCTACCCCTCGCCGCGGCGCGCTACGGCCGCTGTTGTGGCGGCTGCACTTTCTCGGCGGGTTTCTCGCCGCCCCGGTCGTGCTGTCACTGGCGGTCACCGGGATCCTGTTCGCCTGGAACCCTCAGATCGAGAGCGCGCTGCACCGCGACACGCTCACCGCAACGGCACCAGGACCCGACCGGCCACTCAGTGAGCTGGTCGCCGCAGCCCGCGAAACCCATCCTGGCTGGGCTGTGGCCACCGTCGTGCCTGCCGCCGAGGGCGCGGGGCAGACCACCGCGGTCACCCTGAATCCGCCGGGCGCGCCCGGAGCAGAGTTCGGCCCGGCGCCGGGTGCGGTTACCGCCTACGTCGACCCAGCCTCCGCCCGAGTGACCGGGGAGATCACCGAGGAGCAGCGACCAGGTGAGTGGTTGCGGTCGCTGCACTCCAGCTGGCGGCTCGGCCCGATCGCCGAACCGGTCACCGAGCTTGCGGCGAGCTGGGTACTCGTCTCGCTGCTGACCGGTATGTACCTGTGGTGGCCGCGGACCCGCCGAGGCCTGCAGCGCGCCCTGCGGCCGGGGCTGCACCGCCCTGGGCGTGGCCGGTGGCGCTGGATGCACTCCAGCATCGGGATGGTGCTGCTCGTCCCGCTGCTGGCGCTGATCGGATCGGGATTGAGCTGGACCACCTACGCGGGCGCGTGGATCGACCTAGCCCGGACGCAGCTCGACTCTGCCACGCCTGCCGTGTCCACCATCGTGGAGTCCGCCGGTGGTGCCCCGGTCCATGAGCACCACGCGGGGCACGACACCGGTGGCGGGGCCGCCGTCGACGTCACCGCAGGCATTGACCGGGTCGCCGCCGCGGCGACCCGGTCCGGGCTGACCGGACCTGTCGCGATCACGCCGGCTTCGGCGGAAGGCGAGGCCTGGACCGTCGCCCGTCAGGACAGCCGCTGGCCGGTCGAGCTCACCACCATGGCCGTTGACCCGGCTACTGGCGCGATCGTCGACCGGGTGAGCTGGGTGGACTACCCGTTGCTGGCCAAGGCCACCACCCTGGGTATCGCCTTCCATGAGGCGCAACTGTTCGGGCTCGCCAATCAGATCGGCCTCACTGCGCTGGCCACCGGTCTGATCATGCTCATCGTGGCCGGCTACCGCATGTGGTGGCTGCGCCGACCCGCCGGTGGACTGGGAGCCCCGCCGCGACTGGGGCTGCTGCTGCGCCGCGCACCGGTCACCCTGCTGATCGCCTTCGGCGTGCTTCTGATACTCCTTCCCACCCTCGGGGTGGCGTTCCTGCTCTTCCTCACACTGGAGTACATCGTGCGAGCTGTCCGCGACCGGAGCGCAGCACACCATCGATGACGGGCAGAGCTCGAAGAAGCGGTGCAACCCATCTCTTTCGCAGCACCTCTGTGTCGCCGATCGGGAGGAACGAGCACAGCTCGACGAGTCCCCACCATCGGCAGCAGCGTTGATGACACATCGGAGTTGAGCGGTTGGCCGATCAGGTTCGTCGTGTGGTCGCCACCGCGCCGCCGCTGACCCCGCAGCAGCGCGACACGATCGCTGCGCTGCTGCGGACCCCAGCCACCCAAAGCAGCCCGTCGGAGGCGACCCCCGCATGACAACGACCGCCCCGAAGGGCGGCCGTCTGGGACATCGAGCTGAACCTTTCCCAGGAGGCCATCCCCGACTTCGAGGCCTGGCAAGCACGGAAGAGTGCCGCACCACCGGTACCACCGGAGCCGACCGGTCCGGTGACCAGCTTCGGTGAGGGGACCTACGTGGTCGGGACTGATATCGAGGCGGGCACGTACAAGACGACCGGCCCGCCCCGTCCTGGTGACTTCTGGCATGGCTGCTACTACGCGCGGCTGTCAAGTACGGACGGGGAGTCAGGTTCGATCCTCGCGAACGGAAACTTCGAGGGGCCGAACACGGTGACGGTCAAGGCGTCGGACGCGGCATTCGAGGCGCCGGTGATTGCGTGTGGCAGAAGGTGGGCTGACGTCAGATCGATCTGCCTCAGGTGCGGGTGAGGCCGTCCAAGACCCGCTGTGCTGCTCTGACTAGCCAGTCAGCAGCTTCGGTCAGACAGCTGACCCGCTGACCGGTGCTGACCGGGGATCGTGTGGGTCGACAAAGATGGTCCTATCGGGATACCGGCGCATAGCAGGCGTGGATGCGGGCCGCCTATGTGCGTCTCGCACCGCTTGCCATTGGGCTGGTCGTGCAAGGTGACGACCATCGTCAGCAGGTGACCACACTCGGCCTTGAACACGCGCCGGAGGGGTGGTCACCGCGTTCGTCGATGAGGTGGCTGTGCCAGTCCAGCACGCTTAGTCCCCACTTCATCTGACGCTTCACAGGGCAGCTGCCAAGATCACCTGCGCCCCCTCAACGCTGTCGGCCATGCCGTTGGGTTCGTGGCTTCGCTTATAGGGTTTGGAACTGGCGGGGCGTTGGTGGCCAAAGCGGAGGGGCACAAGCTCACACCGATCGCCCGGCCGGGGCTCACCACGGGGCGGCATCCGCAAATCCACGGCAGGATCGTCGAGGCCAGCCCGCGGGCAGGTCTTGCCGAACAGCGGCGGTTCGGCAACACACAGCCCGAAAGCGATACGCCGCAGCACCGATAGCCCAGTCGCCTAGCGCCTGGAGAGCGGCGCCGCGGTCGTCCAAGCCACCGCGTCAGTGCGTCGCGCAGGGCGACGGCCTCAGCCTCGGCCAGGGTCACCACGCACCCGCCGTCGACGTGCGGATCGAACACGATCGTTCCCCCGCGTTTGCTCACGACAACGTTGGCGAAACCCACCGGGCCGCGGTGCAACGCGCAAGTAGCGTGAAGCACCTTGCGGTTACGGTCGGTTGATGTCACTGCTGCGTCGGTGGCGCCATTGGTCACGGTTGATGAGAGTGAACGCGCTCAAGCTCGCGGCGTTCCTGGCCAGAAACGTCACCCCGACGGGCTACACCGGCAGACCGGCCCGATAGGCAATCCCCCGCAGCTCGCGCCCCGAGGCATCGCGCCGGGAACGCGTCAGCAGCTCGGCGAGCACCTCGCGGACCACCGGGCCCCGTTGGATGCGGTGTGGAGAGATCAGCTCAGCTCGACGCAGCGCCAATACTGCGTCGCTCTGGCGCCCTCGCATCCCGGCTAGCGCACGGCCGTAGTCGGCCCAGTAGGCGGCTTGACCCGACCGGTTTACGTGCGCTTCCGGGGTCAGACTCTCAGCGAGAGCCGCTGTCCGTTCGTTGTCCCCAACCTCCAGTAGTCCCGCCATGCGGTACAGGCCGACTTTGATCGGGCCGAACCCCAGCCCGTAAGCATTGCTTTCCCCGGTGCGCTCGGCGAGATCGGTCGCATAGTCGACTGAAGCGTCTACATCAGCTGACTGGCCATCCGCTGCGGCGACTACTGAGCGGCGTAGCGCGAGGAATCCGGCGAGCTGCATCATTTCCGAGGTGTTGGTCGGCACGGTCACCGCGTCGAGCGCGGCTTGCGCCAAATCAAACGCGCCAGCTGCCAGTCCCACCCTTGCACTAGCAGCAGCAACGAGCCCCACAGCAGCCGCAGTGTCACGGTCCCCAGCGGCGTGGCGGGCCAGCATAAGAGCTTGCCAGCGAAGGTCTATGGGGGCCTCGGTGATGCTCAGCCATGGGACGGTGGCCTGGGTGTGCAGCCACGCTGCCAGGGATAGCAGCTCGGCCACGTCCCGCCCAGCAGCGATCGTGGTGTGCAGGTCACGGATCAGACCAGGCAACGCGGTGCCGACGTCCCGTTCCCGCTCGCAGCGGCACAGCGCGTCGATCGTGGTCGTCACCCTTGCCCGCAGCACTTCCGCGGGTAACACCTGACCGCCCGGCAATCCATGGCTGGCGGACATCAGCGCCAGCCTCAGCGCCTGGATCGCGGCGTCCGTCTCCCCGTTGCCGGGCGCGGGTACCGGAAGGCTGGTCAGCTCTGAAGGGGAGATTTGTAGCGCGTTGGCCAGCGCCACGGTCTGTGCGCGGCTGTCCAGCGCGCGCTGCCCTGTCTCGATCCGGTGTAGGTGCGAGGCACTGATTCCGGCCAGCCCAGCGATCACCCGCAGCGACTTGCCCCGTGCGTGGCGGATCTGCCGCACCCGCCGGCCGATCGTCCGCGCTTCGTCGTCAGCACCCACAACAAACAAACCTCTCCTCGCCGGCTCCCCGCCGATGCCCCGGGACCGTCGCCCCGGGGCGAAACCTCTGCGAGGAGGTGACTCGAGATTACTGGCCGCCTTCCTAGCTGCGCCGGAGCGCGCCCTTAGAGCCCGGCCCATGGTGCATGGCAAGTGGTGGCGACAAGGCCACGGCCGTCCGAGGCCCGGCTGCGTTCGCGTCCTCCAGCACGCGGCCTCCCTCTCAATTTTACGGGCAGGTAACGATCGGCCGGGGGTTTACGACTTTAACTAGTGACGGTCCAGCATGGACCAAAAGGAAAATCATGGGATTGCGGGTTTCCGTCCCTGTCCTGCCCGGTGTGCGCATAACGGGACCACCGAACAAGCCAGTTCGTCCGTGGCATTGGGCAGCTATTGCTGCGCTGGTTGTCGTGGCTGGGTGTGCGTCGGGGGAAGGCCCACCGGTCGAGACAGCATCATCCGGCGCTTACACGACAACGCTGGCACCATCACCATCACCATCACCATCACCATCACCGCTTCCAGTGCCTCCAGTGCCTCCAGTGCTTCCAGTGCTTCCAGTGCCTCCAGGTGCCTCCAGTGCCGCCGGCACAGGGCAAAACCCAGCATCCGAGTGCGACCCGAACTACTCGGGTGCCTGCGTCCCGATCGCCAGTGACGTGGACTGCGAAGGCGGAGGCGGCAACGGGCCCGCATACGTTCAGGGTCCCGTCTACGTCGTGGGCGAGGACATTTACGGCCTCGATCGCAACAGCGACGGGGTCGGCTGCGAGTCGCGCGTCGTCAACGCAGGTCTGGAGGACCTAGTCGTCCCGGAGGACTGCGAGCGGGTCAACCGCGCACAGCGGCCGATGACGGAGCCGTCACCGGCGGAGCCGCGACCGGCGGAACCGCAACCGGCGGAACCGCAACCGGCGGATTCGCCACCGGCGGAGCCGTTACCGGCGGAGCCGCGACCGGCGGAGCCGTCACCGGCGGAGCCGCTGGCGGATTCGCCACCGGCGGATTCACCACCGACTCCGCTGTAATGCCACGAGCAGACTGAGTCGCAAGTCCGACGAGATGGCAGGGCCGCGTCGATCCCAGGTCAAGGGTCTTCTCGACGCCAATGCAGGGCTCGGTCGTGCCCCCGGGCCCCAGCTCGCCGTCACGGACTGCAGCAGTCCGGGATATTGCAGGGGGCACCGCTCTTCGATTCTGCCGCCTGGGGCGCACGGGCTCGAAGGATCACCGCGACCAGGTTTGCGGCGGTGACCATCTCCTGACCGGGCAGCCAGGTCAGGTTGCCACGCTCGGCGGTGTCAAGCGGCACGCCGTCCAGCGCGTCGAGCAGGAGGGCGAGCTTGTTGGCCTGCCGGGGCAGTGAGGTGGTGGGGACGTTGCTCATGGGCTTGTCCTCTGCGGTTGATTGACGGGGAGCACGTGTGCAGTAGATCTATTGCACGTGCCCAGATGCCGCCGACACCACCAAGTCAAACAAACCCCCAGCTGGTCAGTCACCCGCCACCCCGACGGCTGCACCACCTGGACCACCCCCACCGGACACCGGTACCACTGCCAACCACCACCACTGACCGACCCCGGACCACTCCCCCACCTCCCGACCCGCACGAACCCCCACCCTTCTGAGTGCTGGCGCACCCTGCTTTCCGTGGGAATGGCCCGCCCGGCCGGCTAATCCGTAGCGTCCTCTCGGCAATCTCGCACGGGTCGCGTTGAGGTGCACGTGATGGGCAGCTGAGAGGATGTGGTCGTGAGCGAAACCCAGGTCATCATTGTGCTGGCGGTAGCCGCGTTCGTGTTCGTCGTATTCAGCTGCTTGGTCCTGTTCGTGGTGATCCGGCTGCGTCGCATGGTCAACTCGCAGCTCAAGACCCTCGATAACCTCCTGAGCGCGCGCCGCGCTGAGCGAGGCCCCGACACGCCACATGAGCCCTCGTAGTGACGAACCCATGTCGTGCGCAACGGTTACGGTTGACCACCAGGGACCGGCGGAGGGTGAGACGTGGAAGCCAGACGTAGGCCAGAGGAGCTCTCGGAGCAGCAACGCCAGCGGCTTCACCAAGCCCATCAGCGCTTGCGCAATGCCTCGCACGCCCTTGAAGCATTGACTGTGGTCGAGCCAGTCCGAGGTCGATGGGTTGCGACTCCTGCGCCGGCGGAGGCCCTCGATGCGGCGCAGAATGATCTTCATAATGCATGGCAGGAGTTCTGGCGGGCTCAGCAGGAGCTCCTGTGCTGCGAGCCTCCCGCTGGGGCTCTCGGTACGCCGTCCGGGGGCCTATAGTGCAACGCAGGCAGCCGTTCACGTGCCGGCATCGGTGTCACTTCTGCTGCGCTGTGAGTCCTGAGCGGTTACGCTTTGCTCATGATCGAAGAGAGCAGTGAGCAATCTTCCCAGACGAATGAGCCGGCGAGCACGGGCTCGCCTGACGACGTGGCGGCAGCGCTGGCGGACATGAAAGCCTCGTCACCGTCGATGAGCGCAGCGATCGACGCCGCCGAGATCACGCCCGACAAGCTGACGGGCTCACACGACCGAGCCACGTCAGGCGACCATGACGCTGCGCGGGCGACCACCGAAGAGGGAAGCCAGGGCTAGACATCCCCCAGCCGCCTCGCGCGCCCCACACGCGGCGAGGCGCTGCTCCTTGGACGTCGCACCGGCGCACCGTTGGTTCGACTCAGCGTTGAGCATTCACTCTCTTGTGCAAAGCGCAGCCTAAACTTACCCTCCTTCAGGTGAGCCTATCCTTAGCTAGCGTGAGCACCGCGTGACTTGTTACCTGCGTCTGCACGAGATCGCGGTGGCCGTGCATGCCGATGCAGACAGCACAGACTGGGACAAGTGTCTCCAACTCTGGCGGGCAGCTGACGGGGTGGTAGGCCGCGACGCCGCGCTCGCCGCGATGCCCGTCACCGCGATTGATCTCGATGACCTGCCGACGGCCGAGCTGACGCCTTTCGCCGGGCTGATCCTGGCTGGACGCAGTGATCAGGGCCTGCTGGCGGTGATGCAGGACAAGCTGCGCGGCTTTCTCGACAAGGGACGCGTGGTGGTCTTCAGTGGGCAGCTGACCCACGATTGGTTGCCGGGCGCGACGGCCTTCGAGCCCGGCCCGCCGTCGGACGGCGAACCGGGACCGCCCCAACTGGACGACCACCCGATCTTCTTCAGCGTGTCGCCCGACGACCTCGGCGGGAACTTTCTCTACTCGAACGGCCGGCACCGTCCCCCGGCCGGCGCCGACGTGATCGCGCAGCCCGCGGACGGCACGCCCGGGGCGTACGTGGACCGGGCCTCGACCGGGGGCACCGTGCTGCTACACGGCGGTGCCAACCTGCTGGCCAACGCCACTACGGACAGCTCAGCCGCGCGGATCGCGCCGCAACTCATCGAATGGGTGCGCCAGGAGGCCCGCCGATGACCAGCCGCGGCAGGCAGGTGGTTGCGCTGCACAGCGGCTCGGCAGCCGAGACCCGTACTTTTGCGGCGTACCGCTGCCGGTTAGCTGATGTGGTCGACACTCGGCATGGCGCGGCGCTGCACGACGCCGACGTGGTGTGGGTACCGGAGGGCACCCCGCGGCGCCGGCTCACCGCGCTGGCACCGGCCTTGGATGCGGTGCTCGACCGCGGCGGCGCGGTGTTGTTGTTCGGCGATCATCAGGCCGGCTGGCCTGCGCATGCCCGGTGGACTTTCCGACCCGCTGGAGGCGCCGGCCAGACCACGATCGGTGCGGCCTGGCGGGACACCGAGGTGGGTGCCGCCGCCGCAGCGCTGCACCACCACGGTGTGCTGGCGCCACCGAATGGGGCCGAGGTCCTCCTCGCCGCCCCGGACGGCGCCGCAGTTGCCTACCTGGACCGAGCCAGCACGGCCGGCACCATGTTGGTCTCCACCATCGACCCGTTGGCCCACTTCGGCCACACCGGGGCGTCCAACGCCGCCGAGTTTCTCGACGAGCTACTCCTCTGGGTGATGACAGCCCTTCCTGGTCGAAGGGATGAATCATGAAGCGCGGTCGCGTATCGCTTGTCCTGCTCGCTGCGTCAGTACTGCTGGTGACCGGATGCGGTGGCTCGGGGAACGGCACGCCCGATGCGCCGACCCAAACAGACCGGCTGCGGATCGCGGTGCCGCGAGACACCGGACCGCTCAACATCTTCGCCGGCTCACCGGAGCCGCTCGCCGAGCTGGTCTACGACAAGCTCGTCGCGCCGTCGCCGTATGTCGACGAGCCACAGCCCTGGCTGGCCACCGCAGTCCGTCAGGTCAATCCGTCTACCTGGGAGGTTGATCTGCGGCAGGGAGTGAGCTGGCACGACGGGCAGCCGTTCACCGTCGACGACGTGATCTTCACCTTCGAGTACATGACACTGGCTCCCACCGGCCGCTGGACCCACCACGTCACGACCATCCCGAATATCAGCGCGGTCACCGCCGTCGATCCTGACACGGTGCGTTTCACCTGCGGGTTCGCCTGCCCGGAGCTGGGCACCGTGACGCTGGCTGACCTGCCGATCATCCCGAAGCACGTGTGGTCGGCTGTGCCGCCGGACACGGCCAAGGCGGTCAAGACCCTGCCAGTGGGCACCGGGCCATACCGCTTGGCCGACTACAACCCGACCTCCGGTTACCGCTTCGAAGCGAACCCGACGTACTTCGCCGGCGCTCCGCGGGTCCGTGAGCTGGTCATGCCGGTGATCGATGACCCCTCGGCGACCTTCACCGCACTGCGGTCCGGCGAGATCGACGCGGCCGCCCGGCCGCTGTCCCCGGAGCTGATCGATCAGTTCAGCGGCTCGGATCAGGTCGGCGTTGTCAAGACCGCGCCGCTGCAGTTCCCCGAGCTGCGGATGAACTTCGAGCACACCCCGTTCGACCAGCCGGCGTTTCGGCGGGCGATCAGCCGTGCGCTGGACCGGGACCAGATGCTGGAGACGGTCTTCCTCGGCCAGGGCCGGCCGGCGGTCAAGGGTTACCCGCACCCGGACGCACCGTTCGCCAACCCGTTGCTGTCCACCCCCTACGCGCCGGACGAGGCGCGCCAGCTGCTCGATCAGGCAGGTTTCGTCGATCGGGACGGCGACGGCATCCGCGAGGGCCCGAACGGTCCGCTGCGCTACCAGGTGTTCGTTACCGCCAGCCTGCCCGTCGACGTCCGCGCGGCCGAGCTGGTGGCCGAGGACCTGCGCAAGGTGGGGATCGAGTTAGAGGTCACCGGCACGGACGCGGCCACGGTGGCGAACCTGTTCACCACCCGCGACTTCGACCTGGCGGTCAGCACGATCACCGCGCACGGCGTCGCCGACCCTGACCAGTTCGTCATGTCCCACATGTCGGGGTACCTGTGGCGGGCGCCGGAGATTCCCTACCCGGAATTCGACGCGCTGTACAGCGCGTGGCAGGCGGCCACCACCAACGCCGATCGCAACGCGGTGCTGCAGGACATGCAGGCGCTGTTCAACCGGCAGCCGACGTCGATCCCGCTGTACTACCCCGACGAGTACTGGGCCTTCCGGGCCGGTAGCTACGGCGGGTGGGTCGAGTCGCCGGGCTACGGCATCGTGCACAAGTGGTCGCTGCTGCCGCCTGACGTCGCCCGCGCCGCCAACGCCGTCGTGGCGCCCCAGTAATGAGTCACCAGTAATGAGTCACCAGTAATGGGACGGTTGCGGCGCGTCCTGCCCCGCGTGGCGCAGTACGCGCTGGTGCTCTGGGTCGCCGCGACGATCAACTTCGCGCTGCCGTACCTGGCACCGGGTGACCCCGTCGACTATCTCTACGTCGGTCCGATCCAGGGACTCACCGAGGAGCAGCTGTCCCAGATCCGGACCGGCTACGGGCTGGACCGTCCGATCCTGGAGCAGTACGCCGGGTTCTGGACCGGGCTGACGCGCGGGGACCTCGGGATCTCAGTTGCGCACAACCGCCCGGTGGTCGATCTGCTGCTCGAACGCCTGCCGTGGACGCTGGCGCTGATCGGGCTCGGGGTCTTGGGTGCCACGGTGCTCGGCATCGTGCTCGGGGCGGCGGCGGCCTGGTGGCGGGGCCGCCGGCGGGACATCGTGGTGGTCACCGGTGTGCTGGCAGTCGATTCGATGCCGAGTTTTTGGATCGGAATGATGCTGATCGCGGTTTTCGCGGTGCAGCTCGGCTGGTTCCCCTCCTTCGGCGCCACCGAGATCACCGCGAGTGGGACGGCGGCGATCGGGGAGATGCTGCGCAGGCTGGTGCTGCCAGTGGTCACGATCACGCTGGCCATCTTCGGCTCGATCTTCCTGCTCACCCGGGCGGCGATGATCTCGGTGCTCGACGAGCCGTTCGTCCGGTTGGCCCGAGCGAAAGGGGTCTCCGAACGTCGGATCGCGCTGCGCCATGTACTACGCAACGCGCTGCTGCCGGTCTTCACCAATGTGACGGTGATGGTGGGTGCGCTGCTGTCGAGTCTGGTCGTGGTCGAGACGGTGTTCGCCTATCCGGGGCTGGGTCGGCTGATCTACGAGGCAGTGACCGCTCGGGACTACCCGTTGCTGCAAGGCGCGTTCTTGCTGGTCACCATCGGTGTCATCGTGTTGAATCTGCTCGCCGATCTGACCTATCCCCTGTTGGACCCGCGGGTACGCCATCCCGCGGAGGCGG
The DNA here is from genome assembly GCA_050700255.1 of Pseudonocardiaceae bacterium. Lineage (GTDB taxonomy): Bacteria > Actinomycetota > Actinomycetes > Mycobacteriales > Pseudonocardiaceae. Next base: position 17,508 of record JBOHGX010000152.1, read on the forward strand.
CAATATGACCGCCGCCCGGGTCGGCGGGTGCATTCTCGCGCTGCTGGGAACCACCGCCCTGGCCGCGCCGCTACTCGCGCCCTACGACCCGAACGCGCGGACCGGCACCCCGTTCGCCCGTCCCTCAGCCGCGCACCTGTTTGGTACCAATGACGTGGGCCACGACCTGCTCTCCGAGCTGATCTACGGCGCGCGCATCTCGCTGCTGATCGGGATCGTGGCCGCACTGGCGGCGACGCTGGTCGGCCTGGCCGTCGGGGTGACGGCCGGGTATGCCCGCGGCTGGCTGGACACCATCTTGATGCGCCTGGTCGACGTCGTGCTCGCCCTGCCGATACTGCCACTGGCGCTGGTGATCGGAGTCTTTCTCGGTCCCGGGCTGGGCAACCAGATCCTGGTGATCACACTGGTGATCTGGGCTCCGGTGGCGCGCGAGCTGCGCGCTCAGGTGTTGTCGTTGCGTGAACGCGACCACATCCAGGCGTTGCGCGCGATGGGCGGCGGCGCAGTTTACGTGCTGTCGCGCCACGTCGTTCCGGCGGTCGTACCCCTGGTCGTGCCGCAGTTCGTGCTCGCGACCAAGACCGCCATCCTGCTCGAATCGTCGCTGGCGTTCCTCGGCCTGGGCGACGTGACGGCCAAGAGCTGGGGCACGATGCTGTCGCTGGCGCACTCCCGCAGCGCGTTTTTGACCGATGCGTGGTTGTGGTGGGTGATCCCGCCGGGTGTGGCGATCGCCGTCACGGTGCTCGCCTTCGCGCTGCTGGGTTACGCCTTCGAGGAGCGGGCCCGGCCCACGCTGCGCGACCGGCTGCCTCGCCGCCGGCCTGTGGCCACGTCCGTTGTGACGCCGGTGCCGGTGACCGGGGGCAACCCGCTGACGATCGTTGACCTCACGGTCAGCTACGGCTCGGGCCGGGATCGGGTGCTGGCTGCGAACCGGGTGAGCCTGTCGGTGGCGGCGGGGGAGGTGCTGGGGCTGGTCGGTGAGTCCGGTAGCGGCAAGTCCACGGTCGCCGCTGCCGCATGCGGCTTGCTCCCGGCAGCGGCGTCGATCGAAGGCGGCCAGGTGATCGTCTGCGGCCACGATCTGGCGACGTTGCGGCCTCACGAAGTCCGCGGGCTGCGCGGTGATCGGGTGGCGCTCATCCCGCAGGAGGCGATGAGCGCGCTCAACCCGGTGCTGGCGGTCGGGGACCAGATCGCCGAAGCCATCACCGCCCACCAGACAGTGGGCGCTGCTGCGGCACGGGCCCGGTACCGATGGCTCGACCCTGCAAGCAGGTCTCGCGCTGAGGAGCTGTTAGCGCTCGTTGGACTCGACCCTGGGCGCAGCCGCGACTATCCACACCAGCTCTCCGGTGGTATGCGCCAACGAGTCGTGATCGCCATCGCGCTGGCCAACGACCCGGACGTGGTGATCGCCGACGAGCCGACCAGCGGCCTGGACGTGCTCGTGCAGGCCGACGTGCTCGACTTGCTCGATGACCTGCGCCGGCGGTTGGATCTCGCGCTGCTGATCGTGTCCCATGACCTGCCGGTGATCGAGCGCATCGCCGACCGTATCGCGGTCATGCGTGCGGGCCAGCTGGTCGAGGTGGGTCCGCGGGAGGAGATCGTCGCCGCCCCCCAGCACCCCTACACCCGGCACCTGCTGGCAGCCGCGCCACGGCTGCAGCTGCCGGCGTCATGGGTGACACAGTCACGTGTCACAGAGTCACGTGTCACAGAGGCGAAGACGAGGACCTCGTGACCCCGCTGTTGCAGGTCGACGACCTGACCGTCAGCTTCCGGCAACGCGGTGCCGCGCATCGACTCGTCGCCTGCCGGGAGGTGACCTTCGACGTCGATGCCGGTGAGACGGTCGGTCTGGTCGGCGGCTCGGGCGCTGGGAAATCGACGATCGCGCGTGCCGTGGTCTGCTTGGTGCGCCCCGACCGTGGTCGGATCACCTTCGACGGCACTGAGCTGCGGGCGTCCCCGCGCGGGCTCGGGGGTCAGGTGCACCTGGTGTTCCAGGACCCGTACGCCGCACTGCCGCCCACCCGTATGGTCGGGTCGATCGTCGCCGAACCGCTGGTGATCCACCGGCTGGCCGACGGTGGCCGGCGGCAGGAGATCGTGGCGGAGGCGCTGACCGCGGTGCACCTGACACCGGTGCAGCGTTACCTGCCGCGCTATCCACACCAGCTCTCCGGCGGTGAGCGACAGCGGGTTGCGTTCGCCCGCGCGCTGGTGACCCGACCGCGGCTGATCCTCGCCGACGAGCCGACCCAGATGCTTGACGTGTCGCTGCGCGCTGAGATCGCCGACCTGCTCGACGAGCTACGCGCGGTGCGGGGCGTCGCGGTGCTGCACATCACCCACGACCTGGCGCTCGCGCAGCGGTCGTGTGACCGGCTGGTTGTGCTGCAAGCTGGTCAGGTGGTGGAGCAAGGGCCGACCGGCGTGCTGCTGTCTCGACCCGAGCACCCGTACACCGCCGCGCTGGTCGAGGCCGCACGGGCCCTGTCTGCCCCGAGGAGGTAGCGAATGGACACCGGCGCCGAAGGCGGCAAAATGGACACCGACGCCGGAGGCGGCACAATGGCTATTGCCGTGCTTGACATGGACATCCGCAACCCTGAGGGCGGCGAGTGGTCCGACCGGGTGGAACGGCTCGACTGCTACGCGCTCGGGTCGACCAACCTGGCCCGGTACGCCGCACTGATCATCACGCCGAGTGTGGATCAGGAGTATCTCGCCAGAACGCGCCACGTGATCAACGCCTACCTCGACGGTGGCGGGGTGGTGGTCTTCGGCGGCCACCTGAACGGGGGCTGGCTGCCCGGCGCGTCGGCGTTCATCCCGCTGGCGAACCGGTCGCTGGCCGGGTACCGCGTTGCGGAGGTCGCCGACCATCCGATCTTCCGCGGCAAACAGCCCGACGAGTTGACCTTCCGGCGCGGCGTCGCCGGATTCTTCGCCCGCGGGCACCATCCGATTCCGGCCGGTGCCGAGGTGCTCACCCGGCTGTCCGGTGGTGAGCCGGCGACGTATCTGGACCGGGTGTCGACCCCGGGCACCATCGTCGTCCAGGCGACCAGCGACCTGCTGGGCTAC
>JBOHGX010000153.1:0-9111 GCA_050700255.1 Pseudonocardiaceae bacterium
TGTCGTCGAGATAGGGCAGCGGGTAAGGATCGCGCTCCGGTGGCCGGATGCGTGCAGTGTCCAGGGCATCCAGCGGAACCACCCACGGCGAGATCGACGTAGCGAAGGACTTGCCAAGCAACGGTCCGACTCCCACGCGCCAGACCAGCGGGTGCCGCAGCGAAGGTTCATCCAGCGGGACCGGAACCGCTTTGCATAACGCAACGACGCCGGTGCGCTTCACCTGTCCGCGAGTTCGATGATCGGGTACTCGGGCCACCACATGGCCTGGTGCACCTGCAGGACGGGGTCGTCCACGGACACCTGCGCCAGCCCCTCCTTGGCCGCGGCGACCGCGACCGCGATAGCCACGGCGGCGGAGACGGTGCGTAGGTCCTCGACCGGCGGGAGCAGCGGCGCTCCGGGAGCGGTAGCGTCCGACAACCGGGCAACGGCGTCCGCGGCCGCGGCGATCATCGGTTGGTTGATCCGTCGGGCACGGGCCACCGTGACGCCGAGGCCGAGTCCGGGGAAGACCAGGGCGTTGTTGGCCTGGGCGATGCGATGGGTGATCCCGCCGTGGGCGACCGGGGGGAACGGGCTGCCAGTGGCGACCAACGCGCGGCCGCCTGTCCACTGGATCAGGTCTTCGGGCAGCGCTTCGCACTTCGACGTTGGGTTGGACAGTGGCATGATGATCGGCCGCTCGGTGTGCGCGGCCAAGTCTCTGACGATGGCTTCGGTGAACGCGCCGGCCTGCGTCGAGGTGCCGATGAGCATGGTGGGCCGCACGGCTGACACGACGTTGGCGAGGGTGACCCCGGTGCCGAGGGTGACTCCAGTGCCCGCACCAGTGGACCAGCTGGCCACCTCGGCCGCGGTCCGTGCGTAGGGGACCTGGAAGTCGCGCAGGCTGGGCGCATCGTCGACCAGCAGGCCCCGGCTGCCCAGAGCGTAGAAGCGCGCGGTGGCCTCGGCTCGGGGCAGTCCTTGACGGATCATGACATCGCGGATCATGTCGGCGATGCCCAGCCCGGCAGTGCCGGCGCCGTGGATGACCACCCGCTGGTCGCGTATCCGGCTCCCCGCCGCCCGAACGGCGGAGAACGCTGCGGCCAGCACGACCGCGGCGGTGCCCTGCAGGTCGTCGTTGAAGGTGCACACCTGGTCGGCGTACTTGTTCAGGATGCGCCGCGCGTTGCCGGCCCCGAAGTCCTCCCAGTGCAGTATCGCGTTCGGGAAGAGCTTCGTGGTGGCGGTAACGTAGGCCTCGATGAGATCGTCGTAGCGCTGGTCGCGGACCCGGGCGTGCCGGGCGCCCAGGTACGTCTCGTCGTTGAGAAGCGCCACGTTGTCGGTGCCCATGTCCAGCACCACTGGGAGCACCCGGTGTGGGTGGATACCCGCGGCGGCGGTGTAGACCGCGAGCTTGCCGATCGCGATCTCAATGCCGCCCACGCCCTGGTCGCCGATGCCCAGGACGCCCTCCGAGTCGGTAGCCACGATCAGGTCGACGTCCTCGGCGCCCATGCCACAGTTGCGGAAGGACGCCTCCACATCCTCGGGCCGGTCAAGGGACAGGAACACTCCGCGCGGGCGACGGAACTCGTAGCTGAACCGCTCGATCGCTAGCCCGACCGTCGGCGTGTAGACCACCGGCAGCATCTCCGCGATGTGCTCGCACAGCAGCCGGTAGAACAGCACCTCGTTGCGGTCCCGCAGATTGGCCAGGTATACCCAGCGACGCAGATCATCGGTCTGCGCGCGGTACTGGCCATAGACCCGCCGCACCTGCCCGTCCAATGTGCTCACGGCGGTGGGCAGCCGGCCGGTCAGCCCCAAGGCCTCGCGTTCTTCGATGGTGAACGCTGTCCCGCGGTTGATCGTCGGGCTGGCCAGCACGGCGCTGCCCCTCGCGTGGATGCGCGCGACCACGCCGTCAGCGGTTGGAGTGAGCTCATATGGCGGCTGGTGCATGCACCTCTCCTTGTCGTCCGCAGCCAGCGCGACCCCACCGATCCGGACGCCGCCGGTGGGTATCGCCGATGCCACGACGGTCGGTCATCCGGCGTTCGGGAGCAGACGATCAGGGCGTCGTTAGAACTTGGAAGGCGGCCGTAACCGCGAGGTTCTCTCCGACCTGGCCCGGAGCCGTCCACCGTAGTCAGCTTTCCGCAGTGGCCTGAGAGCAACTTATACCGGAGCAGAGACTCACTGAAGCGCGGCGCAGGTGGTCGCTGTGGTCATCGGGGGCTCGCCCTCGGGGCTTCTTGGCTTGGGCCAGCGGCAACAACCACCCCGGCCCGAAGCAGTAGTCCGCCTCCCCCCAGTTTGTCCCGTTCTTCCTCGAAGGGGGATCTGTTGCGTAGGCAAAAAGCAGACGAGATCTTCCGCTGTGCTGCTTCGATCAGATGGCGCGGGCGAGTTCGGTGAAGGCCGCCGGGAGCCGATGCCGTCGGTCGATATCCAAGCCGAGTTCGTAGTGGCCGCGGCGGAGATTCTGCACAAACGCGTGCCCGGCACTGATCACCCGTGCCGAGCGGAGTCGTTTCAGGCCGCGCATCGGCCGTAGCCAGGCCTTCAGACGCCCATGATCGGCTTCGACGGGGTTATTCCCGTACTGCTCGGTGACCTGGCACGCGGCGGGGATCAGCTCCTCGATCACTCGCTGGTAGGCCCGTGCCCGGTCGGTGCAAACCTCGGTGGGTCGAGGCCCGTGCTTGAGAGCGCGGATGAAGAACTGGCGGGTGGCCGCCAAATCCCGCTTCAGGGACACCAGCACGTCGATGACCTGGCCGTACTGGTCGATCGCCCGATACAGATACACCCACCGCCCGGCGACCTTCACATACGCCCACGTTCCTCTCCTATACCACCGAGAAAACGGTTGTCGAAGAGACCCGAGGAGTTCGGACACGGCGCCATCGAGGGCGTCGCAGCGCCGGAGGCGGCCAACAATGCGTCCGCCGCGGGCACCTTTGTCCCGATGCTCACCCTCGGGCTACAGTACCTACCAACGCCACGGCTGCTGTCATGCTGGCCGCCTTCACCAGCTACGGCATCCAACCCGACCCACTGCTATTCAACCGAGAGCCCGAGCTGGTGTGGGCCCTCATCGAGAGCCTGTTCATCGGGAATGTGCTGCTGCTAGTGCTCAACCTGCCGTTGGCGCCACTCTGGGCGAAGCTGCTGCAGATCCCTCGGCCGTACCTCTATGCCGGCATCATTTTCTTCTCCAGCCTAGGCACCTACTCGGTCAACACGCAGGCGTTCGACCTGATCCTGCTGTTCCTGTTGGGCCTACTCGGCTTCATGATGCGGCGCTACGGGCTGGTGAGGCAGTCCCTCAGGCACCTTGGAGAAATCGTAACAAATCGGGCATCCGAAGGCCTGCTGCGTGGCTTCTGGACGAGCAGGTGGACCAGATCGGACGAGCCGATCGCTTAATGCAACAGTGCCGTGCCCACGCCGATCCAAAACTGTTGACGCTCCCTCGTGACTTCGGCCTGAGCCGTTGCTATCGATACCGGAAACCGTCGAGGAAACGGCGAAACAGGCCGCCTTCGCGTGGCAGCGCCGGACCGGGTGGCGGGGCGGTGCGATGCTGGTGCGCGATCGGCTGCTCGTAGTCAGTTCTGGCGATAGCGTCAATCACCTGAGGCTCGTCGAAGTCTTCGGAGCCTTCGATTACGGGGACGAAGCCGACGAGGACACCGTCTCGCATCACTTGCGCTTCAAGGCTCGCCGTGCCGTCGGTGTCCCAGATCGCCTCTCGCCCGTCGGGAAGCGACACACGCACCCCGCACTGGTACACACCGGCCTTGGCCAGATGCGCGTCGACACCGCGATCGCGCAGCGCGTCGGCGACCCGTCGGGCCCTGTTCTCATCCATCCGTGAAACCTACCTCCGCCGCGTCGACGGCATCCCGAAGCGGGGCAGCTCCCACCTCGCCGTGGATCTCGCTACGGCCGGTTCCGGCTCGACATGAACGCCCGGCTCGATCTCACCGCCGGAGCAGCCCGAGAATCGATCACCTGACGTCGCCGCCGGGAGAGACAGCGTCCGGCGAGAATGCGGATGGCACGCTGGTTGCCATGTCCACCGCCGGGTTGCTCGAGCTCGACGTCGCACGCGTGCAGCGCGGGTGCGCCCAGCGCGTGCCCGCGCGGGGCCCGCCATCAGGTTCAGGTCGACTGCGACCTGGCGCCTCGGCACCTGACGATCGTCGAGCGGCGCGCCCCCTGGCGAGAGGACCACGGGTCCGAGTGGACGCGCTTGCCGATCGCGCGGCTGCGGTACACCAAGGCCAGCAAGACGTGGACGTTGTACTGGCGCGGCTGCAACCTGCGCTTCCACGCCTATCACCGCATCGGGCCATCGACCAGCATCAACGACCTGCTCGCCGAGATCGACCGCGACCCAACGGGCGTCCCGGGTGGTCGGCGGGTGTCAGCTGGTGGTGCTCGAAGCGCAGCTCACCGGCCTCGGGGTGGCGAAAGATTCGCTCCCGCGAGGCGAAGCCGCCGATGGCGTGGCTGTCCCAGCCGAGGCGGAAAGCGTCGCTGGCCAAGATGAGTCTCTGGATGAGGTCGCAGATGCGGGGTTCGCCGAGGCGAGGTCCGGCCTCGGCGCGGAACTCGGCCAGGAAACGGCGGCTCGTCATCTCCCAGTCCGCAGCAGCTCGCGCACGTAGGGGTCGGTGAAGACCAGCCACAGCAGGTTCCGGTCCTCGACGGCGACGCTCGCGACGTTGGGATATAGACCCTCGTAGGCGGCGTTCCATCCGGCGATCGACCAGTCGGCGGTGATCGCGTAGGTGGGGAAGCTGTCCAGCGCGTCGAGCAGTCGTTGTACGTGAGCCGGCATCGACGGCGCGCTCGGCTCCGGGGTGGCCTGCTGGGGCGAGTACCCGGCCAGCGACAGCAGGTAGCTGTGCTCGGGCGAGGACAGCCGCAGCGCGCGCCACCGCGTCCAGTACGTGCCGGGAGGGATTGATGTCGCGCCCCTGCTCGAGCCAGGTGTACCAGGTGACGCTGACCCCCGAGAGGTAGGAGATCTCCTCGCGGCGCAGCCCCGAGGCGCGGGCCCGACTCAGCGGCGGCAGCCCGAAGTCCGACCGCACGAGCTGCACACGACGGCTCCGCAGGAAAGCACCCATCTCGCCACGGCGCTCGGCCTCGCTGTCCACACCGGCAATCCTAGTGGTGCCACTACTAGTAGCAGCCGCGTCTTCCTCGTCGTCGCGCCGCATGCGGCAATGACTACATGCCCGAACTGAGATCCCGAACAGTCACCCACGGCCGCAACATGGCCGGCGCCCGGGTGCTGCTACGCGCGACCGGCGTCGCCCGCGAGGACTTCGGCAAGCCGATCCGAATGTGCTAATCCACCGCCGGTGACCACGGGCCTGTGGTGGTCGGTGGTGGGGCTGCCGTGGGTGTGGCCACGTATTTGCGGTAGGCGGCTGCGGACTCGGCGGCCGCGGCGGCGGCGCGCTGGGCGTTGGAGGTCGCGACTGGGTCTGCCACGGGCCTGGCTCGACGCTTGTGGTATGCCGCTGCCGCGGGCCCGGCCAAGTACTTGTGATATACGGCTGCCGCGGGCCCGATCAGATACCTGTGGTAGGCCACTGCCGCAGGCCCGGCCACGTACCTGTGGTAGGCCACCGCAGCGGACTCGGCCCCGTCCTTGTGATCGGCTGCCGCTGCGCGCCCGGCCATGTACTTGTGGTACGCAGCGGCAGATTCAGCCATGTACCTGTGGTAGGCGGCTGCGGACTGTGCCATGTATGCGTGGTGGGCCGCTGTGGCGGCCGCAAGGTCGGCGTCGGAGGGCGCCGCAGGCGACGAGTTCATCGATCTTCCTACAGGTCCGGAGGCAGGTGGTACGAGGATAGTGCATTTAGTTAGGTGAGCCTAGGCTTGGTTTACGAATGTGGTGGTCCGACGTCGGAGAGCTACCCGCGGTGCCAGGATAAGAGCTCCTGCAAGATACCTGCAACAAATGTCGATCGCGAATAAAGGCGCCCAGGCGCAGTGGCCCGTCGCGGCTCGTCATGGATTCGCTCTCAGGCGGGGTGAGCGGATGGGCGCGCTACCGCTCGACGTGGCCGTCGCACCGCGCGGCGACCAGCCGGGCGAGGGTGCCCGGTTACCCGATCAGTTCGTTGGTAGGTGCCGGTCCCGAGGACGACGAACAGGGCGGCTCCGCCCTGGCAGTTGTCCGGCGGCCAGCCCGGACGGCCCATCAGCGCCGGCCTGACTCCTGACCGCCACAATGCGCCTTCGCAGGTCGTTGATGCTCGATGCGGCCTGCTTCTCGGTGCCCTGCACGCGACCGTAGGTCTCGATGCCTTGAAGAGGTCGTCGAAATCCTCAGTGCCATCGCCGGTCGTCTCGTCGAATACCGTCCCGCCGCAGATGCCCGATGGGACCAGGAACGCGCTACCAATGGCGCTCATGCTCTCGGAGTTAACTCCGGGCTACGGTGCCCCGATGATCAGGTCAGGGTCGGTAGCAATCACCGCCTCCTTGGAAAGCGCGCCGCTCTCATACGCGGTCCTCTTGATGCCCTGGAGCGCGCGAGCTATGTCAGGCGGGTACAGGTCCTCCTCGAGCTCAAACCGAGTGTCGAGCTTGTCCAGCCCGCCAGCCGCATACAAGAATGTTACCGCCGAGGAGTCAACTGTCACCACCCGCTCAATGGGCTCTCTAATGGTGACGTTTCCCTCTGGCCGCAACTCGACACGGTCATCGGAAAGGCGGCTTGACCGTCGCTCCCCCTGGCAGTCTCGCTATCGTCGTCACCGCAGGCGCTGAGTCCGATCACGGCGATCAGCGCGACAGCAACGAGGTGGTCTCGCAACGGCTCGGTGTGGCGCTCAGCCCGCTATGCGGGCTGCAGGTCGCTGGACTGGCCGCGACGCTGCCGCTCGGGGTCCCCGGATGAGCAGCACAGGATGAGCAGCACTATGGCGGTTGTCGGCGCCGATGACCCACCAGCTCACCTCGCTGACCGACGACGGGGTGGTGGCGCTCGGGCCCAACCTATGGCTGTCGCTGCGGCTGGTCACTACACCCGCGGAGCGAGAGATCCTCGGGCCGGTGCGCCGATGGGACTGATGCGCGCTTCGCGCGCCGCGATCAGCGAGCGTCGGTGGCGGCCCGGATATGGTCAGCGATCGCGGCGATGTCCTGCACCTCGCCGGTGGCCACGGACATGACGAAGTCGTACGCCTGATTGTTGGAAAATGTGAGCTTGCGCCCGTTGACACCGAGGAAAGCGATCAACGCTGCCAGGGCCAGCCGTTTGTTGCCATCGACCAGGGCGTGGTTGCGAGCGAGTGAGTGCAGCAACGCAGCCGCCTTGTCCTCAACGGTGTCATAGGCGTCGGCGCCGAAGACGGTTGTCTGCGGCCGGGCCAACGCCGACGCCAGCAGTCCGTGGTCGCGCACCGCAACCTCACCACCCAGCGTCCGTACAGCAACATGGAGCAGCTCGGGCAAGGTCAGATAAATCACTGACCGAGTCGCTCCAGCGCCTCGGCATAGCGTGGTAACTCCTCGTCGAGCACCTGGTCGAGCAGCTCAGCCCTGCTGTGGTTCTCGACGTACTCCCGCACCGCTTGGCGGGCGACCTCCTGCATCGAGCGGGACTCCAGCTCAGCGCGTCGGCGCAGAGCCTCAGCCTCAGCATCGGTCAGACGCAGCGTCATAGGCATGAGCGAGATGGTATCATTGATGACACCACCGCAGCGACAGTCGCCCAGAAATCTGAGAACGGCGCCCTGACCGACGCTGAGCGGGCTTGAGCGGCCTCGAACCACTGGCGGGCGCTTGAGGTAGTCCGGACCGTCGAAGCCCGAGGTCTGCCAGAGGCGTCGGATCTGCGGGAGTCGTACGAGCTGCCGCGGCGGGAGAGTGACTCCAACCAGAGAGGCGGAGCCTCTCTGAACTCCTGTACGTCACGGAGCCAAGGAGAAATGTGAGCGGTCCGCCTGCGTCGCTCACTGTGCCTTCGACCAGGTAGCGTCGCCAGCGGCTTTCGAGTCGCTCTTCGAGGGTCGTCGCAGCTCGTTCGACGCGATCGACCGACTCCAGCAGCTCGGTGCGGACGTGGCTCAGCCCGGCGGCCCGGTCGCGTGCTACCGCGTCGGAGAACGTGTCCAGGGAGATGATCTGCCCGCCTGGTGCGGTGAGTTCCGCCCAGGCACGGACGGCTCGCTCGGGTTCGGCGAGATCGGGCCGACGCTCGACTCTCAGCGGGCCTTGGAACTGTTCAACCTGGCCCCGGCCCGGGAGCAGGCCGACCGACGCCCTGGCGGCTGAGGCACGACAAAGCAATCGGCCACCGCAATGCTCCTCCGCCCGTGTCGGCGAAGCCTTGGTGGAGGTTCCGAACGGGCCTCGTCGTCGGCTAGCGGTGTACCATGGTGGGCCATGAGTACACACAGTCTTCGTGATCTGCGCAACAACCTCGGCGCTGTGGTGCGCGAGGTCGCCTACACCGGCCACGAGGCGGTCATCACCGACAACGGCCGGGAGGTCGCTGTCATTATCAGCCTGGACGACTACGAGCGGCTGCACGAGCATGCCGACATCGCCGACGCCGTGCGTCTGCGGGACCTGCGCGCCAGCCGCTTCACCACGATGTCGCTGGACGACATGCTCACCACACTCGGCGTGTCTATCGAGGACTTCGCAGAGCAGGCAGTGTGAACGTCGCGTTCCATCCCGATGTCTACAAACAGCTCCAGCAACTGCCCCGCCACGTGTTGTCAGCAGCGCTACGCGCAATCATCGCCCTCACCCACAGCCCGCGACCGGTTGGCGTCAAGAAGCTGGTCGGTAGCCGCAGCGACTGGCGCATACGCATCGGCGAGTACCGAATCATCTACGAGATCGACGAAGCCGCGAAGACAGTAACGGTGCTGCAAGTTGAACACCGACGGGATGCGTACCGCTGATTGCGGCCTCGGTTCTGGCCTACTCCGGTTGGCCATGGGCTACGCCTTGCGCCCACACCACACGCTTCCTGGTCCGCACCCTGGTCGGCAATGAGCCCGCGCTCACGCTCTACCTGCGCGCCGGTTTCCACGTCGTGGACGGGGTTGAGGAATCACGTCACGGCCG
>JBOHGX010000154.1:0-2778 GCA_050700255.1 Pseudonocardiaceae bacterium
GCGCAGCCGCGGCACGGCACGGATCAATAACGGCATCAGCCACGCCGCCGGCGCCGACCGGTCCCGGCCGCCCAGCGGTACCCGGCGGACGTAGGTCCAACCCCCGATCTCGGTGATCTCTGAGGCATCGATGAGGAAGCCGAACTCGGCGTACAGGTGGCGGGTGGCCCGGGCGGCCGGCTCGTGCATCACCGACCGCTGCATCGGCGTCCACGGCTTGGGCGCGATGACAGACAACCGCCGCCAGAACCGAGGCGGCACCTCGACCGGCACCGGCACGGGCGCCGGCACGGGCGCCGGCACGGGCGCCGGCGCCGGCACGGGTCGGGCAGGGCGGTGATCGGGCGGGCTTGCAGGAGCACGAGCGCCTCACCCGCCAGCGCCCACTCGATGTCCTGCGGGGTGCCCAGGTGCGCAGCCACCCGCCGGGCCAGCTTGGCCACCGCGTGCACCGTGCCCGCGTCGAGTGCCCCCTCAGGCGCCGCCCGGCAGGTGACGGCACCGTCGCGGACCACCCACTCGTCGGGTGACACGGCACCGCCGACCAGCCGGTCGCCCAACCCGCGGACCGCGCTGACCACCACCGTGTCCCGGTCGCCAGTGACCGGGTCGGCGCTGAACGCCACCCCGGCCGCGTCGGCAGGCACCATCGGCTGAATCAACACGGCCATCGCCGGTGCCGCCGACTCCCCGTCGCGGGCGGTGCGGTAGCCGGCGACCTGCGGGCGGAACGCCGAAGCCCAGCAGCGGCGGACGGCAGGTCATCGACGGCCACGTCCAGCACGGTCTCGTACTGCCCGGCGTACGAGGCGCCGGGCCGGTCCTCCGCCACCCCGGACGACCGCACCGCCAGCGGCCCACGGGGCAGCGTCCCTGCTGCGCCCCCGGGGACGGGAACCGTCTCCAGCTGCTCGGGCGAGACGGTGGCATCCAGCCCGGCGGCGGCCAGCGCGTGCGCCAGCGCGGCGGTGGTGAGCACCGCACCGTCGGGCACCGGGAACCCGGCGCGCAGCAGCTCACCCAGCGTGGCCGCCTTGCAGCCGACCTGGGCCGCGTCCGTGGTCCCGACGTCGTGCAGCGGCACGACCAGGTCATCGTCGGTGCGCAACATCGTCGCGTGGCCTCCGTTATTGGGGCAGGTTGTCGTGCCGGAATCTCGGACTCGCGGCTCGCTCAAGTGACCGCAGGGTTGCCGCGACGACTGCACGGGTCTCACCAGGAGCGATGACCTCGTCGATCGACAGCCGCTCGGCGGGGATGTCCGGGTCCATGGCCTCCGCCCGGTAGCGGTCGACGAGTTCGTCCCGGCGGGACGGATCCGACGCGAGCTCACGATGAAAGATCACGTCGACGGCGCCGTCGGCACCCATGACGGCGAGCTCCGCGCCGGGCCAGGCGAATGTGGCGTCGGCGCCGAGCGACTTCGAGTTCATCACGATGTACGCGCCGCCGAACGCCTTACGCAGTACGATCGTCACCCGGGGGACCGTGGCCTCGGCGTAGGCGTAGAGCAGCTTGGCGCCCTTGCGGATGATGCCCCCGGCCTCCTGAGCCGTCCCGGGGAGAAACCCCGGTGTGTCGACGAGCGTGACGAGCGGCAGCCCGAACGCGTCGCACATCCGCACGAACCGCGCAGCCTTCTCGGATGCGTGGATGTCTAGCGTGCCGCCAGGACCTGCGGTTGGTTGCCCACCACGCCGACCGGGCAGCCCTCGACCCGGCCGAAGCCGACCACGATGTTGGACGCGAACCGCTCGTGCAGCTCAAGGAAGCTGCCCGCTTCGACGACGCCGCGGACGACCCCGCGCACGTCGTAGGGCCGCCGGTGGTTGGTCGGGACGTGCGGCAGCGGCTCGGGATCGGCGGGCAGAGTCTGTGGCGCAGCGTCCCAGCATGAGCCCGGCAGGTAGGACAACACGCAGCGGGCGAGGGCGAACACAGCCTCCGTCCCGCCCGCCACGAGGTGCGCCACGCCCGACGCGCGCGCGTGGACGTCGGCTCCCCCGAGGGCGGCGGGCGTCACGTCCTCGGCAGTGACCGCCCGCACGACGGGACCCGTGAGGAACATGTGCGCCCGGTCACGCTGCATGATCACGATGTCGGTCAGCGCCGGCGAGTACACCGCCCCGCCGGCGCAGGGGCCGAGTACGAGGCTGAGCTGCGGCACCCGGCCCGAGAGAGCGCCCGATCCCGGTGACGACCCCGTCGCCCGCGGGTCGCTTGTGCTGCATGCCGAATGCGTGCGTGCGGTGGCGCGCCCGGCTGCCGAATTCAGTGAATGAACCGGGGTCGGTGAATTCCCGGACCCGGGAACGGGCATCTGCGCGCCCGTCGAGCTGCACACGATCGCAGACGTTGGCCGGGCCGTTCCCGTCGTTCATGGGTCACCCCTTGCCCGTTGATGGCATGGCAGCGCGAAATTCATCATTAACGATATGCGTGGGCAAGAGGAGATGTCTTCACCACCAGTGATGTCTCCGGTGCTCAGATAGGTCGTCCTTTCGACCGTTTCCGCAACTTCCGGTCCTCCGAAAGGCGGATATCGGCCCAAGCTGACTTAGTGATTTATCCCAGTTGTGCGACCAAGACACCCAGTCGTTGATCGTCCATCCAAGTCCGTGGACCGACGTGTTGCACGCGCAGCGAGGCAACCGCGACGCCGAAGCTCAGACTGCGCTGGGGATCGGCCACCCCGCGGGCCCGGGCGAAGGCGACCGCCCCGTGCAACACGTCCCCGGCACCCAGAGTGTCGTGGACAGCGACCGCCGGCACCTCAAC
>JBOHGX010000155.1:0-12927 GCA_050700255.1 Pseudonocardiaceae bacterium
GAACATCAACAGAGCTCGCCCGTAGTTCCGGACGAAGTTAAAGGAGTACGCGTAGTACGTATCGGCCGGGTCGAGGGAGTCCCAGTCGCCGGAGTTCGCGAACCGCAGCGTGCCGCCCGTCGCGTCCGAGGGGTTATGGATTCCACCGGCTGTGCCACCGGAGGGGCCGCCGCCGGCGGTGCCACCGCCGGTGCTCGGCCCGCCGCACCCGGCCAGCACCAGCGCGGCGATCGCGCCAACCATGACTTGGCGACTCTTTCTCATCTGGTACCCTTCGTCGTCATCGCGACCGCGGATCGAGCGCATCGCGCAGACCATCGCCGAACAGGTTGAAGGCCAGCACCGTGATGAAGATCGCCAGCCCGGGAAAGAGCATGAAGTTAGGCGCGATCTGGACCCAGTGCGTGGCATCGGACAGCATCCCGCCCCAGGTCGGGGTCGGTGGCCGCACCCCGACGCCGAGGAACGACAGCGCCGCCTCGAACAGGATGTTGGTCGGGATCAGCAGCGTCGAGTAGACCAGGATCGGCGCGGCCAGGTTGGGCAGCATCTCGGTGAACAGGATCCGCGGGCTGCGCGCGCCAAGACTGCGCGCGGCGTCGATGAACTCGCGCTCGCGCAGCGACAGCGCCTGCCCGCGGACGATCCGGCCGATGTAGGGCCAGTTGAAGAACCCGATGATGAACACCATCAGCGCGATCCGCAGGGTGTCGCCCTCCAGGCCGAACGCCTGGTCTGGCACCACACCGGCCAGCGCGATCGCGAACAGCAGCAGCGGGAACGCCAGGAAGACGTCCATCGTCCGGCTGATCAGCGTGTCGACCCAGCCCCCGAAGTACCCGGCGACAACGCCCAGCACGGTGCCCAGCGCCACCGACAGCAGCGTCGCGAGGAATGCGATGAGCAGTGAGATCCGCGAGCCGTAGACGATGCGGCTGAACACGTCGCGACCGTTGACCGGCTCGACTCCGAACAGGAAGTCCGGGCTGATCCCGCCGAAGTTGCCGACGGCCACCTGCAGGTCGGGGTCGACCTTCTCGTAGTGGAACTCCAGCGGCGGATGCCCGAGCACCGCGACGATCACCGGCGCGAAGAGCGCGACCAGGGTGAGGGTCACGATGACGACGCCACCGGCCAGGGCGATCTTGTCACGCTTGAGGCGCAACCAGGCGATCTGACCCAATGAACGGCCCTGTATCGCGGTGCCCATTCCCGTCGCAACAGCCTCGGGCTGGGCGTGGGCTGGCGAGCCGGCGCCCTCCAGCGGAGCTGTCATGGCCGAACCGTCGCGCAGGCCGGCCCCGCGCGCGTCAACACCTGGTCACACCGAGGTGGCTCGTCGGTCACCACGTACCCCTATTCGTGTCCGCGCGGACGTCGCGGACATCGTAGAAGCACGGCGGTCGGGCCCTCGCCAGTACCAGCCCGGCGGATGGCCGCGATGTCCTCGCAACCGCGTCCTTGCCGTCCTCAGTGTCTGCCCTTTACGAAGGGCCGCTTGTCAGAGCCGTCCACGTTATTCCTGTCCCTCACAAAATCCCGCATTGTCTCATCGAATTCCGGAACACCGCCACGATTACAGTCCACGATGATGCCCATATGCTGGGCAACGCCCCAAACGGGCAAGTCCGGATTGAATGCGGCACTTCTGTTACGCGCTGCTTGTACTAAAAGTACAAAGCCGTCGTAGTCGTCATTCTCGAGCGTCTGCAGATTTCGCAGAACAGCGGCCTTGTCAATCTTCTTACGCCTCATCGGCCACCCTCTCAGATCTGAATGCCCCGTCGTTGAGCAACATTGTCGGTAGGACGATAATGTTATGGAATGAGTATATCAAATCATGCACTAGGTAGATCTGTCATTGACACCGTCTCATGCAGGGTCGTTGGTCCCCTCCGGGGCGGGAACGCGGCTGGCGGCGGGCAACTCGGCGGGAATCGTGCGCCGGCCGCGGCCCGGAAGCAGCGCTGCACATGCCAACCCCACCAGCAGTGTCGCGGCGAACACCGCGAGCATGGTGCTGTGCTCGCTCATGATGGCGTCAGGGTCGCCGTTGAGGTCGAGTACGCGGCCGAGGATGGCGACGCCGGTGATGCCGCCGAGATAGCGCATCGTCGAGCTGACCCCGGCGGCCATGCCGCTGCGTTCCCGGGAAACCGCGCTGAGTGAGGCGTTCTGAGCCGCCGGGGTGACCAGGCCGATCCCGATTCCGAGGACCACCAGCGCCCACCGCACCTGCCCGAGCGTCGAGAGGTTGCCGGCGGCCAGCACGCCCAGGCCCGCCAGGCAGATCAGCGAACCGGCGACCGCGACAGGCCGCGACCCGAACCAGTCCGTCAACCGGCCGGCCACCAGTGAGGTGACCACCATCGCCAACATCATGAAGATCAGCAACCGGCCAGTGGTCGCGGCGTCCAAGGACAGCAGCGCCTCGAGGACCAGCGGAAGCTCGAACAGCAGCGTGTACATCACCAGGTTCTGCAGCGCCACCAGCAGGGTGCCCGCCGCGAACGGCAGCGACGTGAACAGCGAGAAGGCGACGACCGGATCCGCTGCGCGCCGTTGCCACCACGCGAACGGCGCGACCAGGACGAGGCAGGTACCGATGAGCGCTATCGAGCCGGCCCCCATGGCCTGCAGACCCAGCACGAGCGACGTCAGCATCGCGGCAAGCAGTACTGTGCCAACCCAGTCGAACCGCGCAGGCTCCGCACGGTCGACGGCCACCGGCGCATGCTTCGCCGTCGCCGCCAGTATCGCTGATAGGGCGAGCACCGGCAGGTTGGCCAGGAAGATACTCGGCCACCCGAATGCCCGGACCAGCTCACCGCCGACCACCGGGCCGATCCCGGCTGCCAGCGACATGACCGCTCCGAACGTGCCGAACGCCCGGCCTCTGCGCTGCGGCGGCAGCTCGATGCGCATCAGGGCCACCGTCGCCGGTACGACCACCGCTCCGCCGGCCGCCATCAGCACCCGGGACAGGGCCAGCACGCCCAGCGTCGGTGCGGCGAAGCCCAGCACGGCGCCCGTCGCGATCAGTACCTGTCCGAGGGCGAACACCCGCCAGTGCCCGAGCCGGTCGCCGAGCTTGCCTCCCGGGCTTTGCAAGACGATCGCCGCGACGAGGTAACTCGAAACCAGCGCCTGCGTCACGGTGCCCGGGGAATGTGTGTACTCGCGCGCGATGTCCGGCAACGCCACCGCGATCATGGTCGAGTTGAGCGGCATCAGCGACGCGGCCAGCAACGCCGCTCCGAGGCCCCGCACGGTCGCGTTAGCCACTGGTGATCGGTCGTCGCTGCAGGAGAAACACTGCACCGCCCCGGAATGCGAACTCGATGTCATGGTCAGGCGACCCGAAGACGCGGTCGCACGCCGCCGCGAGCGCATGTAGCGCGGCAAGTTCCCCTTCGCCCAGACAGGGTGCCCAGATCAACTTTGTCGCGACCGGCACCTGCTCCGTACCGCCGCAGCCGCTGCGCCGGATCTGCAGATCCTTCTCACCGAGACTGCGCTCCAGCAGCCGTCCTGTCGCAGCCAGCCGGTACTGGTCCGGCGTGACCAGGCCTGAGACGACGGCCTCGCCCAGCCCCCAGCTCGCTTCGATCACCCGCTCCGCCGTCCCCGTGACCGGGTTCCTGGTGAACAGGACGCCCGCCACGTCAGCGTCCACCAGCTCCTGAACCACCGCCGCCATCGGGGCGGTCCGCTCAAGCCCGAGCCGCGCCCGGTAGGCCTGTGCACCCGGGTCCCGACCTGAAGCGTGAACCACGCGAACGGCCTGGACAAGTGCGGTGAAGCCGCACACCCCGAGCACGCTCAGGTGGGTTCCCGCGAAGCTGGTCGCGCCAGAGTCCTCGCCAATGGCGCTGGACCGTACCGCGCAGGGCGTGCTGCCCGGGCATAACGCCTGCAGCGCTGCCAGCGCGGCTGGATCGCCGCAGGCCGTCGCCTTGACATGCTCGGACGAGAGCGCGAAGCCTGCTGGCACCGGGAGCCCGGCGCGGATCGCCGCACCAAGCTGGACGGCCTTGCCGCCGAACGCAGCCGCGTCCGTGGCCTCGGCCAGCGCCCGGATCATCTGGCCCTCATCGCAGCAGCGTGACCTCGCCCGCCTCACCGTCGACTCGTACCCACGCCCCGTCGGGAATCATCCGGGTGGCCTCACGCGTGCCGACGATCCCCGGGATGCCGTACTCGCGGGCGACGATGGCGGCGTGGCACAGTTGACCGCCACGGTCGGTCACAATCGCGCCCAGCAGCGGAAGCACGACGTTGAAGTATGGCGACGTCATGCGGGTGACCATGACGTCGCCATACTTGATCCGCGCGAAGTCGGTGTCGACGTCGACGACCCGCGCCCTGCCCTCGTAGGTTCCAGCGTTGACGGCCAAGCCGTGGAGCACGGTATCAGTGTTCTCCATGTCGGGCAGCTGGAAGAGGTTGACCATGACGGCACCCACTGCCCGGGCGCCGCGGCGGGCAGCGGGCGGAAGAGACTCCAGAGGCGGCGGCGGGGCAGGGTTCGGTCCCAGCAACGGTGGAGCGTCCTCGATCGTCCGCGACGTGCGCCAGCGGTAGCGCTGTGCCACCTCCTCAGCACTGGGGCCCGGCTCGCCGCGCAGCAGGGCTGCCAGCTCGGCGGCTTCCATGTCGACGGCATGCGCGGGGTCGGCCAGCTTGCCGGCGCGGTGCAGCCGGCGGCCGGCCTCCAGCAGCGCCCGCCGCGCCAGCCCGGTTCCCCAGCCGTCGGCGTATACACCGCGCTCGTCGCGCAGGCGGTTGATCAGCCGTGCTTCGCCGAGCCGCTCCTCGAACTCGGCGGTGTGCTCGGCGGGCACCCGCAGCTTGATCTCCGCGAGCGTGGCGTCATCCTGCGGTGCTGCCGCAGCACCGGCGACGGCCGCGCGGATCGCCTCGACGAGCAGCTCGGGCATCTCGCCGGCGGTCAGATCGCCGACGTCATAGCCGATGGACCGGAAGCGGACCGCGTCGAGATAGGCCCGCGTATCCGCGCCGGCATCGGGGTCGGCAGCCAGTGCGTCGAGAGTCGCAGCAGGCGGGGCCGCCGCGCGCAGGACCTGCTGTGCGGACTCGCTGGCACCGATCGATCGGGCCAGGGCGTCCAGCTCGGTCGCCGCGAACCCGGTCGAGATCGGCGAGGTCCCGCGCAGCAGCTCCAGGAGTTCGCCCACGGTAGCGCCGGTCCACTCCTGCGCGCCCGCGAGGAAGTCGCCGACCGAGACGATCGTGGTCGCCGTGTACTTGTGGTGCAGGAACATCATCGCCTCGAGGTGGTCGTGGCATCGGCCTAGATGCCCGGCCAGCTCCTCGTCGGACAGTGCGGTGGGATTGACGTCCTGGATCGCGTGGTGCTTGGCGATCGCGGCGGGCTTGTCGACCCTGTCCCACTCGTCGAGATCCTTGCGCCAGAGCCTCTCCGTGAAGGCGCGAGCCGACGTCGCGATCCGGGCCTGCATCTCGGCTTCGGTGGCGGCCCCATTGGGTCCGTCGGCGCCGAACATGGCGGGCTGGTTGTAGACGAACCCGTTGACCATCGCCGCCTTGATGTGGTCGAACAGCAACCCGTAGCGGGCGGTGCCCTCGGCAAACCCGCAATGGAAGCCGGCCATGAATGCCGCCGCGGCAAACCTGGTGATCGGTCTCTGGAAGTGAGTGGTCTCCAACTCCCACGTTCCGTTGCCGGGTGCGTCGAACACAGGGTCGTCGGGCACTCTCTCCTCGGTCGTGGGCAAGGCCGCCGTGCTGTCACTGATCACCTTGATCATGGAGTCCTCCTCGTCGAGGCCACAAGGTAAGAGGGCGACGCGTGGGCGGCTGATACGACCGACTTGCGAATGGGCGCGGGGATCCCGTGCCGTACCCCGTCCGGCCGACCTTCCGGGCAGTGTGCCCGACGCCGCCGCCCCTCCACCATTCGGAGCCGAATGGCGATCTTGCGCGTGCTGTCGAGTGCCATTCGGAGCCGAATGGCGGTTGCGGCAGGATCTCCGAGTGTTCGGCACGATCACGCTGCCCGAGGCGAAGGGAGAACCCCAGCGCAATGACAGGTAGTGCTTTTGACAAGTCCGTGGACCTGCGGCGCGCCGTGTCCCGTAGCGATCTCGACCTTCGATGCACGCTGCCCAGCCCTGTTCGTCCTGGTACCGGCGGGATGACGGTGGGTCCCGGCCGCGACGTTCACCTACCCGACGGCTGGGCAGTGCACAACGACGGGCGGATCGGTCGAAACGGTGTTCCCGAAATCCAACCGTGACGGGCCGAGATCAACTCACTGGTCGGCCACCCAGTCATCCCACGGATGTAGAAAGATTCCACGCTACATCATCTGATCTAATGTGTGGCCGGGTCCTCGTCGCCACGCCCCGCTCTTCGCCGGACGACCAACGCGGCTTAACACTGCCTTATCTCGAACACCATGCCCTACAGGCGGCGGCTACCTCGGTGACGCCGACGGGTCTCTACCGTGACCGTGGCATGGCGAGTCGTTGCGGGCCGGCTTGACTGTTGCTCGCCGAGCGGGGAAACATACTCCGCGCGGAGGCAGGTCTGGTCACGGCTGGAAGTGTACGACTGGCAAATGAATTATTCAGAGGAGATGCGTTCAGTGTCGTCTGCAACAATCGTTTCACACCTCACTGCACACGCCGGCATTCTTTGGTCGCTACGCGTGATTGTGACGATCAATGTCGCACTCTTCGTGCTCCAAGGTCTCACCGGAGGTAAATATCTTGTCGGTGAAGAAGACGCTATGACGCTGCACGGCGCTTTTGCCATTTCCATTCACGTCGCTACGGGTCTCCAGACTCTTGTTGCAGCGTGGCTGTGGCGAATCTACCGAGCACCACTATGGCCCGCGCTACTCAGCGCAATCGCGTTCGCCGTGAGCTTCGGGCAAGCGGCGCTCGGCAGCGGTGGAACCCTCAACGCGCACTTGCCGCTCGCCATGGTGCTGCTCGTGATTGTCGTGTTGGTTTTGGCTTGGGCATGGGCTCGACCGATCCGCGGGGTTGCGGGAAAGCAGGAAGCACAATGATCACGGACGTGCACGATCGGACCGCATTGGCCGACGAGGTGCTCGCTGATGTCCGTGATCTCGATGAGGTCCGTGAACCCGACAAGGACGCCCGAGCGCGGGCCGCCAAACTCAGCCTGCCTGACCTACGCGGCATCCGGGACCTCGATCCCGACGCGCCCCATCCTTGGCGGTCGGTGTGATCCCCACCGACAACTACTCGAGCCGTCTCGGGGAACGTGTCCGCCTGGTGGTGCTGCACACCACCGAGGGCGCCAGGGACGTCGACAGCCTCGGCGCATATTTTCAGACCGGCACTGACCAGGCCTCGTATCACGCGGCGTTCGACGACCACCATGCCGAGACATACGTTCCCTACAGCGCAGCTGCCTGGTCCATCCGCAACGGCAACCAGGAGTCCGATAACGCCGCGTTCTGCGGATTCTCGGCGTGGGATCGCGCCGAGTGGCTGCGCCACCCTCGGATGCTGGAGCTCGGTGCCGCGTGGGTCGCTGATCGCTGCATGGCGCGCGGTCTGCCTATCCATCGGCTGTCCCTGGCGGACACCGCCGCTGCGCTGCGCAATCCCAGCCATCCCGGTGGTGTGATCATGCACCGCGATTACACCTATGCCACCGGCGACGGTACTCACACCGATGCCGGAGACGGTCTGCCGTGGGACGTCATCCTCACTCGCGCCCATCAGATCGCTGGACAACCAGTACCGGCCCGACGACGAAGGGACGAGGACAACACCGTGGAGCTGCCACCCACCGACGCTCGCGTCGACAAGCAGATCCCCACAGATGTTGTGGGTGGCTGGTGCGGCGCTGCGAACATCCTGCTGACTGCCAACACCGATGGCAACAAGGGCAGTGCCCGCGTGTACGGCATTTACGCCGTTGCCGACCGCGGCTCCACTCCACCCGATGTGCGCACCGTGCTGTCCAATGCCGGCGGGCAGGTATTCGTCCAGTGGTGGCCCGCCAAGTATCCGCTTCCCAACGGCACCACCAGCGTGATCGTCAACTATGCTGCCCCCGCCGGGATGGTCGCCCGCGTCGAATATGAGCGGTGAGTGGAGCGATCCCGACTATCGACAGCACCAGCGTCCAAAATAGGTAATAACCGAACGGTAACCATTGAGACGATCCGGCACCGGCGCAGCGTCTATCGATAACATTTCAATTCCGGAGTATGAACTCCGCAATCTGCTGCCGGAATAGGTCCAGGTCTACCAGGTCATGCTGGAGGGCCTTGACGATCTCAGCGTCCTCGGTCTCGTCGTACAAGTGCACCAGCCGATTACGGAACCGCGCCATAGCGCGAAGCGACTCTACCTGACCAGCCGCAATGATCCCGGCCTTGGAAAGCGACGTGAATACATCGGCGTAGGTGTCGGCGGCGGAGAGGCCCTCTGCCGCGATAATGTGCCGTCCGATGTCGACGCAGACCTCGATGGCCAGTAAGAAGCGGAACTGTGCGGAGCCGAGCGCAACCTCGTCGTTGAGGAGCTCCTCCGTGGGGCGGTCGGCAAGCCTGCGCAATCGATCGGTCTCCAAGCGCAGACGATCAAGTAAGCGGCGTACCCGGCCGTGGTCAACCATCAGCGACGTCCGGCAGCGGTTTCGATAAGCAGCTCCTGGTCAAGCAGGTCGAGTTTGATCCGCGAGTCGGCATACATCCGACCGGTCAGGCTCTCCCATCGGACCCGCAGCGCTTCGTCGGCGCTGTAGAGGACCTGGCGCTGGGACAGTATCCGGCCACGCAGCGGTAGCGGGGCCTCATCCAGCAAGACGATATCAACCTCGGTACGCGCAGCTGGCTCGATGATCTCGGCGACCCGGTTCCGCAGGGCGGCACGCTGTTCGGCACTGAGTCCGCGGGCGGGAAGCACCGCGATGTCGGCGTCGCTGTCCGCCCGAGCGCCACCCATTGCCCGGGAGCCGAACAGGTAGGCGAAGGCCACCGGTTCACCCGGCATGCCAGCCAGCGCGGCGCTTCGCACCCGCTCAAGGAACGCGGTGTCCACCGCGACGAGGATACTGCCGCGATCACCCGCGCGGGGAAGGGCCGGCCGGTCGAGGGATCGATCTCGGGGAAGCTGGCGATCAGCGAAGCGCCCGGCACGCCACCCGTGGTCCGTGCAGGGGGGCCGGCAGGTCCGTCGCGGTGTCTCCGCGTAGACAGAACTCCGGGGCGGGACCGAGCAGCATTTGCCGCTGCCACAGCGTCTGGCCCCGGTCCAGACAGGCCTCGAGTGCGCTCTCAAGGTCGGCGTAGCTCCACCCGGGGGCTTGGCGAACCAGGTCGCCGCGGTGCCGCCCGGGACCCAGTCTCCTGCGCGCAGGGCGTAGAGACCACCGGCGCCGGACTCGGCTCGGCGGGCTACCCGGTCGTGGGCTTGTGTGTGCGCGGGCGCGACCGCGGTGGTGTTGAGCGCACCCACCGCCGTCCAGTCACGCACGAGGTACCAGTCCTCGTAACAGTCCCGCTGCTGCGGAAGCCACGGTGCGCCGGTGACGTGGAAGGCCGCGGAGCGCAGGAAGCCGGCCGGCGGGTCGGAGGCCAGCGAGGTATGGAAAATCACGAGATCGGTCTCGTAGCCCAACGGGCCCACGGACGCTGGCGGCCAGTGCCAGAACACGTACGCCAGTAGCGTCGCCGAGGACCACCATCCCATCGCCGCACCCCTTCCCGACCAAGCATGCGCGGCACGCGGCTCATCGGGCGAGCATCGCGGTGTCGAGCAGCGCATCGAGGGACAGGGTCGCAGCTCCGGGTTGCTTGGCCTCGTCGTCCCACCGGCGCAGCGCGATCGCCTCGGATGCCAGCGGATGGCGCAGGAATCGGGCTACCTGGGCCTCGTCGGCAGGTCCGCCCTGCACCGCGAGGCTGCGCACGGACGCCGGGGAGAGCCGGTCGACGTAGCCGGGCTCGGTGGTGACCAGGGCGCGCTTGGCCAGCACGTGTGCACCGACGAGCCATCCCACCTCGTGACCGAGGTGGCGGCGGCAGTAGGAGGCGCCGATCCGCTCGTGCGGCACGCCGGGCAGCTCATCGGCGACCGACGGCGACCGTCCGATGTCGTGTAGCAGCGCGGCGGCGACCAGCTCCGGGCGTGCCCCCGACCGGACCGCGAGCGTCCCCGCCTGCAGGGCGTGGGTCAGCTGGCTCACCGCCTCATTTCCGTAAGGCAACTCGACCGTGGCCATCAGGTCGTTGCGCAGCCGCGTGCGTACGTCCATGGAACCGCCTCCTCGCGCAGGCGGCCAGTCCAGCGGCGTGGGGTGGCGGGCGGATGAACGCCGGTGAACCCGCTGCTCTCGCTTGCGCGAACTTGACCCCACGGTTGGGTAGCAGCCCGGTGGATCTGCCTTGTCGAGGCTGCAGTTGTGCGGTTATGGAGCGGTTTGTCCGGTCCGACCGGGACAACCGTCGGCTGTTATTTACCCTCGCGCCACCGGGCCTTCTCCGGTGCGGTGTCGGCGGCCCGCACGCTCGGGCGGTCCCCACCACGCCCCGGAGGAATCACCGTGAAGCGAACCATCGGCCTGCTTGCGGGCAGCGCCGCCGCCCTGCTCGTCGTGTCGGCCTGCGGCCAGAGCGGCGCCGATGGCAGCGCCGGATCCGGCTCCCGAAATCCGGACACCTTCGTCTTCGCGGCCGTCCCGAGCGAGGAGTCGGACAGCCTCCAGGCCGGCTTCGACCCGATCATCGCGATGATCGAGAAGGAGACCGGCAAGACGATCGAGTTCCAGAATGCGACCGACTACGCCGCGGTGATCGAGGGGATGCGGGCGGGCAAGGTCGACATCGCCCAGTTCGGACCCTTCTCCTACGTGCTGGCCCGCAACCAGGGCGCGCAGCTGACGCCAGTGGGTGCCCAGGTGGACGGCCCCGACGAGGAACCCGGCTACCAGTCCTACGGCATCGTGAAGGCGGGGTCACCGATCACCGACCTGGCCGGCTACCGCGGCAAGAAGGTCTGCTTCGTCGACCCGAGTTCTACGTCCGGCTACCTCTACCCGACCGCGGGGCTACTCGAGGCCGGCATCGATCCAACCAAGGACATCGAACCGATCTTCGCCGGCGGCCACGACGCATCCGTGCTGGCGGTCAAGAGCGGGCAGTGCGACGCCGGCTTCGCCTACGACTCGATGGTCGACTCGCAGCTGATCGAGAAGGGCTCGCTGCAGCCGGGGGAGGTCACCACGCTGTGGAAGTCGGAAACGATCCCCAGCTCACCGATGGCCATCGCCGACGACCTCGATCCCGAGCTGAAGAACACGCTCACCAGGCTGATCGCCGAGCAGGCCAACGTCGACTACCTCAAAGCCAACGGGTTCTGCTCGGGTGACTGCAAGCTCGGCGACGAGGATTCGTGGGGATACAAGGCCGTCGACGACGCCCTCTACGACGGCGTCCGCAAGGTCTGTGACGTCACCAAGAACAAGTCGTGCACGCAGGCCTGATAGCGCGCAGCGCAAAGGAGCCGTCATGACCGAGCCCGTCATCACGTTGGACGGTGTGAGCAAGACGTTCCCCCCGCACGTGCAGGCGCTCGACGACGTGTCGTTGACGGTGCGGTCCGGCGAGGTCGTGGTGCTGCTCGGCCTGTCCGGATCCGGTAAGTCGACGCTGCTGCGCCACGTCGATGGCCTGCAGCGGCCCACCGCAGGCTCGGTACGGGTGCTCGGCGCCGATGTCGGCACCGCGAGCGGGGGCCAGCTGCGCCGGCTGCGTCGGCGGATCGGCTTCATCCACCAGCAGTTCCATCTCGTCGGAAGCCTCACCGTGCTGGAGAACGTGTGCACGGGCGTGCTCGGCGCGCTGCACGGACCCCGGCTCGGGCTGGTGGGTTATCCGCGCAGTGTGCGGCGGGCCGCGCTGGAGCAGCTGGACCGCGTCGGCCTCGCGGACCGGCCGTTCCAGCGGGCCGACACGCTCTCCGGCGGGCAGCAGCAACGGGTCGCGGTCGCCAGGGCGCTGATGCAGCGTCCGGAGATCCTGCTCGCCGACGAGCCGGTGGCCTCGCTCGATCCGGAGTCGTCGGCGCAGATCATGGCGTTGCTTGTGAAGATCAGCCAGGAGGATCGTCTCACCGTGCTGTGCAGCCTGCACCAGGTCGAGGTGGCACTGTCCTTCGGTGATCGGTTGGTGGGGCTGCGCGCCGGGCGGGTCGTGATGGACCGTCCCGTCGCCGGACTGAATCACAACGACGCGATGGCGGTGTACACGCAGGTCGCGCCCCACCCGGCCGGGCTGCTCGCCGTCCCTGGCTGACCGTCGTGGCGTTGCGCACGCCGACCCGGCCGGACTCCGACCGGGACACCCGCCGCACCCTGGCCACGCCGTCGGCCGGCAGCGTGGTGGCCGGCGCGGCCATGGCGGCGCTGCTCGCCGCGGGGCTCTGGTCACTTGTCTCACTGAAGATCAACTTGGCGACGATCGTCGACAGCGTGGGCAATGCCACGAACTTCCTGTCCCGAACCTGGCCGCTGGATTTTCCCACCGCCGGTGAGGCGGTGCGGCTGTGTGGCGAGACCCTGGCCATCGTCGTCTGCGCCACGTTGCTCGCGGTGGTGCTAAGCCTGCCGATCGCGGTGCTCGGAGCGCGGAACACCGCGCCACACCCGGCGATCCGCTACGGCGCCCGCGCGCTGGTGGTGGTCGCCAGAGCGGTGCCCGACGTGGTACTCGCGATCGTCTTCTTCCGGATCTTCGGCCTCGGCGCCCTCACCGGTGTGCTCGCTATGGGCGTGCACTCGGTCGGGATGATCGGCAAGCTCTACGCAGACTCGGTGGAGCAGATCGACGAGGGCCCCCGGACGGCGATCCGGTCCACCGGCGCGAGCCGGTTGCAGGAACTGGTGACCGGCGTCGCG
>JBOHGX010000156.1:0-4321 GCA_050700255.1 Pseudonocardiaceae bacterium
GCGACCGAACTTGCTGGCCTTGGCGACCACACCGTCGACCGGGGTGTACGCCGACAGGGCGAGCCCGAGCTTGCGACGCCGGTCCCACCAGGACGGCAACAGAACACCGAACCCGGCCTCGTCGAGCAGCGCGGCGGCGGTGGACAGGCAGTGGTAGGCGCCTTCGGCGTCCAGGCACAGGTTGGACGGGCGTGCCGTACGCAGCGCGGACGCGAGCTCGGGGTAGATCCGGCTGGCCCGACCGAGCTCGGCCAGCAGTAGTTCCACCGGGCGTTGCAGCCACCGGCGCAGGCTGCCGCCGTCGTTCCACGCCTGCTCAGCGGGAACCAGCAGGCTGGGGTCCGCCATGGATTGCAGCAGGAACTCCAGCCGCCAACCCGTGCCGGCCGGAGTCTCCCCGGCTTCGGTCCCGGTCCCGGTCTCGATCTCGGTGAGCCGGAAGGTCGCCCTGGCCGGGCCCGCCTTGCCGACCCCGACGTCTTCCCATGGCCGCAGCGACTCGACCAGCGTGTCGAACTCGTCCGGATCCGCTTCGAATCGGCCGTCCGGAGCGGTCAGTGCGGTCAACCACGCTTCCGTGGCTGGCAGACGCTTCGGGCGACGGCCGTGCCGTGGCGCCACGAGATCGATCTCTGGTGGCAACGCCGCACGCATGGCCGCGTCCAGCATGGCGTGCAGCGCCGACATGGCCAGCTCGTGCGGGTCGTGCTCACCCTGCTCGGCCCGGCACACCGGCGGCATCGCGGCGATCAGCGAGTTCATCGCGACGACATCCGGACCCTGCACCACCGGACGCCAGAACGCCACGGCTCCGTGCCCATTAACCCCGTGCCCGTCGCGCGCGAGCGCGGGCAAGACCCGGCCGCGCTCGACCAGTTCCCGCGCGAAGGCCGCCAGGTCGGCGAGGTAGGCGATGGACGCGCCGTACCGGACCTCCGCGACGGGCTCGTCGAGGGCGGTCAGCGCCGACGCGGCATCGACGGAAACCACCGGAACGGTCCACGGCAGCAGAGCCGGTGGGTTTTGCGGTGCCGGGCGCGGCATGATCCGGATCAGCTCCGGCGAGTCCAGCGGCGCCGACCGCAACGACGGCAACAGCAGGACCGCTTCACCGGGCTTGCCCGCATGGATCCCGGCGATCAGGTCGGCGGGCGCGGCGAAGGGATGCGGCCGAGCCGAGCACAGCGCCTGGCTGGGGCTTTTCACCGTGAGATCGGAATCCTCCGACCACAGGCACAAGCTGTTCGAGGCCGACCAGAAGCCGTGCAGGACCAGCATTGGCGTTCCCTCTTTCGCGGTGCGCGGGCGCCAGGCTAACGAGTGCGGGGAAACGGCGTGACGCCAGCCACGCCGTCGCCTACGGCAAGTCCTCGAGCTCGTCTTCGTAGCAGCCGAACGGAGCACCGCCGCAGGTGTGGCCCACGACGAACATCCGCTGGTCGCCCACCCAGACCCAGTCAAGTTCGTCGCCCCGCCCGTCGTCGAACTCATCGGTGTGCCGGCGAGCCTCGCGCAGATTCCCGGCGAGCCTGCTTGCGCGATGACGCCGCGGCTGCATGAGGCGGATCGTATCGATGGAGTCGGCTGGCCCGGCTCGGGTTCGTTACGGCAGTTCGAGCTCGGTGCGAAGCCGGTCGGGGTGCATTCGTCGGCTTACGTATTCTCCCCGGCTGCTCCCGGCCGACCCGCATATCCGGCGGTGGACGCGGAGTTCTGACGGCTTGGGGCCGTCGCGTTATACGCGCGGCTGGCTCTACAACAGCTCAGCGAGTTCGTCAGCGGTGAGCTCGGCCTGGCGTAAGATCGCGCGGAGCATGGCGGTAGGAAGGTCACGGTTTGCGTGAACAGGCACGACCACAAGGCCAACGCTGCCCGGGCGCCGGAGGTAATGATGACTCCCACGGACGTGCGTAACCTCAAATCCGGCGTTCTGGAGAGCCTTCACCATGTGCCGCCCGCTGATCCGGGGAAGTCGAGTCAGGGCAGTGACACCTCAACTTCGACGATGCTCGGCTCCGGTCCGCTTCGAGGTAGCGGGATGCCTTCCTTGGCCGCAGCCTCCAAGTAACCGATGATGGCTTCCCGAGTGGCTTCCAGCGCGGCCTCACGGGTGTGACCGTACGTCGACAGACGGTCGAGCGCTGGCACGTGGGTCACCCATACCTCGTCGTCGCTGTCCCACTCCAGAACAACGGAGAACTGTCGGACCGACATGCGGCGTACCCTAGCGCGGCGCGGCCTGCTGAGTGTAAACGGCGGCGTTGGTTACGGTTCCCTTCAGGAGTTGGCCGAGCTCTGGGGGTTGCTCAGCAGCCCTTGGCGTGCAGCTCGGAAAGTCTTCGTCGCGGTACTCGCCCTCTGGGCGGGCCCCTGCGTGGGCGTGCAGCGTGGTCTCCCGGCCGCGCAGCTCGACGTGGCGGATCTTGCCCGAGATTGTCTTGGGCAGCTCGGCGAATTCCAGGCAGAGTGCCTCCCATGTAGGTGAGGTAGCCATCGGCGTCCCGGCAACCGAGGTCACCGGTGTGGTAATAGCCGCCGGCCATCGCCGTTCCGGTGCCAGCGTTGTCGTCGCGGTAGCCGACCATGAGGCCCAGTGGGCGAGCGGAGAGGTCCAGGCAGATCTCGGCCTCGTCCGCAGGCTCGCCGGTCACCGGGTTGACCAGCGCCACGGGGTAGCCGGGCGCCGGGCGGCCCATGTTGCCCCAAATACCAGATCGTCGAAGCCACCGATTTCGCGTTCGGCCAAGCCGCCGCCGACAGCACCTGCGTTCCCTCTTTCGCGGTCCGGCTCAGGTTCGTTACCGCAGGTCGAGTGCGGTGCGGAGCCGGTCTGGATTCATCGTCCCGGGGTTGTCGTCGTAGGTGGAGAAGGAGTCGAGGAGCTGGATCAGCTCGCCGCGTCGGGTGGGGTCCGCGGCGGCCTGGCGGGGTGTGTGTCCGGCCAGGGCGGGGATGGGCTCGTCGAGCCACTTCTGCTCGTAGTCGCGGATGAATCGATCGAGCACGGCCGCGACCTCGGGATCGGCGGGATCGAGCCGGTACGCAGGGTCCAAGCGGGCAGGGTCCGAGTGGGCAGGGCCCGAGTGGGCAGGGCCCGAGTGGGCAAGGGTCCGAGTGGGCAGGGCCCTCACCGGCGGGTGCGGTGTGGGCGACGAGCGCGGCCGCTTCCCGTGCGTCGCGGGCCGGCTGGCGTGACTGGTTGACGACGGTGAGCGTCGGGTCGAGCGGGTAAACAGTGTCGAGCACGCGGTCGATACGGGCCTCGCTGTTGGTGTGGATGGTCAGCTCATGCCCGTCCAGGCGCAGGGTGGAGCCCGATGCGCTCTATGCCGTCGGTGTTGACGTACTCGATCCACTGCATGGTGTCGTCGTCGCGCTGGTAGGTCTCATCGAGCGCGGCGGACAGTGCGGCCGGGTGGCTGGTCCGCAGGGTGGCTGTGCACAACACCAGGGGGTCGCCTTCGGTGTTGCACAGGGCGGTTGGGGCGAAGCGGCGGGTGAGGAAGGCGACCAGGTCGAGCTGGTCGGGCCCGGAGTCCAGCAGTGCGATGAGCTCGTCGCGCTCGTGCAGGGTGACGGGTTCGATGCCTCCGAAGATCTGTGTGGTGTCACCGGCGGGTACGACGCGGGCGCACACCACCGCGCCTGCCTTGAGCGTGTGGCTGGCCGTCCGCTCCCGGACCTGGTGGACGTCGCCGGTGCGCACGTCCCGCATCGTGAAGCCCGTACCGCGTCGGACGTGCTCGATCTCGTACACTGACCGGTCGATGAGCAGCCACTGCTCGGCCAGCAGCCGCTCGTCGTCGGGCAGCAACACGCCTCGGGTGGCCACGAACTCGGCGAACGCGCCACCCTCGAACAGGACCGCGTCGATGACCAGCGGTTCGCCCAGCGCGCCGAGCATGGCATCGGGGACCTCGGCGACCTGTGCCCGGACTCTCGCGGCCTCAATCACCGCGCCGCGCTGGGCTACCAGCCGAACGTCGCGGCTGGGGAGGATATCGGGATCGTTCCGGTACCACCGGGGAATCCTTGGCCCTCGGGGCTTCCCGAGGGGACGGACTTCTGGCTGTTCGACTTCAGTGTGCTCTATGAACTGCGCTACGACCCGGACGGCTCGTGGGTAGCAGCGGAGCAGATGACCGAGCCCGCCGCTATTGAGCAGGCGTGTCGCTGGCGCGAGATTGCTATACAACCAGTGAGGCGAGCCTCGGACCGCCGAGACGCGGATCACTTTGATCGGTAGCGCGGCGAATCTGACGTGGTCGGGCCACGGTCTGATGCCGGCGTCGGAGATCACGCCCGTTGGCTGACCGGCTGC
>JBOHGX010000157.1:0-17771 GCA_050700255.1 Pseudonocardiaceae bacterium
GCTCCGGGTCGTTGAGGGCGCCCCAGCAACCCAGCAGCACCCGGCGCCGTCCGACCTCTGCGTAACCCGGCATCGCGTCGTAGAAGAAGTTGAACAGGTCGTCGTGCAGCGGCACGATCCGCTTGCAGAACTCCACATACCGCATGAGGCGGGTGTAGTAGTCGGTGAACAATTGGTGGGTGGCAACGGTGCCGACACCACCCGGGTACAGCGTGGAGGGGTGCACGTGGCGACCCTCCATCAGGCAGAACATCTCACGCGTATAGCGGGAGACCTGCAGTGCCTCGCGGTAGAACTCACCCGAGAGCGGGTTGAGCGCCCGCATGATGTCGCCGATGTACTGGTAACCGTGGGCCTCGACGTTCGGCGCCGGGGTGCGGTTGGCCTGCTCGAGGACGCCGGGGTTGGTCTCGGCGACCATCTTCTCGCAGTAGTCGACCCCGACCAGGTTCTCCTGGAAGATGTTGTGGTCGAACATGTACTCGGCGCATTCGCCCAGGTTGATAACCCATTCACCGAGATGCGGCGGGGCCACCCCGTATGCCATGTTCTGGTTGTACACCGAACAGGTGGCGTGGTTGTCACCACAGATCCCGCAGATACGACTGGTGATGAAGTGGGCGTCGCGGGGATCCTTGCCCTTCATGAAGATGGAGTACCCGCGGAAAACCGAGGATGTGCTGTGGCACTCGGGCACTGTCTTATTCGCGAAATCGATCTTCGTGTAGATACCGAGGCTGCCGACGATCCGGGTGATCGGATCCCACACCATCTCAGTGAGTTGGGAGCCCTTCGCGCCGGTGGTGCCGTGCTTGGGTGCGGTGGTTGTCATCGTCTAGTTGCCTTTCTCCAGCCGGTCGGCGGTCACCAGGTCGGCTTGTAGCCGGTTTCGAGCGTGCGGCCCTTCTTGCGCCACTTGGGCTCGGTGTCGGTCTTCTTGATCGTGATATTGCGCAGTGACCGGATGACCGATCCGTAGGCCCCAATCGCGGTCCCTGACACCAGGGAGCCCGGGGGCGCGTCCATGAACGGCATGAACTTGTCCGGGAAGCCGGGCATGGTGCAGCCAATGCAGAGACCACCCACGTTCGGGCAGCCGCCCACACCATTGATCCAGCCCCGCTTGGGCACGTTGCACTTCACTACCGGACCCCAGCAACCGAGCTTCACCAAGCACTTGGGTGAGTCGTAAGTCTTGGCGAATTCGCCCTGCTCGTAGTAGCCGGCCCGGTCACAGCCCTCGTGCACGGTGGCGCCGAACAGCCACTGCGGGCGCAGGTGCTCGTCCAGCGGAATCATCGGAGCCAGGCCGGCGGCCTGGTAGAGCAGGTACAGGATCGTCTCGGACAGGTTGTCCGGATGAACCGGGCAGCCGGGCACACAGACGATGGGGATCCCGGCCTTGGACTTCCAGTCCCAGCCCAGGTAGTCCGGCGTACCCATGGCGCCGGTCGGGTTTCCGGCCATGGCGTGGATACCGCCGTAGGTGGCGCAGGTGCCGGCGGCGAGCACGATCGTCGCCTTAGGCGCCAGCTTGTCGATCCACTCGTTGATGGTGACCGGCTGATTGGTGTCGGGGTGTCGCCCGAAACCAGTGAAGTAACCATCACCGTTGATCGACTCATTGGGGATGGATCCCTCAAGGACGAGCACGAAAGGCTCCAGCTCGCCACGGTCGGCCTTCCAGAACCATTCGATGAAGTTGTCGGCGCCCTGTTCCGGACCGCATTCGAAGTCGATCAGCGGCCAGTGCACCGCGATCTTGGGCAGCCCTGGAAGAGCGCCCAGCGCAATCTCCTCGATGCTGGGCTGGGTTGCCGCAGTGAGCGCAACCGAGTCGCCGTCACAGGACAGACCGCAGTTGATCCACAGAATATGGATCGGGGCTTCTTCTTCCTTGGTGGGAGTGGCTTGTGCAGTTGGTCTAGTCATGATCCCCTACTCCACGAGCGACCTCCGGTCGCTCACTCGTTCCGGATGTCGCTTTTCCATGGTCAGCTCGTCAAGCGTGAGCTCCCACAGCGTGTGGTAGATCGTGGTCTGCGCCTCCTGGATCCGGTGCACGGAGTCAGAAGGAACCACGAACAGGTGGTCGATGCTGCCCAGTTCGGCCATCGCTCCACCGTCGTAACCCGCCAGACCGACGGTGAGCAGGCCACGCCTGCTCGCCTCGTCGAAGGCACGTACGAGATTGACGGAGTTGCCTGACGTGGACAGCCCGACGACGACGTCACCGCGCCGCCCGAATGCTGCGATCTGGCGGGCGAAGACGACGTCGAATGAGACGTCGTTCGACAGCGCCGTCAGTACTGCGATGTCCCCGGCGAGCGCGAAGGCGGGCAATGCCCGCCGTCCCGGACCCGGGTACAGAAATAGGCTCGCCAGGTCAGCTGCGTCCGTGCAGCTTCCCCCGTTGCCGATGGCGAACAGCCGCCCGCCGGTGGCGAACGACGCCGCCATTGCTGAGGCGCACGCCGCCAGCCGCTGGCTATCGCGGTTGAGGACCTCACGCCGTAGCGCAACGATCTGGTGCACCTTGTCCACTGTTGAACGGCGCACTTCGGTCAGGACCGCCTCGAGGTCCGGAGTCTCGGGGTTGTCCGCGCCGGGGTGGTCAGGATGCGAGTACAGGAACGGGTACAGGGATGCGAGATCCCCGGACCGCGACTGGGCCGCTGACTGGGCCGCTGACTCGGCCGCTGACTCGGTCTGGCCGTGGCCGTTGATCCCGGGGCTCATTCCGGGACTCCGGCCACTCGTTCTGTGACTTCGGTAGGCCTTGCTGGCCGCCCGAGGACTGCGATCGCTTCCTTGGCATGAACGAGGATCTCGTCTCCAATCCGCGCTGACACCAACGCAACACTCACTTCCTCCATACCGGATCCGGTATCTACCACGGCCAGGTCGTCGGCGAGCAATTCGACGATGCGGACCGCAACAGCCTCATCCGAGCAGGTGATGCAGACGTCGCCGTGACATTCCGGGAGGTTCATGCGACCGCCCCCGGTTCCAGCAAGCTCGGATGCTGGAAGAACACGTGCACCAGCTCCCACAGCACGTGGTAGCTCGTCACGTGCACCTCCTTGATCACTCGCGGATCGGCGGACTGCGCTACCAGGATGTGATCGGCAGCCTCCAGCGAGGCGATCTGGCCGCCGTCGCCGCCGGTGAGCGCGATGGAGAGCATGCCCAGTTCCCGGGCGGCGGACAGCCCGCGCACGACGTTGCCGCAGTTGCCATCAGGAGAGATTCCCAGCGCGATGTCCTCCGCGGTGGCCAGCTGGCGCAGCTGGTGGGCGAAAATCTCGTCGAAGCCCTCCAGACCGGCAATGCCGGTCACCGTCGCGACGTCGGCGGTCAGCGAGATTGCCGGCAACGCACGCTTGCCCATGATGACGGGATGGACGAACTCGACTGCGACGTGCTGCGCGTCGGTGCTGGCGGCCCCGTTGCCGAAGACCACCAGAGTGCCGCCACGGTGAAAACGAACAGCCATGGCGTGGCAGGCAGTGGCGATCGCGGCGGCATCATCAGCAAGTCGATATAGAGGTAACACCCGCCGCTCGAACAATTCCGCGGCGGTGGCGGTTCCGGCTGGTGGCCCGGACACGCCGCACACCTCCCCGACTCTGGGCTGGTCGTGCCTGTAACTCAGGCCACGATAAGGGGTGCGGTGATGATGGGCAAGGGCTCCGCTCCAGACGGGTTACCCGGAATTCACCTGCAGGCCCGCTGGATGTCAGGAATGGTGAAGCGACGGCTGCCGGCCATCGCGATCAAGTCGTAGGTGTGCCGGTAGGTTGCGCGCATCGGGAGCGATGTCGCGGCGTCGTGCGTTGAACCTGTGGGAGCGCACGCCTGCCCCGTCAACCGAGCCGAGGGAGCGTCAGCATCATGCCGATCCTGCTGATCCTGCTGGTGGCCGCCATCATCGAGCTGGCGGTGCTGGTCGCAGTGGGGAAAGCGATCGGGGTGCTGGCCACTATCGGGCTGCTGATCCTCGCGTCGCTGGTCGGGGTTGCACTGTTGCGCCACGAGGGGGCTCGCACCCTGGTCGCGTTCCGGGAGGCGCTACACACTCGTAGGCCCCCGCACCGGGAACTGATCGACGGGATGTTGATCGCCGCGGCCGGGGTGTTCATCGTGCTGCCGGGTTTCGTCTCCGACGTCCTGGGGCTGCTGCTGCTCCTGCCGCCCACCCGCGCGCTGGTCCGCCGGCGGATGCTGCGCTCGGCAGTACGTCACACTGGAACAAATCACACCGGGACAAATCACACCGGGACAAATCACACCACGGCACGCTTCGCACCGGGCGCCGTCGTGGAGGGCGAGGTGGTCGACGGACCGCCGCCGGCGCCCCGCCCTGGCCACGAGTTGCGCTGAGAAGGCGCCGCTTCAGCCGACCAGGGTCGCCACCTGCGCGTAGTCGAACTCGCCGTCCTGGGCGCCGGCCACGAAGGCGGCCCACTCGTCAGGAGTGAAATGCAGGGTCACCCCGCCGGTGGTGGACCGGATCCTGGTGCCGTCGAGGTGAAGGACGGTGACCGCGCCGTTGGCGCTGGGTAACCCGCGCACCGACTCCGCTAGAAAGGTTGCCCACTGGGTCGGGCTGAAATCGATGATCGGCCCGGCACCCCGGGCCTTGCTATCACGCATCCTCACGCCGGCCGTGGTGAAGTCGACCTCGACGCAGTTACCCCCGTTGCTGCTGCGGGTCGACGTCCGCCATCCGGAGCGCCACCCTCGGTTACTCATATCATCCTCCCGGCTTAACTCAACTTGGTGAGCCGCGCGGCAATGGCCTGGGCGGACTCGCCTTTCGACAACGCCACGGAGCACAAAGACTCCGCCGTCCGAGTATACGCTGCAACTTGATCTTGATCTTGCACATAGATGGCGCCGTCTGAATACTCGATGTACCCGACAGATTGCGCTTGCTCGAAGTGCAGCACGGTGAAGGCGCCTTCGAGCCCGTCGTGATGACCGACCGCAGTGGGCAGGACCAGGATCTCCACATTGTCCCGCTCGGACAGCTCGACGAGGTGTTCGAGCTGGTTGCGCATGGTTGCATCGCCGCCGATCGGGCGATCCAGCACCGACTCCTCGATGATTGAGGTGAACCGCAGCGGCGCGGTGTCGCTGAAGAGCTGGCGCTGCCGCTCCATCCGGAGGCTGACCAGCCTCTCCACCTGATCTGGACGGACCCGCGCGCTCCCGGCGGTGGCGCCGATCGAATACTCCTGGGTTTGGACCAGCGCGTGCAGGACCAGTGGCGAGTAGGCGATCTCGTACGAGGCAAGACCCTCCAACCCGACATAGGTCCTCAACCAGTCCGGGATCACGTCGTTCCACGGTGCCAGCCAGGTCCGCTGGTCGGCCCGTCCGGACAGTGATGACAGCCGTTCGACGTCCCACGACGGCGCACCGTAGAAGGCGAGCAGCCCAGCGATCTGCTCCGGTTGCGGGAAGTAGAGACCCTTCTCGAAGTGGCCGACGAGGCCAGCCGAGCACCCCAGCGCCTTCGCCGCGGCTGCCAGCGTCTGTCCGGCCCGCTTGCGGTAATTGTGTAGTTCGACGCCGATCAACCAGCGCAACGCCGACGGGTCGCCCCGATCCGCCATCGGCTACTCCCTCCTGCGATCGGACCAGCCTATTCGGTACGCCGGTAGCGCAGCGTCAGCGACTCGCTACCCAGTGGATTTGACGCTAGCTAGGGCTCTAGTTAGAGTTCACGCCATGCGGCTCAGTGCGAGTCGCATCTCGGTCGGGTAGCCGAACCTAGTCCCGCTCCCGACACAGCGGCGACAAGGGTGCGTCCCGCCCGGCCGGTAAGTGGTGGGACCGGGCCGACACCCCCGACGTCGGTCCGGTCCCTCCATGGCAAGGGGAGATCCACCACAGCAAGGGGAGGGGCGCCGCCACGGATGCCCCCATTGCGAAGGCCCCATTGCGAAAGGCCCCATTGCGAAAGCCAGAGTCACGGTCCCAGAAGTCACGGCAGTCACGCCAGTCACGCCAGTCACGGCCACGGCATGCACCGGAACCGCCGCTGGGTCTCAGCGAGGTCACCTGGCAGCGCATTGGCGCTGACCCGCGCGCGACGCGCCTGGTCCGACCGGTGTGGTCGCGGCTCGCCGACTTGGAACTCGCCGGGCACGACCCTGGGGCGCTGGCCGCGCTGCGCTACACGTTGGTCCTGCACCAACCCACCCGTCGCGGAACCTGTCGAGCCTGCCGATGGCGGGGATGGCCAGTCCGATGGTGGCGACGCCGCTGGCCGTGTGCCACCTGGATTCAGATCCGCGCCGAGCTGCTCGGTGAGGGTAGAGCGAAGCCATGAGCACCACTCTGCTGCTTGATGGGCGCCTCCCGTCGGTCGCCGGGGCCACTGCGCTGGCCATCGTCGGCGGAACAGTGGCCTGGGCCGGGGACGACAACACTGGCCGGGCTTGCTTCGGCGATGCCGACGAGGTGTTGGAACTGCACGGCGCGGTGGTTACCCCGGCCTTCGTGGACGCCCATGCGCACGCCACCTCGGCCGGCCTGCTCGCCGGCGGGCTGGATCTCACCGGCTGCGCCACCCTCGCGCAGTGCCTGGACCTCATCGCGAACCAAGCCCGCCCGGGCACCGTGTTGTGGGGACAAGGCTGGGATGAGACGTCATGGCCGGAGCGCCGTCCACCCACCCGCGCCGAACTGGATCGAGCGTCCAGCGGCGGCTCGGTGTACCTGTCCCGGGTCGACGGGCACTCTGCCGTGGTGTCCTCGGGACTCCTGGACCGGTCCACCGGGGCGATCGGCGCGCCCGGTTGGACGGCCGAGGGTCCGTTGACTCGCGAAGCCCACCACCACGCCCGCCGGGCCGCCCGAGAGTCGATCACACCGGGTCAACGGCGCGACGCCCAGCAGGCGTTCTTGGCCGTGGCGGCGGCCCGCGGCATCGCCGTCGTGCATGAGTGCGCGGGCCCGGACATCTCCGGGATCGACGACCTCGCCGACCTGTTGGCTGCCGACCACGGCGTCGAGGTGGTCGGCTACTGGGGCCAGGCTGTGACCACCCCGGGGCAGGCCCGCGAACTGCTCGCGGCCACCACGGCGCACGGGCTGGCCGGGGATCTGTTCTGTGATGGGGCGATCGGCTCGCGGACCGCGGCACTGCGCGCTCCCTACACCGACGCATCCGGCACCTGCGGTGCGTCCTACCTCGACGCCGACCAGATTGCCGCGCATGTGGTGGCCTGCACCCAAGCCGGTACCCAGGCCGGATTCCATGTCATCGGGGATGCGGCGACCGACGCGGTAGTCGCCGGCTTCACGGCTGCGGAGACCACCGTCGGCGCCACTGCGCTGCGGCAGTGCACGCACCGGCTCGAGCACCTGGAGATGGTGGATCCCGACCAGGCCCGGCAGCTGGCGCGCTGGGGAGTGGTGGCCAGCGTGCAGCCTGCCTTCGACGCCACCTGGGGCGGCCCCGAGGGGATGTACGCACTGCGGTTGGGCGCCGCCCGAGCTGCCGCGATGAACCCTTACGCGTCGCTGGCGACAGCCGGTGTGGTGCTCGCGTTGGGTTCCGACGCGCCGGTGACCGCCGTCGACCCGTGGGGCACGGTGCGGGCTGCGGTGCGACACCGCAGCCCCGGTTCGGGGATCAGCCCGATTGAGGCACTCGCGGCGCACACCTACGGTGGGTACCGGGCGGCGGCCACCGCGGAACCATTGGCCGGCACATTGACCCCCGGTGCGCCGGCTTCCTACGCGATCTGGGACGGCGCAGAAAGTCTGTGGTCTGATCCCGCGTCGGCACCGCCGCACTCCTGCCTACGCACCGTGCACCGTGGTCGGGTTCTCTTCGACCGCGACGGTAACAGCAGCCAGACCGCCAGAACGTAGGCTGATCGGCGTGGCCGCACCGACGGTGGACGACCGTCCCGTCCCGCAGCCACGCCACGCCGGTAGGCATGGCTGGACGCTGCTGCGTACAGGCACCGCCGCTGGTGCCGGGCTGCTGCTCTACGCCGGCGCCGCGCCGCGTGAGCTGTGGTGGCTTGCACCGGTGGCCCTGGCGTTGCTGTGGGTTGTGCTGCGCGGGCAGACCAGTGGTCGTCTGGGGCCGGGCTGGGGTTTCGGCTGGGGTTTCGCCTTCGGGCTCGGTTTCTTCGTGCCGCTGCTGTCATGGGTCGGGCAGCTCGTGGGCCCGCTGCCGTGGTTGGCGCTGGCCACTGTCGAAGCGCTGGTGTTGGCGCTGGCCGGCGCCGGCATCGCAACGGTGTCCCGGTTGCCGGCAGCACCGCTGTGGGCCACCGGAGTGTGGGTGGCAGCCGAGGCCCTGATCGCCCGGGTGCCTTTCGACGGCTTTCCCTGGGGGCGGGTGGCGTTCGGGCAGCCGACCGGGGTGTTCCTCCCGGTGGCAGCGATCGGCGGGGCTCCGCTGCTCACCGCCGCCGTGGTGCTGACCGGGTTCGGCGCCGGGGAGCTGGCCTACCGGCTCGCGTCGAGATTCGTCCGGCGAACCTTCGGATCCGTAACCAGCTCTACCGCTCCCGGAGTGAGAGTGCTTGCGGCACCCGCGCTGCTCGCGGCGGCACCCATGATTGTCAGCCTGGCAGCCGCTCCGCTGGCACAGACCACCGCACCGGACGGCGAGGCCGTGGTCGCGGTGGTCCAGGGCAACGTGCCCCGTGCCGGGCTGGACTTCAACGCGCAGCGCCGCGCCGTGCTCGACAACCACGCCGCGCGCACCGAGCAGCTCGCCATCGATGTCACGGCTGGCCGGTACCCGCAGCCGGCCTTGGTGATCTGGCCGGAGAACTCCTCCGACATCGACCCGCTGCGCAACGCGGACGCCCGAGCGGTGATCGACCGGGCGGCCCGCGCTATTGGTGTCCCGATCCTGGTCGGCGCTGTTCTGCGCACTGACGATGGGCACGCCACGAACACCGCCATCGTCTGGAATGCCAGCACGGGGCCAGGTACCGGGCCGGGGCAGCGCCACGACAAGCGCCGGTTGCAGCCATTCGGGGAGTACATCCCCTACCGGGACTTCTTCCGGCTCTTCAGCTCATATGTCGACCTGGCGGGCAACTTCGTGCCAGGCAATGGTGATGGCGCGGTGGACCTTGGGCCGGTCCGGGTTGGGATTGCCACCTGCTCCGAGGTGATCTTCGACGATCTGGTGCGCCAGAGCGTGCAGTCTGGGGCCCAGCTGCTCGCGGTCCCCACCAACAACGCCACTTTCGGTTTCACCGACATGACCTACCAACAGCAGGCGATCTCCCGGGTGCGCGCGGTGGAGCATGGCCGGGCGGTGCTGGTGGCGGCCACCAGCGGGGTCAGCGCGGTGATCGCTGCGGACGGTACCGTCGAGCAACACACCACTCTGTTCACACCGGACGCGTTGGTGGCACGGGTCCCGTTGCAATCCGGTACTACGCTGGCGACTCGGTTGGGCCCCGTACCGGAGTGGTCGCTGGCGGTGCTGGGCGTGCTGGGGATAGCCGCAGCCCTGGTGATGCAGCGCAGGCCAAACGCGGGGGATCGGCAGCGACGCGCCGGTGAGGGAGGACGTCGATGACCGATCAGCGGGGCGGGCACGTCGAAGGGGTCGGCCGGACGGTCGTCGTGATCCCGACCTACGACGAACGGGCCACCCTGCCGACGGTTCTGCGCCGGTTGAGCCAAGCGGTGCCTGAAGCACATGTTCTGGTTGTAGACGACGACAGCCCGGACGGCACCGGCGCGCTGGCCGACGAGCTCGCCGCTGCCGACGGCCGGATACACGTCCTGCACCGTGCCGCCAAGACCGGTCTCGGCGCGGCCTACGTCGCTGGCTTCCGCTGGGCACTGCAGCGCGGCTACGACGTCGTGGTGGAGATGGATGCCGACGGCTCGCACGCCCCGGAGGATCTACCTCGGCTGATGCAGGCGCTGGTTGACACTTCCCGGGAGGCAGGCGCCGATGTTGTACTGGGCTCGCGGTATGTGCCCGGTGGACGGGTGGTGAACTGGCCCCAGTACCGGCAATGGCTGTCCCGCGGCGGTAACTACTACTCGCGGGTGGCGCTAGGGATCGGTATCCATGACGTCACCGGCGGGTTCCGTGCCTACCGCCGCCGGGTACTGGAATGCCTCGACCTCAGTACGGTGGCCTCCCAGGGATACTGCTTTCAGGTCGACCTGGCATGGCGCGCGGTCCGTGCCGGTTTCACGGTGCTGGAAATTCCGATCACCTTCACCGAACGGGAGCAGGGCCAGTCGAAGATGAACGGCACGATCGTCCGCGAGGCGCTGTGGCGTGTAACAGTCTGGGGCGTGCAGCGCCGCCTGGAGCGGTTGCGTCGCCGGCCCGACCTGGCCGACAGTCCCTCCCGAGCCAAGCAGTCTTGATCCACCGGCAGGATGGCTGGTGTTAGGCGTCAAGCCGAACGGGAGCGGCGACCGCGCACTTCGGTGAG
The DNA here is from genome assembly GCA_050700255.1 of Pseudonocardiaceae bacterium. Classification (GTDB taxonomy): domain Bacteria; phylum Actinomycetota; class Actinomycetes; order Mycobacteriales; family Pseudonocardiaceae. The sequence goes on from JBOHGX010000157.1 coordinate 10,452, forward strand.
TCGCTCGTCGAGCAGCTCCTCGAGTTCGGGAATGCTCCGTCGCTCCAACAACATGTCCCAGTGCGTACGCGGCGGCTTGCTCTTCTTCGGCTCCGGTTCTACCCCGTCGGACAGCATGGACTCGTTGCCGTGCAACCGACACTCCCAAGTCGCAGGCAGTTCGGCATCGTCGGCAAACGGAACCTCGAAGTTGTGGCCCTTCGGGCAGGCGTAGTGCACCGACCGGCGAGGAGCAAGATCGTGATCCCGGTCCGTCTCGTAACTCACTGTTCCGAGCCGGCTACCACGCAAGACGCGGTCGGCCATAATCATGTCCCTTCTCCGTGTAGGGGACCCCCGTCCCCTACATCAAGCTCACCGAGTGCAACGCCGCGAGAGCGCCTGACGTTCCCAGACCCCGAAGACCCGTGGCGACGATGTACTTTTGCGCCCTTCCCGCGCTCAGATCGCCCACAAAGAGTGAATCGCAGGCTCAATGTGACCCGTTACTTCGCCACAGGGTGTACTGCATCACCCGTCTGAGCAACCCGCTACCCCAAGGCGGCGACGCGGTGCCCGCTCTAGATCACTGAGGGCTCGCGGTTGCCCGCAGCCCGGATCGCTCGGCGCACTGGTACCAGGGAGAGCAACACCAAGCCGATGACGAAGAACACCACCAGGGATGCGATGGCCGGGCGGAATGAGCCAGTGGCCTGCCCGATGGCCCCGAACAGTAACGGGCCCAGCGTGGAGGTCGCCCGCGCGCCGATCTCGTAGACCGAGAAGTACTCCGCTTCCTTGCCCGCCGGTACCAGCTGGCTGAACAGCGACCGGGACAGTGCGTTGGTCCCACCCAGCACCAACCCGATGCCCACGGCCACTGCGTAAAATTGCAGTTCATCGCCGGTTTGGACGAAGTATGCCGCAGCGATCACGACGATCCACAGCACCAGGCTTGCCATGATCGTGCGCTTGGCACCGAATCGGCGGGCCACCCAGCCGTGCAGCAACGCGCCGAAGAACGCCACGAACTGCACCAGCAGGATCGTGCTGATCAGTGTGCTGCGCGCCAGCCCCAGCTCCAGCTCACCGTATTGGCCTGCGATGCCGGCCACCGTGCTGATCCCGTCGGTGTAGATCAGGTACGCAGCCAGGAAAGCCAGCGTCAGGGGGTAGCTCCGGGCGCTGCGCAGCGTGCCCGACAGCTGCCGAAAGCCAGCCGTGAGCACCGCCATCCCCTGCTCGGTGCCCTGTGGTGGCCGGTAGCTGCGCATCCGGGACAGCGGGATGAGGGTGAAGCCGGCCCACCACAACCCGGCCATGAGGAAGCAGACCCGTACTGCCGCTGGCTCAGACAATCCCAGCGCATCGCGTCCAACGTAGATCATCAAATTCAGGCCCAGGGCGATGCCTCCGCCCAGAAAGCCGAAGGCCCAGCCGCGGGAGGACAGCCCGTCGCGCTCGTCGGCGGTCGCGATATCCGGAAGGACCGAGTAGTAAATGACCACCGACGCGTAGTAGCCGGTGGTTGCCACGATGAACAGCACGGCACCGAGCCGCCAGTGGGTCCCGGTCACCAACGCGAGCAGAGCGGTCGCACCGGCACCGGTGAACGCGAAGAACCCGAGCATCCGCCGTTTGTCCTGGGTCCGGTCGGCGATGGCGCCGGTCAGCGGCAGCACCAGAACCTGAAGGACAGTGGACGCTGCCAGGAGATAGCCGAACAGGGAACCGGCGGGGAACTCCAGACCGAACAGCGCGATGTCGCAGCCGACCAGCGCGTTACGAGTCGGGCAGGCCTGCCCGGAGGCCCGCGCGTCGCTCACCGCCACCGTGGTGAGGTACAGGGAGAAGAACACAGTGACGATCGAGGTGACGAACACCGAGTTCGCCCAGTCATACCAGCACCAGGCACGCTGGTCACGGCGCCGGCCGGCCTCGTCGGACGGGACTGTCGGAGCCGTCGAATCACCCACCTGCGCCGCCTCTGGCAGGTCCACCGGGCCACGCCCGCCGAGCCCTCAGCACGTCGCGCAGTACATCCGGCCGATCAGTGACCAGACCGTCAACGCCGAGATCGAGCAGAGCGTCCATCTCGGCGGCGTGGTCCACTGTCCACGCGTGTACCTCCAGGCCACGGCGGTGCGCGTAGTGCACCAGCAGGCGATCCACCACGGGGATCCCATACCGGCGTACCGGTAGTTGCGCGAGCTCACCACGGATCGGCGGCCCGCATGGCAGCGGCAGTATCGAACGTAGCCGCAACGCCACCACCGACGCGGTGCCCATCGAGGTCAACAGCTGCGGTCCGGCCGCGGCGCGCAACCGCTGTAACCGGGCCTCGGAGAACGACGCGAGGCACACCCGGTGCCACTGGTCCGTCGACTGAAGCAGTTCCAGTACCGGGATGACCGCGGTGTCGGCCTTGACGTCGACGTTGAGCAGGGCCTGCGGGAGCTCTTCAAGCAGATCAACCAACCGGCAGACCTGCTCGCGGCCACCCACCCGTGCGGTACGTACCGTTGCCCACTCCAGTTGCTCGACCACGCCGCAGCCATCGGTCGTGCGATCGAGCTTGGCGTCGTGCAGGACCACGACCACGCCGTCCCGGGTAGCTCGAACGTCGGTCTCCAGGTACCGGTAGCCCTCCGCGACCGCGCGGCGAAACGCACCCAGCGAGTTCTCCATTCCGGCCAGCTCGCCGAGGTGCCAACCGCGGTGAGCGAACGCCCGGGGGAAGGGCCCGTCCAGATACGGGTGCCGGGGCAAGACCACGGCTGGCATTCTGCCTGGCCAGCGCCGCGCCGCGTACGCGCCACCTGCCCTGGCGAATCGGCCCTTCACTCTCCACCGGGACCGCTGCCGACCTCATCTCCACGGAGAGCAACCCTTGACCTTCCGGCGCAGTCACAGCAGGGGGCGGAGCACATCGTAGGACCAAGACGCGAGTGTCGTCGGAGTCGTCGTGGTGACGTCTCGCGCCTGCTCGGGAGTGAAGCCGTCACGTAGGCCGGTCGACATGCCCATGACCGCCTCGACGAGCCCGTCGCCCATGCCGGCTCCCCTCAGGATCTGACGCATGTCATCGTCGGGGATCTGCTCGGCTCGCAGCGGCCGGCCGGTGGCCTCGGCGACGATCGCGGCGGCCTGGTCCCAGCTGAGGTCGGCGGGGCCGTGGACGGCCTGCACGTGCCGGCCGGACCACTTGCCCGACACAAGCCGGTGGACGGCGATCTCGGCGATGTCGCGGGGAGCGACCCAGGCCATCGGCTGATCGGTCGGCAGCACAACCCGCAGGACACCATTTCGGACGGCATCGAGTTGCAGCAGCAGGTTGGTGAAGAAGAACCCACAACGCAGGTGCAGTACCGACGCCCCGCTGGCGTCGAGCAGCTCCTCGGTACGGGCCAGCCCGTCAATCTCCCCGGCGCCGTGCCGCTTCTCGGCGCCGATGCTGCTCTGGAACACCGTCCGCGCGATGCCGTTGGCGGTGATGGCGCGCGCGGCGTTCGCGCCGAACCGGGCGTACTCGGCGATCGGGTCTGCGGCCAAGGTGGGCGGGTCGACCCAGAACAACGCGTCGGCACCAGCGGTCGCGTCGACGACGGCGTCAGCGTCACCGAGATCGACCGTCACGGAATCAACGAGGTCGCGAACCCTAGCGTCGAGACGGCGGGAGTCGCGAGCCAAGACCGTGGGCCGCACGCCGGCGCGGACGAGCATCGCCACGACGTGGCGCCCGACATTCCCGGTCGGTGTGGTGACGGCGATCTTCACGACGGAGTCTCCTTCGCATTCGATGGTGAACGTCTTCGACGCTAGACGCAGATGCGGTCAGGAAATGTCCGCGACGACGAGGTGATTGCCGTCGTCGTTGGGCTACGGATGATCCAACACCGACTTGGCTCCGAGGATCCAGCCGGACGCGCGCTGGCCAAGCTGGACCGGGTACTTCCCGCCCGACTGCGTGCGGTGGCCGCCACGGCCTGCGCAGCAACCGAAGCCGTCCCCGGCCCGCAACCTGCCCTATCCGCCCAGACCATCGCCGTGTTGGCCGAGGCCACGACCGCCTCCGGAAGCGTGACTGGTATCGAGGAGAGCTCGATGCGGGCGCTGACGAAGCTCGAACAAGTGCTGCCGGCCCGCCTGCGTCCCCGGCTGGCCGCCCTCACCGCCGCTACCGCGGCGGTACCGCACCGCGATGCACCGCGTACCGACCCTGCCGTCCTGGCTCTGCTCGCCTCCTGCTGCCGCGACCAGGAACTGCTGACCTTCGACTACTGCGACCGGGCCGGCCAGACCAGTGCACGCCGGGTCGAGCCGCACAACCTGGTCACCGTGCAAGGGCGCTGGTACCTGCTGGCCTGGGATCCTGAGCCCGCGGACTGGCGCACCTTCCGGGTGGACCGGATCGGCCGCCCCAGCCCCACACACCGCCGCTTCGCCGCGCGCGACCTGCCCACCCCGGACGCGGCCAGCTACCTGACCCAGTCCTTCGCCAGCGCGTCTTACCGCTACACAGCGTCGATCACCGTCGCGCTGCCCGCCGATACCGTGGGAGCCAGCCTGTTCGCCTCGATCCCCGGCGACATCGACAGTCACGGACCCGACGCGTGCACCGTTCGACTCAGCGCCGACTCTGCGGAGTTGGTGACCCAGTTCATCGCCGCGATCGCGCACTGGGCGCGGGAGTAAGCTTCGACGCCCCCGAGGAGATCACCTACCGCGTGCGCAATCTCGGGCGCCTGCTCGCCACATGACCGACGCCACCTGCCGGTCGGTCGAGGCAGGGTAGGAAGGACTGGTGCGTGACGAGGGAGAGGACTGACCAGGATGAGTAGGGCCTATGGCTTCGCCTCTTACGGCGGCCCTGAGACCGAGACCTGGTTCGATCGGCCTGAGCCGGTGCCGGGTCCCAGCGATCTGGTGATCAAGGTGAAGGCTGTCGGGGTCAATCCTGCCGACTACAAGATTCGCAGCGGCGCGATGGCCAACCCGCAGGCCACTCCGAGTTTTCCTCTGGTGCTGGGCGTCGAGGCGGCCGGTGTCGTGGTAGCAGTCGGCTCCGATGTCGAGGGATTCGCCCAAGGCGATGAAGTGATGGGCACGACCGCGCCGGAACACGGTAGCTACGCCGAGCATGCGGTACTACTCGCCGAGGCGACCACGCCTAAGCCTGCGCAGATCAGTTTCGTGCAGGCAGCCGCGCTGCCGGTGGCTGGGGGGACCGCCTGGGACGGTCTGGGCAAACTAGACGTCGCCGAGGGCGAGACGGTGCTGATTAACGGCGTTGGTGGTGGTGTCGGAGTGATGGCCGCGCAGCTGGCGCGCAACCGCGGCGCGGCGGTCTTTGGAGTCGGTAGCGAGACCAAGCGGTCGCTGACGGAAAGCCTCGGGGCCATCCTGGTGGCCTACGACCGTGGCGACGTCGTCGAGCGGATGCGCCAGGTGCTGCCCGGCGGCGTGGATGCCATCTTCGACCTGGTCGGCGGCGAATCGATGCGCCACGTCGCCATTCTGATCACCAATCCCGCCCGGATCGTGTCGGTCGTCGATCCCGGTGTCACGGAGTTGGGCGGCAGCTTCCTGCAGTCCAGTTCGGCCGGTGTTGCCGCCGTCGCCAAGCTGGTCGCCGCGGGCAAAGTCGATCCCAAGGTGCTCCAGACCTATCCCTTCGACGAAGCGCCACAAGCACTGCGAGCAGTGGAGTCCGGTCACGCGCTCGGCAAGATCGTGATCGACCTGGAGCAGACCACTCAGGTGTGATCCCGGCCAGCTCAGGGTAGGGCAGGGCGACCATAGGTTACGAGGTAGTCACGTTCTGTGGCTGTGCGAAAGCCACCGGTCGCCGGCAGCGGGGCGCTGACGGAAGCGCGATGGCAGACGTGAACTGAACCAGGGACGGGGGCCGCTGGCCGCCGCCCCGAACAGGATGGTGTCGGCATGCAACGGCTCGATCGGTGAGCCGCGAGCTAGCCGACAGGGTCAGGTGTTTGCCGATCAGTTCTCGAATGATGCTGGTGACGGTGGCGTGGCGGTCGGGGTGGAGTTCGGCGACGAACTCGGTGAGTTGACTGCGGGTGACCCAGGTGAGCCGGTCGAGGTGTGCGGTCCGGCGTCGACGATGGGTTCGCGGTAGGCGCCTTGGTAGACGGCGCGGGAGTCGACTTCGACGGCGATGACGCGGCGATCACCGAAAGCGGTGTTGTAGGCGTCGGAGGAGACGACGAGGTAGCGCATCGAGCCGATGGCCTCGTCGGGAGACTCCCATACCTGCCCGAACCGGATTCCGGACGATCCGGGGGGAAGCGGCGAGCGCGGTGCGAGTGCACTCACCTCTGTTCAGGAGCTGTGTCGGTGAACGCTGCGGCGGCGCGGCGTCGGCGCGCGGCGAGCAGAGTGTCCTCCTGCCCGTCGGTGTAGAGCGGTGGGCCGGAGTCTTCCTCGGCCCGGGCCCGTAGCGCGGTCGCCAGCGCGGCCTGCTGCCGGATGGCAAAGCGGATCCACTCAGACAGGTTGGTCCCTGCGGCCGTGGCTGCGGCCCGGGCATTCTGGGCGAGCGTGTCGTCGAGCCGAACGGCGATCTGCACTGTCATGCGTCGAGCATGCCCATATGTCGTGCAGCTTGTCTACCGAAGAGGCTGTCACAGCGGAGTGAGATAGCGTACCTAGCGGCCCGCCGCGATCGCTACGGAGTGACCGTCACAGCTGACCGTCACTACGTGTGGGTTGACGACCCAGCCACCCCCATCCCGAAAGCAGTTGGTGGGCACTAGCTCGCCGACGAAAAGGCGAGTTGATAGTCCATCTTCATCTGGGGTGAGCCTACGGGTGGAGAAGCATAGGCAGGACCAGTTCTCCGTAGCTGCGCCTCTGACTGCGCGCGTCAAGCTGCGACACTGGTCGAGGAACCGCCACGGCGATGCGGTACCAGGGGAGTAGGCGATGAAGACGACGCACGAGGGCGCGGGGCTGGGGTTGCTAGCTGCGGAATTCACCGCCCTGCTCGGACCTGCAGCAGTGATCACCGACCGGCAACAGCTGCGCACATACGAGTGTGACGGGCTGGCCCAGTACCGCGTGGTGCCGGGCATCGTGGTGCTGCCGGAGTCCGCTGAGCAGATCGCCGCGGTGGTGAAGGCTTGCGCCGCCGCGGGGGTGCCGTTTGTGGCTCGCGGCTCGGGTACCGGGCTATCCGGCGGGGCGCTGCCGCACGCCGAGGGCGTGCTGATCGTCACCTCGCGGATGCGTCGCATCCTAGAGGTTGACCCGGCCAACGAGCGCGCGATCGTCGAACCCGGTGTGATCAACCTGGACGTGACCAGGGCCGCTGCACCGCAG
>JBOHGX010000158.1:0-2787 GCA_050700255.1 Pseudonocardiaceae bacterium
ACAACCACCGTGGAAAAGCCGGGCAGACCGGCGGCCTCCGCGCACCCGAAATGCGACCACCCCAAAAAGAAGATCCACAATCACAGTAAAACGATCATAGAATCCTCGTCGGTGGATCCGGGCTCAGACACAAGAGACCGGCGAAATCTCCGCCGGAACGGCGACCTCGCTTCCCGGGGTGGGGCCGTTCCGGCGGATCGGAGGTTTCACACAGGACCGCTCTTACGGAATGTCGATGCCGAGCCTCTCGGCGGCCATCCTGGTGCCGTCAACGCGTGCCTGGATCTTCTGGAACGCGATGTCGCGGGCGACGTCAGGCCCACCGTAGGACGGCCTCTTGTCGATGGCGAACGGCTGGAACCCGCAGTCATCCGTGGAGCCGAGGCGGTTCTTCGGGATATAGTTGGCGGCCCTGACCAGGTCGTCGCACACCTGCTGAGCCGTCTCCACCTCGGGATTCTGGACCCAGATGACACCGACGTAGCACATCTGCGAAACGCCGTTCGCGTCGTCCCGGCTGTACTCGCCAATCATCTTGTAGGTCTCTTCCTTGTCCTCCTCCATCGCGCACTGGATCAGGAAGTAGCCCGCATTAATCTTGAACATTTCCGGAAGCAGGCCTCTGTAGGGAACCTCCCCGCTGTGGTGCGAGGTCGCGTCGCTTCCAGCACAGGTGTGAACGCCGATGTTCACGCGTTCCTCAGGCGTGAAACGGTCCACCACCTGGCTGATGAGGTCAACGAACTGCGGGAGCAAGCCGGAGCTCGTCCACGGGTTGCGGGCATCTGCCTTTAGCGCCAGCCGGCCCTCCGTGAAGTCGATCGAGACCCGTGCGGCTCCGGCGTCAAACGCCTTACGGATGTCCGTCTCGCACTCATCGACGAGGTCCGACAGGAACTGGTCGCGGGGATAATCCGGCACCTCGATCCACAGAGGCATCAGCAGCGAGAGCATTGAGGGGGCGATCACGGCCTGCTTCATTGGCTTGGTCGCGTACGGAAGGGACTTCGCCAGGGCATCGGCCGCGTACTCGCTATAGCGGAACGGTCCGCTCACGATCTTGGGCATCGCCTTGTAGTGCAAGTCCGGGAACAAGGCGAATGTCTGGCCGCCCGGACCCAGACTGGGGTTGAGCCCCGTCCCGGCCATGGTGGCCATGAAAGGGTAGGTGGCGAAACTCGACCACCGCTGCTCGCCATCCGAGACGATCGGCGATCCGGTGGCCTCCATGCGCTCGATCGAGTCCTTGGCGGCCACGCCCTGTTCGGCCTCCAGCGCCTCCTTGGTGATCTCGCCGGCATCGTAGGCGGCGAAGGCGTCCTGGAGCTTCTGCGGCCGGGGCAGGGAACCACAAGGTTCCGTGGGTATGCCAGTCCCTGTTATTGGGTTGTAATCCGCCATAATTCCTCCTCCTTCTTCATAATTCCTCCTTCTTCTTCTCGGCAGCAAACTCGCCGCATCTGTTTAGATGGTTCCGTTCGGAGGCTTGGCACCAGCGACCATTGCGGCCTTCAAGGACATGCACGGTCCCCACATGTGGCTGCCGCTCGGGCGACGATGTGGCTGATGTGACTGATCGATCTCCCTCGCAGGGTGCGGATCTCCCCGGTGCCGACCCCATCGGCGGCCAGCAGCACGATCCGCGCCCGCTGGGCCACCCCAGCCCGCATCGACGGCGAACGAACCCAGGACGTGAGGACTCCGCGATCTCGAGCCGGCACATCCACAGTGACAGTCAACCATAAACCATGATCCCGAAACCACCACCAGAAGTAAAGTTACTTGGGTGCGGCTCTTCTGAAGTGAGCGCGGAGGGGTGCGTGACCTGCGGTTTTGCGCGTGTCTTGGGCGATTGAAGGGCTCCTTCCCGCTACGTTCGGGGTGTCTAAAGTCCGGAACGTCGCAATTGAGAAGGAGCCCGGTGTCAGGGTACGCACAGCAGGCCAGGACGGGGCGCGAGGAGGCCTCGGCCGGAGCGTTTGACCGGTCCCGGCAGTTGTTCGAGGAGGTCGTGGCGGGGCTAGCCGATCCTGGTTGCGGTGGGCTGACTCATGCCCAGCTGGAGGATCGGCTCACTGAGCGCTGCAGGGAGCTGACGCGCAGCCTGTTCCAGGACCACGTGGACCTGCGGGCCTGTCGCGAGCAGCGGCGCCCCGAGGTCGTGGTCGGCGCCGACGGTGTGGGGCGCGCCCGGGCGGAAGGAGGTCATCAGCGCGATCTGGCCACCGTGTTCGGAACAGTCACTGTCACCCGGATCGCCTACCGTGCACCCGGCGCGGCCAACCTCTACCCGGCGGATGCGGCGTTGAACCTGCCCGTGGGCAAGCATTCCCATGGGTTGCGGCGGCTGGCTGCCCTCGAGCTGCTTACCCTTCGTCTCTGGCACGAACTTGAAAACGAAGAAGAACGAAAGCAGCGCGAATGCCGTGTAGAGGCCGTACGCCAACCCAAGGCTGATGTCGGCCAAGGCGGGGAACGTCGTCGAAATGAGGAAGTTGCTGATCCACTGAGCGGCTGCGGCAAGCCCGAGGGCGGCGGCTCGGATCCGGTTGTTGAACATCTCGCCAAGCAGGACCCAGACCGTCGGGCCCCACGAGATTCCGAAGAACACGACGAAAGCGTTAGCCGCGATAAGCGCGATCGTGCCGGCCGTGTCGCTGAGCCCGGATCCACCGATTTGATTCGTGCGTGCTTGGGGTGTTGAGGACGCGGGTGCTGCCTGACCTGGGATGATCGATTTTGTCGAGGAATCGTTCATCTGGTGTGAGGGAGCACCCGCGCGATGAA
>JBOHGX010000159.1:0-2176 GCA_050700255.1 Pseudonocardiaceae bacterium
GACCACGACGGTGCGGGCGACTAATGGGACACCGAACTGCGTCTTGGACAGCAGCTCAGCTTCCAGCGCCGACGCGTCGGCGGGAAGCAGATCGGTACCGATCGCGCCACGCTGACCCTCGCCCAGCGACGGCAGGTACAGCACGGCGAGTACCGCGGCGCCAACCCACATCGGCACGAGGACCAACCGCAGCGCGACGATGACCCGCGCTGCCCACCGGCTCACTGGTGCACCCCCTGGTGCCGGCGACCGGATCCGGATCGTCCCGTCTCCAGCGCGCTCGTCATGAGGACATTACCCGGAAAGGCGTCCGGCAACCTAGGTCGATAGAGCCACTACCGTTCGCCGCGACCGCCACGCGTCGGGTGCTTCGACCACACCGCGTAACCGCATACTCGGTCGATTTCTTTCTCTTTCTCCGCATACTCGGATCGATTTGCGGGTACAGGCTTCACAGACCCGACATTTCGGATCGAATCCGTATCTACGACGCGGAGGACAATGTGGCACATCGCCGACTGAGATCATGGCGGTTGCTCGTCGCGGGCAGCGCCGTCCTGCTAGGACTGACCGGCTGCGGCGGGAGTGACGATAACGGTGAGGTCACGGTGTTCGCTGCGGCGTCGCTGACCGAGGCGTTCACCGAGATCGCCAAGGACTTCGAGCAGGCCAACCCCGACGCCACGGTGCGGCTCAACTTCGCAGGCAGCACCACGCTGGCCACGCAGATCATCCGGGGTGCTCCGGCTGATGTGTTCGCCTCCGCGAATCGGGCCCAGATGGACAGGGTGGTCGAGGCCGATCAGACCGCCGCAGCGCCCACCGTGTTCGTGCAGAACAAGCTGCAGATCGTGGTCCCGAAGGGCAACCCCGGCAACGTCGACGGTCTGGCGGCCTTCGGCAAGCCGGAGCTGGACATCGCGATCTGCGCCAAGGAAGTTCCCTGCGGGGCGGCCGCGCTGCAGGCCTTCGAGGTCGCCGGGGTCAGCCCGGCTCCGGACACCCTGGAGCAGGACGTCAAGGCGGTGCTGACCAAGGTGGCGCTCGGCGAGGCCGACGCCGGTCTGGTCTACCGCACCGACGTGGCCTCGGCCGAAGGCAACGTCACGGGCATCGAGTTCCCCGAAGCCGATAAGGCGGTCAACGACTACAGCATCGTCCTGCTCGAAAAGACGGCACCCAACGCCGCCGCAGGCCAGAAGTTCATCGACTACGTGCTCTCCGCGCCGGGCAAGGCAGTCCTGGACAGGTTCGGCTTCATCACCGACGTCACGACCGCCGCCCCATGACCAGCACCCGCTCCCGTCCTACCCCGACGACTCGCGCGGGGACCCGGAAGCGGCGCTCTCGCGGACCCGGCGGGCTGCCCGTGGTGCTGGTCCTGCCCGCCGTGGCCGGCCTGGCCTTCCTGACCGTCCCGCTGGCCGGCCTGATGCTGGAGGCCCCGTGGGGCACCCTGTTCACCCGGCTGGCCGAACCAGCTGTGCTCGAGGCGCTGCAGCTGTCGGTGGTGGCCGCCTCCTCAGCGACCGCGCTGTGCCTGGTGGTCGGGGTGCCGCTGGCCTGGCTGCTGGCCCGCAGCGAGCTGCCCGGCCGCAAGTACCTCCGTGCGCTGGTAACGGTGCCGCTGGTGCTGCCCCCGGTGGTGGGTGGCGTGGCCCTGCTGCTCGTGCTCGGGCGCAGCGGGCTCATCGGCCAGTACCTGGACTCCTGGTTCGGGTTCTCGCTGCCGTTCACCACCGCAGGGGTGATCGTCGCCGAGGCGTTCGTGGCGATGCCGTTCCTGGTGATCGCCATCGACGGGGCACTGCGCGGCTCGGACCAACGCTACGAGGAGGCCGCCGCCACCCTCGGGTCGTCCCGGTGGCTGACCTTCCGCCGCGTCACCCTGCCGCTGGTCGCCCCGGGCATCGCCGCCGGTGCGGTGCTGTGCTGGGCCCGCGCGCTGGGCGAGTTCGGGGCCACCATCACCTTCGCCGGCAACTTCCCCGGCGAGACCCAGACCATGCCGCTGGCGGTCTACCTCGCGCTGGAGACCGATCCCGAGGCCGCGATCGTGCTCAGCCTCGTGCTGCTCGCGGTCTCGGTGATCGTGCTCGCCAGCCTGCGTGACAAGTGGATCAGCCCGAGCGCCGCGTGACCCGGAGTGCCCCATGACGCTGCACGGCGAGATCAC
>JBOHGX010000160.1:0-10621 GCA_050700255.1 Pseudonocardiaceae bacterium
CAGGCGGCCTCCAGCTCGGCGCGCTCGTGGGCGGCGTGGTGCTGCCGGGCGCGGCGCAGCTCACGGACGTCACGGACGGTGGCCGTGCCGCCGGTGCTCTCGACGCGGCCGCGGGTGCGCAGATGCGGGGAGACGGCCACCCGCGGCGCATCGGCCCACGGGGTGGCAGCGGGCACCAGCTCCTCGTCGTCCAGGCCGAGCTGGGTGTGCCGGGCCGGCCACAGGCCGAACGCGGCAGCGGCCAGCCGGTGCGCCTCGGCGCTGGTGGGGCAGATCGCGAAGGCGCGGGCCAGGGCGCGGAAGTCGGCCGCGGCCGACGAGGCCCGGCGGCGCGCTTCGGTGTGCCGCTCCAAGACCCGCATCAGAGCCACGATCGCGCGGCGGGCGACATCCTGCAGGGCGGCGGCGCGCGGGGCGCTACCGTCGACAGGGCGGAACCAGGCGCGCAGACCGTCCCATTTCGCGGTGCGCTGCTCCAGCCAGGCGATGGACGGGTCGGTGCGTGGCAGGGCGGGCAGGTCGGCACCGCGCAGCGCCCGCTGCTGCAGGTCGGGAAGGCCGTGCGCCTCGATCCGGGCCACCGAGGCGGCGATGGCGCGCTGGCGGTTGTCCAGGTTGGTGACGAACTCCTGCAGGTAGGCGATGGTGGCGTGCTTGACCTCATGGAAGGTCTCCAGCGCGCCGGAGTCGTCGCGCAGCAGCCGTTGCAGCTCGCCGTTGAACTGCTTGACCCCGGCGACCAGCGACTCCAGGTGGCCTTCGAGCTCGGCCAGCGTGCTGTACACCCGCCGGTCGGTGGCCGTGGGGTCGGTGAGCATCGCGGCGAGCTCATCCAGACGTTCGGCGATGGCATCGAGCACGGCGGTCTGCAGTGCGCCGGTGGCTTCCAGCACCGCGGCGGCACGGGAGAAACCTTCCAGGGCGGCCTCGCCGTGGCGGGTCAGCGAATAGCGCAGGTTGTTGCGCTCGAAGTCCTCGGCGGTGGAGTAGTGCGCCGCGTGGTCCTGGGTGCGGTCGATGAGCTGCCAGTCGCGCAGCTGGTCGAGCACCGGCACCAGGTCCTCGTCGGCCACCGGGGTGAAGTGGCCGACGGTCTGCAGTCGCGCGGCGACGTCACCCAGCGTCAGCCAGGTCTCCAGCCGCTCGTTGGCCGCCCCGAACGCGTAGAGCACCGCGGTGTTGAGCTCGGCCCGCTCCGTGGTGGCGAAGCGGAACAGCTCAACCGGTAACCGGGGGTAACGCGCCACGGACGCACACCGTAGTGGCGAACCCCGACAGGACGGCGCACGCACCGCCAGTGTGGTCCCCCGGGTGTGCGGACGTGCATGACGACACCGGCATCGCCGCCCGGCTCGACGTCGGCGTCGCGGTCAGCGTCTCGGACAACTCCGTCGATCAATGGCAGGTCACCATGAGCATGAGCGACCGGCTGCGCCGGCTGTTCCTGGACCGCCCGCTGCTGGTTTTGTGGACATCGTTGCCGGTGCTGCCGATCGTCGCGTCGCTGCTCAGTCGACGCCATCGGCGCCGCAGCCAGCTTGCCTACCCCTCTCCAACGTCCCATGCCAGTGAGGTAGACCGTCTCAAGCAACGAGGAGTACACTTCGACGAAGTATAGTCCTCGTTCTTTTGGACAGTGATGCCGAGCAAGCCAAACCGGATCTTCGATCGGGACGTCGAGTGGCGTCACCTGACGTCCTTGGCGTCACCCGCGGCGGGTCGACCCCGGCTGGGTGTGGTCAGCGGTCGGCGGCGCCAGGGCAAGACCTACCTCGTGGAGGCGCTCGCCCGGGAGACCGGAGGCTGCTACTTCGGCGCGACACAGGCCACCGAGTCCGAGTCGCTGAGGCTGTTCGCGGACGTGTTGGGCCGGGCTGCGAATGCGCCGGTACCACCGCGTTTCCTCGGCTGGGACGAGGCGATCAGGTATCTCTTCGCGGTCGGTGGCAGCCTCGCGGGCCCCGTCGTGATCGATGAGTTCCCCTATCTGAGCAGGGTGTCGCCGGCGCTGCCGTCGATCCTGCAACGAGAGATCGACCGGGCGGTGTCGGAGGGTGCGACGATCTCGCTGATCCTCTGCGGATCGGCGATGTCTGTGATGGGGGGGCTGCTCGCCGGCAGTGCACCGCTGCGCGGCAGGGCCAGCCTCGAGCTGGTGGTACGCCCGTTCGACTACCCGCTGGCGGCCCGCTACTGGGAGGTGGCCGACGCGCGGCTGGCCGTCCAGTCGCACGCCGTCGTCGGCGGTACCCCCGCCTATCGCCGCTTCGTCAACGACGACAGCCCGCAGAGCCTGGCCGACTTCGACGAGTGGGTGCTGCGAACGGTGCTCAACCCGGCCAGCCCGTTGTTCCGTGAAGCCCGTTACCTCCTGGAGGAAGAGGCCGATATGCGGGACACCGCGCTGTACCACTCCGTGCTCGCCGCAGTCGCGAACGGCAACGGGACCCGCGGTGGAATCGCCGGCTACATCGGCCGCCGGGCGGCAGATATCGGTCACCATCTCAACGTGTTGGAGGACTGCGGGCTGCTGCGCCGGGAACCCGATGTGTTCCGGTCCGGTCGATCCCGCTACCGGGTCGCCGAGCCGCTGATCACCTTCTACCAGGTGGTGATGCGTCCGCAATGGGGACTGTTGGAAAGCGGCCGTGCGCGCCCGGTATGGCGGGACGCCACCGCCCGGTTCTCGGCCCAGGTACTCGGGCCGCACTTCGCGCAGATGTGCCGGGAGTTCGCCCTGGCCGCTCCGGCCGGGCTGTTCGGGGCGCTACCCGGCGAGGTCGGCGCCGGTGTCGTGGCCGACCCAGCCCGGCGCAGCCAGATCGAGGTCGACGTCGTGGTATTCGCGCCCACGGTGCCCGGCGAGCCACGCCGGATCCTGTCGCTCGGCGAAGCAAAGTGGGGTGATGTCCTCGGCGCCCGCCAGGTCGATCGCCTCCGCCAAGCCCGAGACCTGCTGGCCGGCCGCGGGTATGACACCCGCGACACTGTGCTCGCCTGCTACGGCGCGGCCGGCTTCGATCTCGACCTGAGCGTTCCCGGCGACCGCGTGCTGGCCGTCGGCCTGGACGACCTGTACGCGGAGATGAGGCCACAGTGAGGGCGACGTGCTCCTCGGCGCTTCCGGCGAGCACCGCCGATCCGCAAATATGATCATTCCAGTCCGCGACACTCAACCACTCAACCAAGGAAGCTGGCTGGCCGAGCAGCCCGCGAACTCTCAGGGGCCGGCGTGGAGATAGGGGGCCCAGGCGAGGGGTTCTGTAGGGCGTTTGGCACGCAGCGCTGTGACGGCGTGGTGCAGGGCGTGGGCGGCGTGGTTGGCGTCGGGTGTGCCGGTGGCGGTGAGGGTGGCGTAGACGGTGTCGGCGACGTCGGGTGCGGTGGAGTCGTAGATCGACCAGAGAGTGGCGATGACGTGGCGGTAGCCGAGGAGTTGCATGGCGGCGGCGAGGTGGATGGCTTCGTCAAATGCCCGAGGGCTGCCGGCGGCGGTCTGGCAGGCGGACAGGAACGCCAGCTCTCGTGGTCCGGGATCGTGCTGCTCGATCAGGTCGGTGATGCGCAAGGGACCGTCGGTGAGCCAGAACGCGCTTTCGGTGGGGTCGGTGACGTGCTGGCTGCCGTGGCAGGACAGGTGCACCCAAGCGTGGTGGGGTAGTTCTGCGAGGACCGTGGCGGTGGTCGGCTGGGTGCCGGAGTCTGTTGATAGGCCCTGTCCAAGACGGTGGCGGATGGGGGACTGCAGGCGGGTGGTGATGCGGCACCGGGCGTGGATGCGGTCCAGTTCGGCCGGTATTGCTTGCAGGTCGCCGGCACCGGGCGTAGTGGGCATGCCGATGGCCAGCAGCCGGGGCGGCCCGGTCGGGGTGGATGCGGTGTGGGCGCGCAGCAGCGCGGTCAGGGTGGGGGTGTAGGAGGAGATCACCCGGTCGGGCACAGTGTCGGCGCTGGCGGGGTTGTCGGATCGCTGGTGGCGAGGGTGGTGCCCGGCCGCATGCAGGGGCAACACGGTCAGGGGCCCGGTCGGGCACCACCAGATCCTCGGCCAGGCCATATCGGGTCCGGGTGGACTGGCGTGACCGAGGCTGGTCAGGACAGGTCCAGCGACGGTGTCCCACAGCCAGCCGAGGTGTTGCCGGTCTTTCTCCCGGTCGCGGAACAGCCGGTCGGGGTGGGAGGCGCGGTCAGGACACCAATGAGGGCGATGACCTGCTCGATCACCTGGTGATCGGTGAGATCAGGAAGGTCCACCACCTGCACGCCGGTCGTGGTGCGCAGGAGGGCGTGGCAGCCGGCGGCTGGTGTTGACGATCACCACCGGGCCGCCGACCGCCGCGGCGCGCAATTGGGTGAACGGGGTCGGTGCGAGCAAATGCTCGAACCCGTCCAGTGCACGGACTTGACCGACGAGGTCGTCGAACTCCCGGGCCAGGCTCATCTGGCGCTCCACGGCGCGGCTCTGCGCGGTGTGTAGCTGCTCGACCGAGTCACCGACGTTAGGTGAGATCGCATCAGCTGCTGTGGTAGGTGGGGGGCGTCCAGCTCGGTGCGGATCTGTTTCATACGGGTGGCCAGCTCGGGTGCCCGCTCGGCGAGAGCGGTGAGGTCGGTGCGCAGGTTGAGTGTCTGCGCCCACAGCACCGACCGGCCGGCTTCGAGCAGCTTCACCGCTCGCTCCGGGCGCCCGGCTCGGATCGCACACGCCGCGGCGTCCGCGGCCAGACCGCGGACGCCGGCCAAGTGTTCCTCCCGGGTAGTTCGCGGCAGCCCGTGCCAGGCAGCAGCGGCAACCAACCCACCGCGGAGGCGAACCCGTCAGCCGCGGAGTCGACCCA
This sequence comes from Pseudonocardiaceae bacterium, assembly GCA_050700255.1. Classification (GTDB taxonomy): domain Bacteria; phylum Actinomycetota; class Actinomycetes; order Mycobacteriales; family Pseudonocardiaceae. Next base: position 4,839 of record JBOHGX010000160.1, read on the forward strand.
ACCGGCGTCAATCGCGACACTCCCCCACACCCGACCCGCGCGCATCCGGACCGCGGGCGGGCCCGATTCCACCTCCACTGCATCCATGAACGCGGTGATGGTCTCGTCCAGGTCGGCCTGCTGGCCCGTGCGCCGGAACCGGGTCCACAGGGCAAAGCCGAGGTTGGACAGCCACAGAGGACGGTTGGGGTGATCGGGTGGGGCGGCGGCCAGTACATCCGTAAAGGCGTTGATGGCCTCGTACAAGTCGGCTTGGTGGTCGACGCGCTCGAACCGGGTCAGCAGCGTGAGACCGAGGTTGGACAGATGCCTGGGGCGGTTGGGATTATCGGGTGGGGTGGCGGTCACCGCGTCGCGCCTGGCGGTGATGGCCTCGTCCAGGTCGGCCTGCTGGCCGGTGCGCTCGAACCGGTCACGCAGCACGTTCCCGAGATTGGACAGGCAAATGGGGCGGTCGGGGTCGCTGGGTGGGATGGCGGCCACCGCCTCACGCTCAGCGGTGATGGCCTTGTCCAGGTCGGCCAGGTCGCCGATGCGCTCGAACCGGTGATGCAGCGCGACCCCGAGGTTGGACAGGTAACCGGGGCGGCCGGCGTCGCTGGGTGGGATGGCGGCCACCGCGTCACCCAAGGCAGTGATGGCCTCATCCAGGTCGACCAGGCAGCGCGGAGGCCTGGCGCAACGGCCTGACCGCGTTCCTCACCGTGATCACCACCGCAGTGATCATCAAAGGCCGCGACACCACCGCCGGACTACCCACCTCATGGCGAGTACTGGTCACTGTGCTCATCGGCGGTGGGCTCGCGCTCGCGGTAGCCGGGCTGTGGCGGGTGCTGGCCGCGCAAGCCGGCACCCGCCACCGGCTCAGCACCCGCCAAGACATCCGCCGCACCTACGGCACCGTCGAGGCATACCAGATCGTGGTCGCCGACCAGGCCACCGACGACCTCGACGCCGGCCGCCGGCTCGTGGTCGCCGCACTGACGTTGCTGCTGATCGGGGTAGGCGTGAGCTGGTGGGCGCCGCCAGCTCCGACCGATCCGCCCGCTTATCTGAAGGTCACCTACAGCAACACCAGCGCCTGCGGGGTGCTGCGCTCAGCCGACGGCGGGCAGATCCGGCTGACGGTGACCGGCGACCACGATCCGATCGCCATCCCACTCACCCAGATCACCAACCTCACCATCGTCTCCACCTGCGACTGATCCGTCCGACCAGCCCATGCAGGGGCACGTCCCTCCTGAGGGACACCTGCTGCTGTCGTCGTCGCGTCACAGGTCTCCCACGCCCGCCGGTGTGGCACCATCCGGCGCCATGGTGCACGCGGCGACGTTCAGCCCGGTCGTCTATCAGCTGCGGGTGACGCTGGAATACATCGACCCACCGATCTGGCGGCGACTGCACGTGCCGGGCCGGTTCACCCTCGCCCAGCTGCACGACGTCATCCAGGTGGCGATGGGTTGGGAGGACGACCACCTGCACGGGTTCGACATCGCCGGGGTCCGGTACGGCCCGCCGCGGTCCGGTCCGCCGTCCCCGTTCCGCACCACTGAGCGCGACGAACGCAAGGCCCGGTTGGCCGGGGTCGTGCACCAGATCGGCACTGTTTTCGGCTACACCTACGACTTCGGTGACTCGTGGCACCACGTCATCGAGATCGAGGACGTCGCCGAGCCCGACACCGACACCCGGCGCGCGGTGTGCGTGGCGGGCGAGCGGGCCTGCCCACCAGAGGATTGTGGCGGCGTGCCCGGGTACTACCACCTGCTCGACGTCATGGACGATCCCGACCACGGCGATTACGAGCACCTCACCGAAATGGCTGGGTGCGAGGTTCGACCCGGAGGGCGTCGACTGCGACGCGGTGAACCGCCGACTCGCCCAGCTCTCTGGGTGACCCCAGCTTTGCTGTGCGCAGCTGCGGCACACAGCGACGAGCATCCATGTGGCAGCTGGTACAGTAGCTGCGCGGTAACAGCGACAAGCATCCATGTCGCCGTCCAGGTGGCCTTGCGGACAGCGATGAGCATCCATGTCGCCGTCCAGCGTGTCGGGTGGGTTCTTCGTATCCGCGCCCGCCGCGGGCCGGTGCCTCCGTGCTGCCGACAGTGGCCGCGATTGACAGACGATGCCGCTAAGCTGACCGACTTGAGCCAAGAGCCCCCCAGCCTCGGTGATGATCGGCCTCCCCGGATCCCCACTGCGCGACGACCGCAGCGAGAGGAACGTGAGGTTGGCATCCGGGAACTGCGCAACACCGGAAAGATCGTCGCAGACCTGGCCGGGGCGGGCGCGGTCGGCCGGGTGACCAGCGGCGGTCGGCTCGTCGGCTGGTTGGTTCCGGCCACCCCGGCCGAGCAACTGGCCGACGAACTCGAGGCGCGGGGCAAGCTCCGGCGCGGCCGATCCGGTGGTCTCGCCGGCAGGCACCCGCTGCCGCGCCGGGCCGACACACTTCCGTTGAGCGCCACGTTGGAACAGCTGCGGGGCGAGGAAGATCGATAATCTACCTCGACTCCTGCGCGCTGGTGAAGCTCGTCCGGACGGAGGACGGATCCAGTGCGCTTCAGGAGTGGCTCGACGAGCGGTGCGACGAGCTGGCGGTGACGTCGGCGCTCTCTCGCGCCGAGGTGCTGCGGACCATCCGTCGCAACAACCACCGGGAGACCGGCGAGCTGATCGACCCGGCCGCTCTCGCCGACGAGCTGGCCGAAGCGGCAGAAGTGCTCGCCGCGGTGGCACAGGTCTGCGTTGACGCAGACATCCTCGACCGCGCAGGAGCGCTCACTGCACCGACGATCTCCGACGTTGGACGCTATTCACCTCGTGTCCGCCGCCGAGTGGGATCCATCAGACGTCGAACTCGTGACGTACGACCGTCGATTGGCCGCCGCTGCGATTGACGCCGGCATGACGGTGGTCGCGCCTGCCGGTCCTCCCGGGTCTAGTGACCTGCCGCTCAGGTGATCGGACGAGCGACCAGGTCAGGGAACGCTGAGATCGTCGTAGGCGTACCAGGCGCTGGCGTCCAGTACGTCGGCGGGCCGCAGCGGTTCTCCCAGGAGAGTCACCATGGTGTCGTCGAGACGGTGGCCGATCGGGGCATCAGCGTTAGCCGCGGTAGGTTGGTAGTTTCGGCCGTGTTTGACCATCCATCTTTCCCAGATGCGGTCTTCGTTGCAATGATTGAGGTAGAAGACTGGGTCGTTCGGAGACGTCCCGGGGAACATGTCGCCAGCCACCCAGACGTGCACTCGGTTATGTAGCTGTGAGTTTTCCAGGACGGGGTCTTCGGGTGTGGGTGGACGTTGCAACCAGCCCTCGACTTTATTGCGAAAGCTCTCGCTAGCGGCGCTCCACGGTGACGCGTCATAGTTCTCGTCTTCGAGCGCCCAATTGAGGTCGGCGATCGTAGGCAGCTTCGGCGTCTCAACACCGGCATTGCGCTCCAAGGGGCGCTCCTCGACTGAATACAGGGCGTCGCCGCGGTCCTCGATGCGCACCCGCATATCTGCGAGTGGCCCGCTGGTCACCTGGCCGCGCGACTCACCCAGGTAGTGCTCGCCCCACAGCTCACCCTCGCGCTGTGCGGTCTCGGACAGCTCGCCGTGCGCGGCCCAATCCCAGTACGGTAGGGCGGTGTCCGCGTCCGTGACGCGTTGGAGCTGCTCTTCCAAGCGGATCAGGAACAGCCGGTGCCAGGGGAGGAAGATCGGCCCTCCATGGGCGAGGTTGCGCAACGGCTCCAGCGGCGGGGTCACGACCTGCATCGCCAGGTAATGCCAGATGACGAACACATCCCACACCGACAGCTCCTGGTCCTCACCGTATATGCGCAACAGCGGCACCAGTTGCCTCAGCTGCTCGTAGAGGCGTCCGACCGTGATACCTGTGTTCGCTCGGTTCAGCTCGACCACGGCCGCCAGGTACCGGTCACGGGCGTCGGCGGATTCGAGAATGTTGCGCCTTGTCACCGTCATGGCCGTGCCTCCTCAATGCGCGTATTGAGCTCGTCTTTCACCGGCGGTTTGGACCCGAAGTAGTCGATCACCCGCCGCACCATGTCCACTGCCGAAGGCAACGCGTACTGCGGTAGGCCGTGGTAGTGGACCCGCCCGTCACCAAGGACCTCCAACATGCCCTTGAGCGGCTCGCCGTCGATGGTCACCTTGTAGGTGGTCTCGATTCTGATCTCCCGGCCCCGGTGGGTGACAGTCCGCACGCTCTGGGTAACACCCGGCTGCTGGTGCCCGCCGTGCTCACCGTGGCTGTCGCTCGCCTCCGGCAGCCCGTAACCGCCCGCACGCGCGGTTTCGAGCAGCGTGACCGCATCTCGTTGTTCCCGCCAAGTCTGTGCCATAGCTCACCTCATCTGTGCCGTGCCCCACACAGACAAGAGCACGCAGCTTGGCGTTGTGATACGCGCCATTCAGGTCTTAGACACCAGGCCGGCGTCCTGGGCGACGATCGCGGCCTGGACCCGGGAGCGCAGATCTAGCTTGGCCAGCACCCGAGACACATGGGTCTTCACGGTGGCCTCCGAGATGAACAGTTCCCGGGCGATCTCGGCATTGGACAGTCCCGCGCCGAGGCAGCCCAGCACGTCACGCTCGCGTTCGGTGAGCTGATCCAGGATCTCGGCGCGGCGGGCCGGCGCTGCGGTGGCGGCGAAAGCACGCAGCAGCCGTGGGTCAGATGCGGTTCGAGTACCCCGTCCCCAGCGGCCACCAGCTGGATCGACTCGATCAGCCGCGGCGCCTCGACGGACTTGAGCAGGAACCCGGCAGCACCCGCACGCAGCGCCTCGTGCACGTACTCGTTGAGGTCGAACGTGGTGAGCACGAGCACCTCGCAGATGCCCGCACCGACCAGTTCCCGGGTGGCCTCGATGCCGTCGGTGCCGGGCATCCGGACGTCCATGAGCACCACGTCGGGCCGCAATGCGCGGGCCAGGCGCACCGCTGTGGCGCTGTCACCGGCTTCGTCGATCACCTCGATGCCCTCGGCTCCGGACAGGATCATCACCAAACCGATCCGGATCGCCGCGTGATCGTCAGCGACCAGCACCCTGATCGTCATCTCTGGCTCATCCCCGTCGGCAACACCGCATACACGCGCCAGCCTCCACCGGCCAGGCCTGCGGTCAGCGTGCCACCCAGCGCTGCCGCCCGTTCACGCATGCTCACCAGGCCGGTGCCCTCCTCGGGGCGGGTAGGTGCCGTGAGATTGTTGGTGACCTCGATAACCACTGCCGCACCCTCACGGCGTACCACCACCCTGGCCCGTGAGCCTGCGGCGTGCTTGACGGCGTTGGTGAGCGACTCCTGCACGATCCGGTAGGTGAGTCCACGGCCGCGGGAAGCTCCCCGCCCAGCTCAGCCTGCACCGTCACCTCCAGGCCGGCGGCGCGGGCGGAGTCCAGCAGCGGCTCCAGATCGGCGAGTCTGGCCGGGGCGGTGTGCGGGTCCGTCTCCTCGGCGCGTAGCAGGTCAATCATCGCCTTCATCTCGGCCAGCGACTGCACGCTGTTCGCCCGTACCGAGGCCAGCACGGTGCGGGCGGTGGCCGGGTCATGGTCGGCCATCGAGAGCGCCGCCTCGGACTGCAGCGCGATCGCTGAAAGGTGTCCCGCGACGACGTCGTGCAGGTCGCGGGCCATCCGGGCACGCTCAGCGCTGATCGCGGCGCGGCGGTCCAGCTCGGCGATCCGGGCCTGCTGTTGCGCGCTGTCCCGCTCAGCGCTGGCCCGGTCGCGGTGCTGGCGCACCTCCATCGCCCACCAC